>DLME01000150.1 GCA_002479215.1 Syntrophaceae bacterium UBA7544
TATTGTTTGGCAAACAAGAAGGCAAATTTATATTGGATAAAAACGGTCTATGGCTCAGCTGGCTAAACAGGGAGAAGAAAATTATCACCTCTGGTAAACCAATCTTTATTAATAAGGATTTTACATATAATCCTTTTAACTATGATAAGAAATTAACCGATGAAGTATTTACCCAAATCGAAGAGATGATCGCATTATCAAAAAAAAATAAAATTTCCTTGATCTTCTTTTTTAATCCTATTAACAGCCAAGGATATTTAAACTGTGCGTTGGGTCTTATTCCCATCAAAGAAAGGCTCGCTTCAATCACGGACTTTTATGATTTCAGTGGTTTCAATTCCGTAACAACCAATAATCTAAACTATTACGAGGATGGTCATTATCGATACTTAGTCGGTGACACTATTATCAGGAGAATATTTGGCTGCAGCAGTGTCGTCAATGTCCCTAAAGACTTCGGTGTTTTAGTTACTAAAAATAATGTTGAAAGCCATATAAATAAACAAAAACTGGAAATGGAAAAATATAAGGTGCGATTCGCCAAAAATAAAAATACATTAACAAGCATTAAGTTTTGATAAGGCGGTTTCGGAAGTAATGCTCGATTTTGGCCGGGTCTTTTAAACCGATAAGACGTAAATGCGATTTTAACACCCGTAGGGTGTTCTTCCTTACGCCATCAGGACCATGTGTGGGATCATTCCAGTCAACTAGACTTAATTTATTTCCTTGCAAAATCATATTGTTTACAGTCCAGTCGTTATGTGTTTCATCCACAATATTTTTAAGCGCTTTCTTGATTTGTTTTCTGGGTGGATAAGCGCCGTTATACATTAAGAAAGTCATTAAATTAATGCCGGTTTTCCAATTGGTGACCTGTAAAGCAGAAGCGTGCGGCGGTCTTTTTATAATCTTTTTTGCTTCGTAGTCGCTGGCAATTGAGATATGGTCAAGGTCTTCTTTTGGAGTAAGCCATTGCTTTTTGACAAGCTTTTTCTTCTCTGTTTCGAAAAGGTACATTGTGGCCATTTTAGCGGAGGTGTGTCGGGGAACTTCCCCCAGGATTTTTGCATTTCTGGAAACCAAATATTCTTCAATTGATTTTCTTAACGTATTTTCCTCCTTGCCGGCGATATCTTCCTGTGGCGAGGTTTCGATAATAATGTTGTCTCCCATTGCTAAAATCGCGTCGGCGCCTTCTTTCCAGCGCGGGCCAAACCAGTGGATGATATTCAAGGCTAAAACGACACTAAAACTTTCACATTCACTCAGCTTACTCAAGTCTGCCAGAATGACCTGTTTATTGAGCAAAATAATGTTCTCGAGAGACGTATTAGCCTTGCAAAGGTCGAGCAATTGCCGGCCCACTTTCGGGTACGACGGATTATTTCCCTCGATCATTACGCAGACGCAGTCATAGTCATGCGCCGCTCTAAATGAGTAGTACCCCTAGCTTGCGCCGATATCGAGCATGGTAAAAGGGTAATTGTAACGGTTCAAAACCTGCTGGATAATTTGATAGCGCAGCTCCGATTCAGGATGACTGCCGCTGGCTCTTTTGACAACTTTATTGTTGATGATAATATCTTGATACTGTTCGTAACCGTATTTCGTAATATCAATAAAATTCTGTTTTTTTTGTTAAACACATCAAAATATACTTTTAATTTAGAAAATATCAAGTCGGCTCCAATCTATTCACTTTTTCATAAATTCTATAATATTTTTCAAAATAGTACCGTTCTTTCTTGGATTATTTTGCACTACGACGGAGTTTTTTGTGCACATTGTGCACAAAAACGGCACAGCACTAATCAAATATTTTATCGGCATTTTACCGCAAGAGCTTATCTTATTTTTTTGGCGGTAATTATTAATCCGTTTCCTCCCATAAGTATTTTCCAGGAGTTGGATTCATCAAGCCAGTACTTCTTTCTTCCCCTTTTTCCTTTGATCAAAGTAAAAATACTTATAACGAGAGCAATCGGTGCAAGGAAAAGTTGATTGTACTTTATTTTTTCACTGGTAATTGTTTCTATTTCCAGCCCGGCGTATTGCAGGGCCATTTTTAAAAGCGCGTAGACAGGCCGGTTGATATGGCCGTTATTCTTCCCTCTTTTTTCTACATACGGTTCCACCGGCTCCAGCACGCCGTAAAAAATATTGCGCATTCTGGATTCGATGTTGGAATAATTGGGGTAACTTAAAGTAAATAAGCCTCCCTTTTTTAAAACTCGGCTGAATTCCCGGAAAGAATGATACATGTTTTCCGCGTGTTCCGGTCCGTCTATGCAAAACGCATAATCAAAAGAACCGTCGTCAAAAGGGAATCTGCCGTCCATATCGGCCTTGACAATAGGAATTTCCGGATTGCGGAACAAATCAATGCCGATATCCGCCGCCATCACGCCAAATCCCTCATTGTGCAGCATCCACGACAATCTGCCTGTGCCGGCGGGCAAATCCAAAACTTTTCCCTTGGGCTTATTTCTCATCATCTCCACAATCTTGAAATGAATTTCATTGAGTGAAGCAATTTGAAATTCCCGTCCATGAATCATCAATGTTTTTTCTCCTAATGATTAGATTTTTGCCATGCTTGATTAAATTGTAATAACGGTGCGGAAATAGTAATAAATCCTGGATTCCGTGTCAAGCACGGAATGACCCTGTTGATGACCAAGTATCCACTGATGCCCCATAGCTTGCTGCTAAATGAGTTTCCAAAACATGCTTTGGGGGTTCATACCCGTGATTGAAATATTTTCCGTAAAATCTATCCCACTTTCCAAAATGGTAGCACTCTGATTCAACATGTGCTACCAATATAGAAAATAGCACCTAATCGAAGTTATTTTATGTGAAGTGCTATTAGATTCACTGATAAATTTAAATTTCTAATCTGGGGAAGTACTTATGGGTGATCAATCAAGAAATGCAGGGATTGATATTATCAAAGCCATCTGCATTGTTCTTGTTTTAATTTGGCATCTCCAGCCAATATCAGGAGGAATGTTGCCGTATAACAATTACGCCGCCTTTTTGGGCAGAGAAGCCATCAGACTTTTTTATCATAATATAACTCTCTTGGCAGTGCCTACATTTATACTTGTTTCCCTTTATCTCTTTATTAATAAGGCATCCCATATTGAAAATTATTGGAAGAAGCGGTCAATAAGGTTGATCCAGATTTTTTTGTTTTGGGTTTGCATCCAATTCATTGTTTATTTACTTTTGGGGGGCAAACTTCCTCTTCCTTTAAATACCATTATTCCCGGAGGAGGACCTGAGCTTTCCTATGTCGGTGCTTCCGTTTTCTATTTTCTTTTTATATTAATTTTATGCACAATGTGGACTTTTCTGTTTCTTAAACTTGCGGAAAAAATTAAATTGATCCTGTCCATTGTCATAATCGCCTTATCCTGTCTGCATTTTGCCCTCTCGTCATTATACGGACTGGGCATTGACACTATGGCTATGGAGAATTATTATATTTATATTCCCGTTGCATATTATCTACAGAATTACAAAGATAAATTTATTCAATACCGTATTTGTTTTTTCATCGGATTTTTCCTGAGCGTTTATGCTGAATTGACTTTTAGCAATATTATGTCGGCTTATGGAAGATTGTCCATCTTTTTTGGAGTATTATCTCTTGTTTCACTATTTATTACCGGCCGGTTTACCACAAATCACCCGATAGAATTCTTGGCCAAATATTCCCTGGGAATTTTTGCCTTACATAAGTATTTTCAGTACTTATCTAATAGCCTGTATGAGATTTTTAAGCACCAAGGGGGAATAATATCCATCGGGCCCTCGGCTGAGAGAATGCTGCAATTTATAGTTACTGTTGCCTTAACCTGCATTGTCGCATATTTATTGGGAAAGACGAAATTGCGAATCTATGTTTCATGAATATGTTTGGCTTACATATTGTCCATCAATTATCTCAGAAACACGTTAATCACATTTATCTTACTTTTCTGGCGCTGATAATTAAGCCGTTTCCTCCCATAAGAATTTTCCAGGAATTGGATTTATCAAACCGGTAGTTCATTCGGGAACAGTTACGCACCGAATTTTTGCAGTTTTCCCGCGTGCGCCAGCGCGACACCCATGAGATATTTCATGGGCATTCGACCCAATCCGCCGGTAAGGCAAGCGCTCTCACCAAAGCTTACAGCTCCGTCTGGGCGGCAGGTTTTTGCGGAAAGCAAAACCGGAACGGGATGAAAACTGTGGCCAGCCATGGCGGCAGGCGTGGAATGATCACCGGTGACCACAAGAACATCGGGATTTAAAGCGCAAATTTCGGGAAGGAGAGAATCAACTTTTTCAATGGCCTTGACTTTTTCGGCGAAATTGCCGTCCTCTCCGCGGGAATCGGTTGCCTTAACGTGAACAAAGAAGAAATCGAAAGAACGCCAATTGGACGAAAGAGCTTGAATTTCCTCTTCGATTGTCGTTGTCTCTTGTGGCAGAGTCATTCCCAGCAACCGCGCGATTCCCTTATACATGGGATAGCTTGCCACCGCCAGTGGATTCAACCCAAAACGCCCGGCCATAGAGGGGAAAGTCCGGTAGCGGGCATAGCCTCGCAGAAGCATTATGTTCGCCTTTTCTTCCTGGGAAAGCACATCTCTGATTTTATCCGATAGCTCCCGGACGGCTGCCGCTGTATTTTCAGCTGCGGGAATCAATGCTTGTGCCTCAAGAGGCGGCTGGCCTGTTTTCTGAGGATCGGTTTCGCTTATTTGCTCCGACAAATTGCCGCCACGTAAAACCACTAAAGCTCGATGTTCCTTCTCCGTTACAAAAAAGACTTCTTTTGCCTTCTGCAAATGAACGTTGGCTTTAAGTTTAATGCATAAAAGCTTGTTTTTCTCCGTGTCCAAACGGCCAGCCCTTCTGTCGGCAATGTGGCCGAATTTATCTAGGGTGGCAAAATTGGCGCGCATATAGAGATCGTCCGGGGACAGGGGAAAATCAAGGCCCGCCGCGGAAAGCAGACCGCGGCCGACGTTATATTTTAAAGGATCATAGCCAAAAAGAGCAAAATGAGCCGGTCCGCTGCCGGGTGTTATGCCATAGCCGACGGGATCAAGAAGTCCGCAGATGCCGCCTGCGGCAAGGTGATCCAAATTGGGCGTGGCTGCAGTCTCCAGTTCCGTTTTTGTGCCGCCTTCCTGCGGCAGGCCGCCCAACCCGTCCATAATCAAAAAAATTATTTTTTTGTCGTTCTTGACAACTAACTGCTCGATTAATTCTAAATCCATAAAAACCCCTTTAGCCTAATAGCCTCTTGTGACCATTAGGGTTATCAGACTATCCACCTTAATTGATGTTACGCATCCCCCGTAGGCGGGTTGGTGAGCCTGCCGAACCACGCTTCAGTCTTCAGCCTATCTACCTTTAAAATTCGGTTTTCTTTTTTCTAAAAACGCCTTCATGCCCTCCTTTTGATCTTCGGTGGCAAAACATTGCGCGATGCATCCTATTTCCAGCAAGCTGGCGTTATCCAGCGACATATCGAAGCCGTAATTAATGGAATTTTTAGCCATCTTTAAGGCGAAAGAAGGAAGCGCCGCCAGTTTCTTGGCGAATTTTTTGGTTTCTTCCAAAAGCTTATCCGCAGGAAGAACTTTGTTGACCAGGCCGATTTCATAAGCCCTCTGGGCGTTAATTTGCACTCCGCCTAGAATCATTTCTTTGGCTATTCCCATTCCGACCAGACGCGGGAGACGCTGGGTGCCTCCCCAGCCGGGGATAACACCGATTAAAATTTCCGGCTGACCGAAAACGGCGTTTTCCGAAGCAAATCTAATGTCGCATGCCAGCGCTATTTCAGTGCCGCCACCCAAAGCAAAGCCGTTGACTGCGGCAATCGATAGTTTCGGCATAGTTTCTATCATCCGCAAGGTGCGATGACCCAATTCCATCAATTGGAGAATTTCCACTGATGTGGAATTTTGCATCTGCGCAATATCAGCTCCGGCCACGAAAGCCTTGTCTCCGGCTCCGGTTAAAATTAAAGCCTTTACGCTGCCATCCCCAGCGCAGATTGTTATCGCGTCATAAATTTCCCCCAGCACTTCGGAATTCATGGCATTTAAAACTTTAGGCCGGTTGAAGGTGATTGTCGCGATTTCTTCTTCCCTAGTCAAAAGAATGCTTTTGTATTCCATTTCTTTATTTCCTTTTCTTTAATTCCTCCGCCCGCAATTCTTTGCGTAATATTTTCCCGACATTGGTTTTGGGCAGTTCCTGGCGAAATTCAATTTCCGTGGGCAGCTTATAAACGGCAAGGCTACCCTTCGCAAATTCGATCAATTCTTTAGCCGTGGCGGTTTGTCCCTCTTTCAGAACGACAAAGACTTTAATATTTTCGCCTCGCTTGGGATCGGGGATGCCAATGGCGCAAGCCTCCAGTACTTTGGGGTGCATATAAAAAACTTCATCAATGTCACGCGGATAAACGTTATAGCCGCCGGTAATAATCATGTCTTTCTTCCGGTCGACAATATAAAAATATCCGTCTTTATCCATTGTCGCGATGTCGCCGGTATAAATCCAGCCATCCCGCAGCATATTGGCTGTTTCCGACGGCTTGTCTTTATATCCTTTCATCACCTGCGGTCCCTTAATAATCAACTCGCCGCGTTCGCCGATGGGCATATCTTTTTTGCCTTCTTCCAGATCCACTATCCGGCATAAAGTATCCGAAATGGGAAGTCCCACAGAGCCGACTTTACGGGCGCCGTCGGCAAAGGGATTGTTATGTGTAACCGGTGTAGTTTCCGTCAAGCCAAAGCCTTCTATAATAACGCCTCCGGTAATTTTCTCAAAATTATTAATTACTTCCACTGGCAGCGGCGCACTGCCGGAAAAAGCGCCCTTAATAAAACTTATATCTGTTTTTTTCAAGGCCGGAAGGTTTAAAAGGCCGATATACATGGTGGGAACCAGTGCTATGACAGTAGGCTTGAAATTTTTAATGGCTTCCAACAGAGCATCCGGTTGCGGTTTGGGAACCAATATTTGCGGCCAACCCATGAAGATGGAGAAATTCATTCCGCAGGACATGCCGAAAACATGGAAAATAGGCAACGCCCCCAACGCTCTTTCCTCGCCTTTTTTAAAAGTGGGGAACCAAGCGGAAAGTTGTTGCACCTGTTTGCTTAAATTGGAGTGAGTCAATTCCACGCCTTTGGAAACACCGGTTGTCCCGCCAGTATATTGATACATCGCTACATCAGCGAAGGAAAGTTTAACTTGCGGAGGATTAGCCGGGTATTTAGCTATTAATTCTTTCCAGCGGTAAACGTCGGGCGCCGCTTTTACATCGGCGGCCAGCATTTTCTTTTTGGCCACCAGTGGAAATAAAAGGCTTTTAGGGAAGGGCAAGTAATCGCCGATGGAGGTAATAACTATTTGTTTGATGCGCGTGCGGGGACGCAGATCAATCATGCGATTTCCCAGAAGATCGATAGTAATTAATACCTTAGCGCCGGAATCGTTAAATTGATATTCCAGTTCCCGGTCGGAATAAAGAGGATTGTTCATTACCGTGATCGCGCCTATTTTTAAAATGGCGAAATAAGCCGCCACACAGGGAATCATGTTGGGCAGTAAAATGGCCACGGCATCGCCTTTCTTGACGCCAAAATCAGTCAGGCAAGTGGCAAATTTATCCACCATTTCCTTGAGTTGCGTAAAATTGAGTTTATAGCCTTGGAAAATTAAAGCATCATTTTTTGGAAATTGAGCCGCTGTCCGCTCCAGAATATCGGGCATACAAATTTCTTCGTACTTGATATGTTCCGGCACGCCTTTCTGATAAGACTTAAGCCACGGTTTATCCTGATAACCTATGTTTGTAGCCATAAATTTATTACCATCCTTTCTTGATTTCTTATCATCTAAACAGAGTTAGCATATATACTATGCTAACAAAAAAATTAAAACAAATTTTAAAAAATTGCTATAAAAAAAGCCCTCTCTTTATTCAAGATCGGGCTTTTTATGAAATTAAAATTTACTGCGCAATAACAATCATTTATGTTGCGCAAACATCCACGGGAGCTTTAGTTTCTTCCAGACCCATTGCCTTTAAGACGATTTCGGCAATATCGAGAGAAACCATTTTTTCCGACAATTGCCGGTCTTTAATGCCGTCGGAGAGCATGGTCAGACAGAAAGGACAGGCAACAGCCACTGTAGAGGCCTTTGTTGCCGCGGCCTGATCCGTCCGCATGTTGTTAATCCTATCTCCGATGTCTTCCTCCATCCACATCCTCGCTCCGCCGGCTCCGCAGCAAAAACTTTTGCTGAGATTGCGTTCCATTTCAGTAAGCTTTATGCCGGGGATAGCCTTCAAAATTTGGCGCGGCTGTTTGTAGATGTCGTTATAACGGCCGAGGAAACAGGAATCATGATAAGTAAACAATCCCGTGAGCGGCTGGGACAGGGTAATTTTCCCTGAAGCAAGTAAATTGGCGATGATTTCGGTGTGATGGTAAACTTCATAATTGCCGCCGAAGTTAGGATAATCTTTTTTTAGGGCATTATAACCGTGCGGGCAGGTCGTAATTATTTTTTTCACGCCGTAGCCGTTCATTGTCGTGATGTTGGCTTGCGCCTGCGTCTGGAAGAGGTATTCATTGCCGCCGCGCATGGCCGAATCGCCGCAACAGCCTTCTTCGTTGCCTAAAATGCCGAAGCTGACGCCCGCCGCCTGCAAAATTTTGGCAAAGGCAACGGAGACTTTTTTGCCGCGGTCGTCGAAGGAGCCGGAACAGCCGACGTAGTAGAGGTATTCCACTTGGGGGTTTTCGGCCAGAGTTTTTACGCCCAGTTCTTTGGCCCAATCGGCGCGTAAATGGGCGCCTACGCCCCAGGGATTGGAATTGTTTTCCATATTGCGGTATGTCAACTGCAATTCCGGAGCAAAATCGGCTTCCGTAAGCACCTTGTATTGCCGCATGTTGACAATCTTCGGCACGTGTTCGATGGAGGATGAACAGTGCTCCATACAATACATACAGTTGGTGCAGGCCCACAATTCATGCAGATCGATTACTTCGCCGACAAGAGCTCTCTGAGGCGCCGCATCTCCCTTCGTTTCCGCGGCGGCGGCCGCTTTGGCTTTGATTGCCGCGGGAGCTTTTTCCAGCCAGTAAGTTTTGATATCCTGAATAACTTTTTTAGGCGAGAGAGGCTTGCCGGAAAGATAAGCCGGACAGCCGTCCTGACAGCGACCGCAGCGCGTGCAGGCATCCGAATCGAAAATTTGTTTCCAGGTAAAATCATCCAGTTTCCCGGCGCCGAAAGATTCCGCGTTTTCAAAATCGCTAATCGGCTCCAGATATCCCGTGGGCTTTAAAGAGAGGAGAAAATGATTTACGGATGTCGTAATCATGTGCAAAAGCCGCGAATAAGGAATGTAAGCAATAAATCCCAGGGCTATAAACGTATGCGTCCACCATATAACCTTATGAAGAGCCAAAGCGGTGGATGTTTCGACGCCAGCAAGCGCGTAGGCAGCAATGCCCCAGCTGACGAACCGAACCCATTCCCAGGGAGCCTGCTGATAAGTTACATGGATTCTCAAGGCACTGATGAGGAACCCTGTCACAATGATGCCCAGAATGAGGAGCAGGGCGATCGCGTCATCGGCAGTATTATCCGGCTTACCTTTATATCCGAGACGTTCCGGATTGAGCACATAGCGGCGGAAAAGAGCCAGCAATATACCGATCAGCACACAAAGACCGAAAAATTGCATCAGGAAGGCAAAACCAAGATAAAAGTTGCCGCGCAAAAACGACCAGTTAAATAAGGGTTCCGTGATGTGGAATTCGCCGGCATCAAAAATAGCCCCGAACAGCAAAACAAAAAACCCAAAAAAGATTAAGCCGTGCATAATCCCCGGATACGCATCTTTCCAGGTCTTGACCTGCAAAAAGCCGTTGACGAAGAGGGATTTTATTCTTGCCGGAAGTTTATCCCAGCGGATTTCCTCCTTGCCCATCGCTTTCCATAGCTTCCAGCGCCGGTAAAGTCCGTAAGCGAATATGGCCAGCGCCACGGCGGTTAAAGTAAAAAGTATCGGCTCAAAATGTTGAGCGTTCCAGAATACTTCACGACCTTCGTTTCCTATTGAAAATGTTGTTGTATGTTCCATTGATCCTCCCAAACTAGATATTTAGACTGAAGGCTGAAGGTGTTTAGGCTGAGGGTTATTAAACTGAAGGCCGAAGCGTCCTAATAACCTTCAGCCTTCAGCCTATCAACCTAATTAATTATCCCACCAGTTTTTTGCAGGCGCCGGTTAATTCTGGCACAACTTTAAAAAGGTCATCCACGACACCGTAGTCAGCCTTGGCAAAAATGGGGGCTTCTGCATCCTTGTTGATGGCCACGATATACTTGGAAGAACTCATGCCCGCCAGATGCTGAATCGCACCGGAAACGCCGCAGGCAATATACAAGTTGGGAGAAACGACTTTACCCGTTTGCCCCACCTGATCTTTTTGCAAGCGCCAACCGGCATCCACTGCGGCACGCGATGCGCCGACACAACCCTTTAGAACTTCGGCCAATTCTTCCAGAATTTGGAATCCTTCCGGTCCTTTCATGCCGCGTCCGCCGGTAACGATAACATTGGCTTCGGTTAAATCCACTTTGCCACTGGTGTCTTTCTGCACTTCCAGAATTTTACTCTTAATTTGAGCCGCATCGATGGCGGGATCGAATTTCGTAACTGCTGCTGCTTTGGCGTTTTCCGTCATAGCGAAAACATTGGGACGAAGCGAAGCCATCTGAGGCGTGGCACTGGTAATAACTTCGCCGAAGCATTTGCCGGCATACATCGGTCTGATGGCCAGAAGTTTGCCGTCGGCAATTTTTACATCGATGCAATCCGTGGCTAAGCCGGTGGCCAGTTTCCCGGCCAAGCGTGCCGATAAGTCTTTGCCCTGAACAGATGCGCCCAGAAGCACAATTGCCGGATCGTTTTCTTTAATAATTTTTGCTGCCGCCACGGCATGGGCCTCGGTGATATATGGTTCCAATGCCGGAGAGTCTCCGACATAAACTTTATCCACGCCGTATTTTCCCAATTGCGCGGCCAAGCCTTCTATACCTGAACCAAGCAGAACAGCGCTTACTTCGGCTCCCATCTGATCGGCCAATTTTCTGGCCGTGGAAGCAAGTTCAAAGCTTATTTTACGCAAAGCGCCGTCTCTTTGTTCTGCAATTATCCATACTCCTTTTGCCATTTTATCAATCCTCCGCTTTTAAATTAAATAACTTTTGCTTCTTCCCTGAGCAACCTGGCTACTTCCGCCGCCTTTTGCGCCGGATCATCTCCGCAGATAATTTTTCCGGGAGGTCTGGCGGGAGGCGGAATGGTTTTGGCTACTTTTGTTTTTGATTCCGTGGCGATTCCCAGCGCCGCCGCATTTTTCACGTCCACGGGTTTTTTCTTCGCTTTCATGATACCCGGAAGCGAGGCATAGCGCGGTTCGTTGAGTCCCTTTTGCGCCGTCACCACGCAGGGCAAACTTGTTTCGATCGAGAGCTGGGCTCCTTCGATCGGCCGGATAACCTTTACCGAAGTTCCAGCATATTCCAATTTCGTGACCAGAGTCAACTGGGGGATTCCCAAAAGCTCGGCCAGCATCGGGCCGACCTGGCCTGAATCATCGTCAATGGCGCGTTGTCCGCAAAAGATGATGTCATAAGGTATTCCTTTAATGACGGCGGCCAGAGCCGAAGCCGTAACGAACGCATCGGCATTATCCAACGCCGGGTCGGAGACGTGCACGCCCTTATCCGCGCCCATAGCCAGGGCAGTTCTTACCGTTTCCATCGCCCGTGCCGGCCCCACGGAAACAATCGTTACTTCCCCGCCGTTTTTTTCTTTCAGCCGCAGGGCTTCTTCCACGCCATACTCGTCATAAGGATTCATGACCCATTTGATTTGGCCGTCTTCGATGCCCGATCCGTCAGCTTTCACCTTTATCTGCGCTTCCGTATCCGGTACCTGTTTTACGCAAGCAATAATGTTCACAGCTTTAAACCTCCTTGTCCTGCGCTAAAGCTTTTTTAGCAAAACGCGCATTCTTATTTTTTTCTTATAAAAAGACTTTATAAAAAAGCCCGATTCTCCTTGCTTTTGAGGAAAATCGGGCTTTTCAGCTTACACCCTGTTTTTTACGATGTCGTCAACGACCGTGGGATCGGCCAGAGTGCTGGTATCACCCAATTCGCCCAGCAGATTGGCGGCGACCTTTTTCAAAATTCTTCTCATGATCTTGCCGCTGCGTGTTTTGGGCAGCATATCCGCCCATTGAATCTTATCGGGGGTGGCAATAGGCCCGATAACCGTGCGCACATGGGCGATCAATTCCTTTTTTAATTCCTCCGATTTTTGGATGCCGGTTTTCAGGGTAACATAGGCGTAAATTCCCTGTCCCTTGATGTCATGGGGGAAACCGACAACCGCCGCTTCGGCGACCGATTTATGGGCGACGAGCGCGCTTTCCACTTCCGCCGTTCCCATGCGATGGCCGGAAACGTTGATAACGTCGTCGATACGGCCGGTAATCTGATAATAGCCGTCTTTATCGCGGCGGGCGCCGTCGCCGGCCACGTAGTATCCGGGGAACTGTTCAAAGTAAGTTTCCTGGAATCTCTTGGGGTCTCCATAGACGCCTCGCATAATGCCCGGCCACGGTTTTTTGATGCACAGCGCGCCGCTGGCGATCGTTTCGGTAAATTCCTTACCTTCGTCATCCAGAAGGACAGGCCATACGCCCATGAAAGGCACTGTGGCCATACCGGGTTTGATGTCGATGGCGCCGGGCAGAGGCGTAATTAAGATTCCGCCGGTTTCCGTTTGCCACCAGGTATCCACGATGGGGCATTCGCCGCGTCCGATAACATTGTAATACCAGTTCCATGCTTCCGGGTTAATCGGCTCGCCGACTGTGCCCAGAATACGGATCGAAGAGATGTTCGCTTTTTTGACCCAATCATTGCCTTCTTTGGCGATGGCGCGGATGGCCGTAGGTGCGGTATAGAAAATGGAGACCTTGTATTTTTCCACAACCTGCCAGAAACGGCTGAAGGTCGGATAATTGGGAACGCCTTCGAACATAACCGATGTCGCGCCGTTGCACAGCGGGCCGTAAACGATGTAGCTGTGTCCCGTTACCCAGCCGACATCGGCGGTGCACCAGAAAATATCTTCTTCATGGTAATCAAAAATCATTTTGTGCGTGTAGGCGACGAAGACCAGATAGCCGCCGGTGGTGTGCATAACGCCTTTTGGTTTTCCGGTGGAGCCTGACGTGTAAAGAACGAAGAGCGGATCTTCCGCGTCCATCCACTCGGGATCGCATTTGGCGTTTACTTTGGCCATTTCCTCGTGCCACCATTTATCGCGGCCGGCAGTCCAAGCGCATTTGATTTTGTCGCCGACACGGTTGACGACGATGACTGTTTTTACCGAGGGGCATGATTTTAGGGCTTCATCGGCGCTCGCTTTTTGCGGGACGGCTTTGTTGCCGCGGAAAGTGCCGTCGCAGACGGCCAGTAACTTCGCGCCGGAATCAATAATTCTGTCTTTGAGCGCATCGGAAATGAATCCGCCGAAAACGATGCTGTGAATGGCGCCGATTCTCGTGCAGGCGAGCATCGCTATGGCCAGCTCCGGAACCATCGGCATGTAAAGGCATACCCGGTCGCCCTTTTTAATGCCGTTGGCTTTGAGGACGTTGGCAAATTTGCAAACCTGTTCATGCAGCTGTTTATAAGTAAATGATTTTTGTTCACCGGGCTCATTGCCTTCCCACTGAATGGCAATTTTGTTGCCGCGGGTCTTTAAATGTTTATCCAGACAGTTGTAAGAGACATTGAGCTTTCCGCCCTGGAAATACTTAACATAGATGGGGCCTTTTTTGACGTGGAAATTGTAGTCTTCCACTTTATCCCATTTTTTGAACCATTCTACGTATTCGTTCGCAATTTCTCCCCAAAAAGCTTCAGGCTCTTCAATCGATCTTTTCCACAGTTTGTCATAAGCCGCTCTACCGCTGATAAATGCCGTCTTTTTTACCTTTGCCGGCACCGGATAGACTTCCTTTAACTGAACCTTTTCTGCATCAGCCATAATACTCTTCTACCTCCCTTTTTAATTTTATGATTTCCAACGTCATAAGCTACGTTTTAATATAGGCAATTCATGCTTTTATCGGGCCTTGCGTCTTGTGAACAGGGGTCATAATTTGACCGCAAGTCACAATCTCCTTGCGACCTCACCTACCTTAATATCACCTTGATGTCAAGAAATATTTAAAATACCGCCTGCTGCAATCATTTTCCATTATAATCAGCCACTTTGCTGACGGGACGGCTGATTTACAATCGGGTAATTATCGAACAGATTAACGGCGTGTTCGGCTTGCGGGCTGTCTACCGGACAGGCAGGGGAAAACTTCCCCATACCAACCGCTGGCGGAGCTGTCACCCTGCATGCGCCGGGTAAACTTTGTGTGACGGAGGAGGATAAAGAACTACCGGCTTTTAACTGCGCTGAACATTACGTCTGCAAGGACACATCCATCACCGCCTACCATCGCCGTCGGGGGACATTAAAGATTGCCTGGCCTGTTTGTCGGGCATCATTGTTTGTAATACCTTGCCGGAGTGCGTGAAAACGTGGCATGTTTGTTGCTTTATCTTATTGAGCAAAACAGCATATAAAGAGGGTTAAATTTTTCACAAAAAAATCTTGACAAGCTTTTTGACCAGTGTTAGCTTCGCCAAAATATATCCTGTGGAGGTTATGTTTTAGCCCGTACCAAGACCGCGGGATACTGTGTGAAGTGGCCTTTAAAGAAAATGCCCGTTTTTAAAGGCGGAAGTTTTTTTACTCTTGTAAATTAAGGAGGAAAAAATGAAGAGATTTTGGTTAGTTTTGTTGTCGCTGGGGCTGGTTATGGCCTTCAGCGCATCGGCCTTCGCGGTCGATGTACAATTTAGCGGCTCGTATTACGCAGCCGGAATGTATCTGGATCAAACAGATTTGGCGAAAGGCGGTAGTAGTGGCAATCAAAGCGCAGCCTTTTACTATCAGAGGCTGCAGGTCAATATGAACTTTATCGTTTCTCCGGGCCTGAAGCTGGTCACCCGTATTGACGCTCTGGACAGAATCTGGGGCGGTGCGAGAGGAGAGGCACCTGGTCTTGATCAATCTTCCTACTCGATAGCAACCAGGACGGATGAACAAAACATCGCCTTAAATTTGATGTACGTTGAGTATGCTTCGCCCATCGGTATGTTCCAGGTCGGCTATATTCATGATAACGCTTGGGGGCTCCAGAACGGATTCGGTCAGTCCGACGTGAACGGACATGCCACCGGCGGCATCGAATACTTACTGCCCGTCGGACCGTTTTATTTCGGTGGTATCATTTACAAAGAATCGGACAATAGCTATTCTGCTGTGAACCCCACACAAACAAGTAACGATGTCGATTGGGACAGGTATATCTTGTTTGCTTTGTATAACTTCAAGGGCGGCGATGTCGGTATACTCGGCGGCTGGGACCGCAATGCTGCGTTCAAACCTCTCGGTCTCCTGGTGAATGTCTTCTATTTACAGCCCAAATTGACGGTCAAGGTTGGACCGGTCAAGGTCGAAGCGATGTTTGTATACACTTGGGGCTCGGAAGCTCCTGAATCTCCTTACTTCGCAGGCCTTCCACCCAATGTATCAATGCAGGACATTATGGGTGATGTTGATGTCAATGTTAATTTCGGTATGTTTTATTTCGGCGGTCAATTTGCCTACATGTCTGGCGCTGGCAGCGACCCCAAAAATCTCAAAGGCGGTTTCACAGGCGGCGGCCTGGATTGGAATCCCTGCTTGATTATGTTCAATAATGATCTCACCTACTGGGTAGGCGGAATTAACGCTCCAGGTGGACTTAACTGGAGCAGCACCGGCACTGGGACCGGCGTTGGCATGACCAATGCGTGGTTCTTCCAGGTCGATGGCGGTGTCCGTCCGATTCCCAAGTTGGATATCAAGGCAGCACTTGCTTACGCGATGGCCGACACAAACTCGCCTGGTTATGCCAGCGACAAGTCTTACGGCTGGGAACTTGACGTTACCGGTACTTACAAAATCACCAATAACCTGAGCTATATGCTGGGTGTTGGTTACTGGTGGGCAGGTGATTATTACAAAGGCAATACTGGAGATCCATCTGCTGCCGGTTACAATCCCAACGTTAGCATCCACGACGACTACATGGTCATCAACAAACTGACCCTTACCTTCTAGGATAAGGCGGCGCGTTGAGCTTGCCTGGCGTATGCCGGGCGGGTTAACTGTTAATTTAAATCCCCGGAAGGACGGGCAACTTCCGGGGATTTTTTTGTCTAATCCCCCAACCTTCTCCTCTTTTTATTTCAGGGGAATCTTCGCCCGCCCTTCCGGGGATTTTTAGTGAGACCCAAGTTTCAGAAACGAAGTGAATAACCTAAAGATCACACATGCTGAAGGTTGCTGGTCGAATGAATGAAACTCAAATATTACAAACGCAGTGCCGTAATATTTGTTAGCTGTAATGAGACTAAAACTTCAAAAGCAAAGCGTATTGAAGTTTTTTAGCCGAATTATCCGTAGTCAAAGGTTATTGGAGCTATCCCGCTCAGCGGGATTAATAGACCCATTCTTCTGTCTTCAGTCTTTATCCTTAACTTTTTTTGCTGTTTTGACTAATCCGGATGAATTGTGGTAATTAAAGGAATCTAGGCTGAAGACTGTTAGATTAAAGTAAACCTCGATGCGATAATTTTATCCACCTGAGGCGGATAGATATTGGCAAAATGAACGGGGAAAACGGCTATCAATAAAATATTCGGAAATACGGCAGGACTGGGCGCCGCTCAAATCAAACAAATAGAACGCCTCTATCGCAAAGGCATTCCCCCGGAAAATATCGTCAGCCCGGAGCTCGCCTTGCGGCTTTCTCTTCTTTCCCGCGATATTAATCGCCAAATCGGCCTGCTCATCAGCCGCAAAGGCGAAATAAACACGGTAATCATCGGCGATTATAAAAGTGTTTTAATTCCTTCTCTGGAAGGATTCCGCTCGTCGTCTTCGCGGTTCAAAGGCTTGCGCCTGATTCATACTCATTTAAATACGGAAGGCCTCTCCGGCGAGGATTTAACCGATCTCTCGCACCTGCGGCTGGACATGATCGGCGCACTGGAGGTTCGCCCGGACGGCTCTGCGGGAGCGCTCCATTTAGCGCACCTGATTCCGGAAAATCCGGCGGGAGAGTACTGGTTAATCATGAATCCCGAAGAGCCGCGCCGGCTCCACATCAATTTTCTTTCTTTTATTGCGGCGCTCGAGGAAGAATTTTCCAAAAAACAAAAATATCGCAAGATGGAAGCGGCGGAAAAAGCTATTCTTTTGCGCGTGGAAAAAAATCCGCAATCCTCTGCGGAAGCATCGCTTGCTGAACTTTCACAGCTGGCGCGCACCTGCGGAGTGGAAGTATTCGACTGCCTTGTCCAATACCGTCCTCAGCCTGATCCCAAATATATGGTGGGTAAGGGGAAACTTTCCGCAATCGGTCTGCGCGCCACGCAAATAGGCGCCAACATGCTGATTTTTGATCACGAACTGACACCGGCGCAGGTGCGCTCCATCAATGATTTCACCGGACTGAAAATTCTCGACCGCACTCAGGTTATCCTGGATATTTTTGCGAGGCGTGCTCACAGCCGGGAAGGGAAAATCCAGGTGGAACTGGCACAGTTAAAATACATGCTGCCGAAGCTTTCGCATCTGGATACTTCATTTTCGCGGCTGGCCGGCGGTATCGGCGGCGTCGGTCCGGGCGAGACAAAATTGGAAATTGACCGCCGCCGTATTCGCGAACGCATTCATCGCCTGGAAAAAGATTTAAAAGCAATAACGAAATCACGGTGCCAGCGCCGCGGCAAAAGGCGAAAATCAGAGCTGCCGGTCATTTCCATCGTCGGCTATACTAATGCGGGCAAATCCACGCTGCTCAATACCCTCACTAAAAGTTCGGTATTGATCGAAGATAAACTTTTTGCTACGCTGGATACAAAAAGTGCGCGGCTTCGTTTCCCCAGGGATACCGAAGCGGTTATCACCGATACGGTGGGCTTTATCCGCAATTTGCCGCAAGAATTGTTTGCGGCATTCCGGGCGACGCTCGATGAGCTTAACGAAGCCGACATTCTTTTGCATGTGATTGACATCAGCAATAATCAGTTTGAAGATCAAATTTCGGCGGTGGAAAAAATTCTGGAAGAATTGGATATTCAGGGCAAGCCGGCGATAAGAGTATTGAATAAGGCCGACCGTATCGCCGATAAGGATTTGTTGCCAAGCCTCTGCCGGCGCTTTAATGCCATTGCCGTTTCTGCTTTGGATAAAACGACTCTTTTCGGATTGCTCACAAAAATTGAGTCGTTATTGGACGATAAACACTTTTCCGTGCCTGAATTTTATGCTAAGAAATGATTAAGGAAGAATGCGCCCTACAGGAGGGAAAATGAAACTGCTGCGCCTTGTTATTATTTTCACAGCCATATTTTTTTCTTTTTCCGTAAATTTGCCGGCGGCGGAAAAACTACTTACCATAGTGCACACCAACGATCTGCACTCTCACCTGCAGGGCTTTTCTCCGGAAATAGACTATCGGCCTTTTGATGCCGGAGCCGATAAGACTCTTGGCGGCTGGTCGCGCATTGCCGCCGTAATTAAAAAAACAAGAAAAGAAAGAAAAAATACCGTGCTGGTTCTGGATTCCGGCGACTATACGATGGGTTCTCTTTTTCATATGCTCGTGCGCGAGGAAGCCTTCGAATTGCGCCTGCTTAAGGCCATGGGTTATGACGCCGTCACTCTGGGTAATCACGAATTCGACTTGAAACCGGCGGGGCTGGCCCGGATTTTGAAGGCTGCTAAAGCCGGCGGAGGAATGCCTCAGATTGTTTTTGCCAGCGCGATTTTTGATAAAAAAAATCCCGCCGGCGATAGTTTGCAAGAAGCTTTTCAGGAAGTTGGCGTAAAAGATTATACCGTTTTAACCCGCGCCGGAATCAAAATCGGAATTTTTGGCATTATGGGCAAGGATGCCGCGGCGGTAGCTCCTTTTGCCAAGCCGGTGACTTTTGGCGATCCCATCGAAGTTTCCCGCAGGATTGTCGGTATACTGCGGGAAAAGGAAAAGGCAGATATTGTTATTTGCCTTTCGCACAGCGGTCTTGATGCGGATACCAATAAATCCGAAGATGAAATTCTCGCCCGCAAAGTCAAGGGAATCGATGTAATTGTCAGCGGGCACACGCACGCCCCGTACCAAACTCCGATTAAAGTTGGTGATACAATCATTGTCCACGCCTGGGTTTACGGAAAAAATGTAGGCATTCTGGATATCGCCTGCGGTAAAAAAAATATCGTGCTGAAAAATTATAAAACTGTCGCCATCAACAGCTCTATTGTTGGTGATGCGACAATTCAAAAAATGATTGAAGGATTCAAACAAAAAATAAACGCGCAATTTCTCGCCGGTTTCGGTTTGAGCTATGACAAAGTTATCGCCCATACTAACTGGGATTTGGAAATCGGCGCCTATGAATCGCCGCTGGGTAACATGATTGCCGACTCCATTCGCTGGTATGTAAATAAAGTTGACTCGGAAGCAAATGATCCGGCAATCCATGTTGACGTTGCCGTGGAATCCAACGGAGTTATCCGCGATAATTTGATCGCGGGCAAGACCGGCAGAATAACAGTAGGTGATTTATTCCGCACTATACCGCTGGGTATCGGGATGGATAAAGATTCCACGATGGGCTACCCGCTGATTAGTTTTTACCTTTACGGATATGAAATCAAAAGAGCTCTGGAAATTTTAACCAGCGTTTACCCGCGCAAGGGATACGACTATTTTCTGCAAATATCCGGCCTGCGCTTTACGTACAATCCGCACCGCGTAATTTTTGACAGGGTGACGAATATCGAAATGGGCGGCGAGGAAGAAGGATATAAAAAATTTGACTACAGTCAATCCAACCACCGGCTTTACCGGGTGGCGGTTAATATTTACAACGCCACCTTTTTAAAAGGAATCGGGAATTATACTTATCATTTCCTCGATATCGTCCCGAAAGATAAAAATGGAAGACCCGTAAAAAATTTATCGGACGTGCGGGTGAACGCGGATAAATCCAAACGCGGCATTCAGGAACTAAAAGAATGGCAGGGAGTGATTGAATATGTCCGGTCCTTTCGGGACACAAACGGCGACGGTATTCCCGATTTGCCGGAAAAATACAAAACCAAACTGGGGCGTATTGTAAGTGAACCCAGCTGGTATCCTGGTGCTCTCATCGCCGGCGCAACTTTACCCACGATTTTAGCTCTCTTTCTTATCGGACTATTATTTTTCGCTATAATTTATTTTACTGTCAGAATTATTAACAAGAGAAGAGCAAAAAATAAATATAGTAGCTGGAAAATTAAATATTGACAACGTGGTTGAATTATTCTAGCTATTAATAAATTTAGTTTGTTATCCTGGAATGTTAGAAATATTTTCAAGGCCGTGGATGAAAAACCATGGCTTTTTTAATTTGGAACTTATATGCATGAAATCATCTGGCACGGCAGAGGCGGCCAGGGCGTGGTTGTCGGCGCCCAAATTCTGGCCGAAGCCGCTTACCTGCAAGGCTTTAAGGGGGTAACCTCAGCGCCTACTTTCGGTCCCGAAAGAAGAGGCGCTCCGCTTACGGCTTCAACAAGAATTTCCGATGAGCCCATTAGAACTTTTTCTCAAATCGAATTTGCCGATATTGCCGTCGTGCTTGATTCCTCCTTGTTGGGGGTTGTGGATATTCAAAGTTCGATCAAAGAGGGGGGAATTTTTATTATCAATACCAATTTAAACCCCGGTCAAATCAAAATAAAAAAAGGATTGAAACTTGCTTGCATAGATGCGGCAAAGATTGCCCTCAAGCATCGGTTGGTTAAAGAAGGCGCACCGATAGTAAATACGCCGCTTTTAGGCGCTTTCGCGCGTGCGTCGAATTTGATTTCTCTCACGTATCTGGAACAAGGATTGAAATGGAAACTGTCACCCCAAGTAGCCGCCGGCAATATTCTGGCGTTGAAGGAGGCGTACGAACAAACCATTATTATAGAAAATTAACGAAGCGCATCCGGCAAAAACGAATCCAATAAATTTTAGTGTCGTCCGCTGGTGGGCGGCATAACAGTCCTCCATCGAATAATTTGCCGTAATAATATATAAAAATGAAATAGGATTAATTAATGAAAAACAGAGATAAGAATATTTCCGCCATGAGTACGCCGGCTATTGCCGAGGGAGGCAAAACGGGAGACTGGCGCGATATGAGGCCGGTTATTGATCAGAAAAAATGCATCCCTTCTATTAAGGGTAAGGCGGCCTGTTATTTATGCTGGCTTTATTGTCCTGAAGGCGTCGTCAAGGCGGCGATTCCCGTGAAAATTGATCTGGACTACTGTAAGGGATGTGGGATTTGCGCCGAAGAATGTCCGGCCCAGGCCATCACCATGATCAAAGAGGTGGATGACAATGGATAATGTGCAAATCATGACCGGCAACACCGCCGCGGCCATCGCCGCTAAACTCTGCAATATTCAAGTTGTTGCCGCCTACCCGATTACCCCTCAAACATCTCTTACGGAAACGCTTTCACAATTTATCGAATCAGGCGAGCTTAAGGCCGAATACGTGAGAGTGGAAAGCGAGCATTCCGCCCTCACCGTTTGCATATCGGCATCGACAGTCGGCGCCCGTGTTTTTACCTCCACCAGCTCACACGGCTTGCTTTATATGCACGAACAGCTCCACTGGGCGGCCGGTTCCCGCCTGCCGATTGTCATGTGCTGCGTCAACCGCGGCGTCGGTGCCCCCTGGTCTATCTTTAACGACCAGCAGGATTCCGTCGCTCAGCGCGATACCGGCTGGATTCAAATTTATTGCCGGGACAATCAGGAAATTCTTGATTCGGTTATTCAGGCCTATCGCATCGCCGAAGAAGTTTACGCTCCGGTTATGGTTTGTTACGACGGGTTTGTCCTCTCCCATACGATGATGCCCGTTTCCATACCGGATCAAAAAGCCGTTAATTCATTTCTCCCTCCCTATAAACCGCACACGGTTTTGTCCGTCGAAAACCCCTATAACATCAATCCTGTAATATTTCCCTGGCTGAGGGAAAACGCGGAAGGAATAATCTGCGACGGCTACATGGAGATGCGCTATAAACTGCAGAAAGCTCTCGATTGCGCCAGAGAGGTGATTGTAGCCACCGGTAAAAAATATGCAAAACTTACCGGCCGCAACTACGACGAAATGCTTTGGCGCTACAAAACCGATGATGCTCAAATAATTTTGACCGGTATGGGTTCTATCGCCATGGAAGCCACTGCCGCCGTTGATCAACTGAGGAAAGATGGTGTTAAAGCGGGAGTTGCCGGTATCCGTGTTTTTCGCCCATTTCCCGTAAACGATGTGCGAAAAGCATTCAGTAAAGCTCAAACTATTATAGTCTTGGAAAAGGATATCAGTTACGGCTATGAAGGCGCGCTTTGTTCCGACATCAAAGCCGCGCTCTACGGCACGGGCATTAATGTTCCTGTCCATAATTTCATTGCCGGACTCGGCGGGCGGGATGTAAAGGTCCGGGAAATATTTGAAGCTGTTCAACAATCGCTTCAAGAAATCGCCGCCGGCAAAGAAAGTAATAAAACAATCTGGTTAAACTGCCGTAAATAGACCCCGTTAGAAACAACGGGAGCTTCGCGATTGTAGATGGCAGCATTAGACTGACATCTTATTTGAACTATTAATATTTGACAAGAGTTGGAGACTTTCTCTAACGGGGTAGAGGTAATAGGCCATGCCGGAAAATTTGTTTAAAGTATCGAAAGAAGAATTTATGCTGCCGGGAAACAGGGCCTGTCAGGGATGCGGTCTTTCTTTAGCTTACCGCTACGCCCTAAAAGCTCTGGGTAAAAATACGATTTTAACCATACCGGCAAGCTGCCTTACCGTTTTGCACGGCCTTTATCCGACCACCTCCGTTACCATTCCCTGCCTCAACTGCACTTTTGCCTCGACTGCCGCGTCGGCCTCCGGCTTGGTGGCGGGGCTGAAAGTCACGGGAAGGAAAGGCACTACTGTTGTGGCTTTCGCCGGGGATGGAGGGACATACGATATCGGTATCCAGGCCTTAAG
>DLME01000057.1:0-372 GCA_002479215.1 Syntrophaceae bacterium UBA7544
TGTGAATCCCCATGATAAAAGATACAAAGATAAAGTCGGCAGATATGTAATCCTGCCGTTAGTCAATAAAAAAATCCCTATTATTGCCGATGAATATGTAACAATGGACTTTGGTTCGGGCGCGGTTAAGATTACGCCCGGCTCGGATCCCAATGACTTTGCCATGGCCCAGCGCCATAATCTGGAAATTATCACGATAATGGATGGGAAAGGTATTATTAATGAAAACGGTGGAATTTATAAGGGGCAGGACCGTTACGAAGCGCGCAAAAGTGTAATAACCGATTTGGAAAAAGGCAAATATCTCGTCAGCACGGAACCATACACGCACAGTGTCGGCCAGTGTTATCGCTGCAAAACGGATATTGAGCC
>DLME01000057.1:423-16873 GCA_002479215.1 Syntrophaceae bacterium UBA7544
CGCTGCAAAACGGATATTGAGCCGATGGTTTCCAAACAATGGTTTGTAAAAATAAAGCCACTGGCCAAACAGGCGATCGCGGCTGTAGTTAAAGGTAAAACAAGGATCGTCCCCAATACTTGGGAGGCAACTTACTTTGAATGGCTGAACAATATCCGCGATTGGTGCATTTCCCGGCAATTGTGGTGGGGTCACCGGATTCCCGTTTGGTATTGTGATAACTGCGGAAAAATAATCGTGACGACGAACGATCCGGACAAATGCCCTGATTGCGGCGGCGGTTCGTTAAGGCAGGATGAAGACGTGCTCGATACCTGGTTCAGCTCGGCTCTTTGGCCATTTTCCACATTAGGCTGGCCCGCAAAAACACCAGCCCTAAAAACATTTTATCCCACAACATTGCTGGTTACAGGATTCGATATTCTTTTTTTCTGGGTGGCGCGCATGATGATGATGGGTCTTTACGTCATGAAAGACGTTCCCTTTAAGGATGTTTATTTGCATGCTCTTGTACGGGACGAAAAAGGGGAAAAGATGAGTAAGTCCAGCGGCAATATTATTGATCCGCTGGTAATGATCGAGAAGTATGGCACTGACGCTTTTCGTTTTACCTTGGCGGCTTATACCGCACAGGGGCGGGATGTGCGAATGTCACCGGAAAGAATTGAAGGGTATAAATTTTTTGTTAATAAAATTTGGAATGCCGCCAAGCTTACTTTCGCCAATTTGGAAGATTATAATGAAGAAGATGTCATATCCGCAACGGATTCGCTTCCCGATAAATGGATTAAGACAAAATTTAATAGGGCGGTTGAAGAAGTTACGGAGAGCCTTGATGAGTATCGCTTCAATGATGCCGCCGCTGTTATTTATCGTTTTATCTGGCATGAATTCTGTGATTGGTATCTGGAGCTCAGCAAACCCGCTCTTTACGGCAAAGTAGACTCTCCGCAAAGACAAGCGGCTCAGCGAACTTTA
Organism: Syntrophaceae bacterium UBA7544; assembly: GCA_002479215.1. Lineage (GTDB taxonomy): Bacteria > Desulfobacterota > Syntrophia > Syntrophales > Smithellaceae > UBA4810. Next base: position 1,402 of record DLME01000057.1, read on the forward strand.
CATGATGTATTTAAAACTACGCTGAAACTATTACACCCCTTTATGCCGTTTGTTACTGAAGAGCTCTGGCAGGTATTAACCGGAGGCGATGAAAATTCAATTATGATTAGTCAGTTTCCAACGCCCAATAAAGCATGGAAAGACGAAAAAGCGGAAAAGGAAATGCAATTATTAATGGATATTATAACCAGTATCCGCAATATCCGCGGAGAAATGCAAATACCTCCTTCTCGTAAACTGCAAGTTTTGATTTCAGCAAATGACCGGCAAGTAATAAACATAATTGAAAACGGAAAAGATTACATAATCAACATGGCTAATTTAGAAACGTTGAGAGTGCAAGCAGATTTAGTTGAACCCAAAGGAGTGGCTACGGGAGTTGTCGGTTCAACAAAAATATTTGTTCCTCTCGCCGGTATTGTGGATACAACGGGTGAAAAAGCTCGCCTGCAAAAAGAAATTGTAAAAATCGAGAAAGATTTGCACCAATGTTCGAAGAAACTGGCCAATCGGGATTTTTTAGAAAAGGCCGCAGAGGCTGTCATAAAAAAAGAAGAAGATAAATTAAAAGAATTTAAAGAGCGTCATGCCGCTTTAGAAAATGCCTTAAAAAAACTTCAGGGAATTATCATATAGACAGAATTATTTTTATTCCAACAAAGGCGATTTGTATGACAAAAAAAGAAAATACTTCCCATAAAGAAATACTGCGGATTATAAAAAATGCACTTGCTGAGGATATCGGCAAAGGGGACATAACCACGGCGGCAATTATCCGCGGAAACAAGAGAGGGCAGGCGCAAGCCATTGCCAAAGACGATTTCATCATAGCCGGAATTAATGTTTTCCAAAAAACCTTTCTTTTTTTAGATGACCGGATTGAATTTGAGGCCTTGATCGCTGACGGAGAAAAAGTTAAGAAAGGTGAAACTATAGCTCAAGTTACTGGTCCACTAACCTCCATTCTTCGGGCGGAGCGAGTAGCCCTCAATCTTTTTCAACGGATGTGCGGTATAGCAACTTTAACGAGAAAATTTGTGGAAGCCGTACACGGTACAAAAGCAAAAATTCTCGATACCCGCAAAACCATACCCGGTTTGAGGCTGTTGGATAAAATGGCGGTAAAAATCGGGGGTGGTTTTAATCACCGGATGGGGCTTTATGACGGCGTGTTGATCAAAGATAACCACATTGCCGCAGCGGGCGGTATTCAAGCCGCAGTAGCAGCGCAAAAGAAAAGCTATACCAAAAAGTTAAAAATTGAAGTCGAAACTAAAAATTTGATAGAAGTCGAGGAAGCGTTAAACTCCGGTGTGGATATTATCATGCTGGATAATATGCCTGTTGATGAAATGACGAAAGCCGTGGCGCTAGTCAGGGGAAAAGCGCTTTTGGAAGCATCCGGCAATGTCAGCCTGCAAAATGCTGCCCGAATTGCGGCTACCGGTGTGGACTTTATTTCAGTGGGAGAAATTACGCATTCTGTAAGGGCGGCAGACATCGCCTTAAAAATTATGGCCAGCGCAATTTGAGGAATTTATTCTTCGTTTTAAGATGTTTAGAAAAAGATAAATTGACAAAAAAATGCCAATATTATTTATTGCAAAAATATACTGTAAATAATTATAATAACAAAGTATCACCGGGTGGAATAAATTGTAACTATAAAATATTTAAATTGGAGTCGATATGGCAATTGAACAAACATTGATACTTATTAAACCAGACGGACTTGTTAAATCGCTTACGGGCAATGTCATTTCCAGATTGTCAGAGGCAAAACTGACTATTATGGGGGCGAAAGTTGTACGCGTCAGCCGGGAGCTTGCTGAAAAACATTATGAACATCTCAAAGAAAAACCATTTTTCGCCGAATTAATAAACTATATCATTGGAGATGTGCACAAGACGTATAGAGTGCTTGCTTTAGTGTATCAGGGTGAGGATGCTATAAAGAAAATCCGGGATATTGTGGGTGAAACAGATCCGGAAAAGGCAAATCCGGTATCCATAAGAGGAGCGTATGGAAGAATTACGACCAGCGGGGTATTTGAAAACGTTGTCCACGCCTCTGCTAATTCTGAAGATGCGGAAAAAGAAATAAAGCTCTGGTTTCAGCCCGATGAGATTGTCGAAGATTTGTATCCGATAAAAGAAGTGACCATTAATAATTTAAAAAAGACCGTTTGGGCATAATAAACCATCAGGTTGAAGCTCAGATACAACACTTATGAAATTATTACTTGCGGTTGAAATTGCTATTCAAAAATTAACCTAATATATTCTCTCCCAATTCTTATTTATCTTTATGGACTATGCCATTCAACTATTGGAAAATAAACTTGCGGGAAGTCTTATCGGGCATAAGATTCATTTTTATCCGGAAAGCGGTTCCACGAATGATGAAGCATTTAATCTTGCTGCCGCAGGTTCGCCTGAAGGCACTGTTGTTATTGCCGACAGCCAGACCAAAGGCAAAGGGCGCTTGCAGAGAGTCTGGCATTCGCCTTCAGGAAGTAATATTTACACTTCCATTATCCTGCGTCCTAACTTAAAGCCGGATCGTGCGCCGCAGATTTCTATATTAGCCGGTGTCGCAGTAGCCGAAATTATGGATAATTTCTGTCCCGGCATGGTTAGTCTGAAATGGCCCAACGATGTTCTTTTGAAGGAGAAAAAAGTATGCGGTATTCTGGCGCAAATGAAAACATCAGCAAGCCGAGTTGATTTTATTATCTTGGGTATCGGCATTAATATAAACATTAACTATAATCAATTGCCGCAGGATATTAAAAATACCGCCACGTCTTTAGCTATAGAAACAGGGAGAAAAATTTCCCGTCAGGAATTAATAATTGGCCTGTATGAAAATCTGACAAAATGGTATAAAAAGCTTATTGAGGATGGTTTTAGCGCTGTAAAAGAAAAGTGGTTGAGCATGACGCCGATGATTGATAAGAGAGTTCAAATAATATCCGGTGATGAAGTGATAAGCGGAAAAGCGCTAGGTATTGACGAACAAGGTTCACTACTGCTACTTACGGCGGAAGACAGAAAAATCAAGATATCCGTGGGAGATGCAACAATATTAAAGGAGACTCAAAAAAATGTTGCTGGTAATTGACGTAGGCAATACCAATACTGTGCTGGGACTTTATGACGGCGATCAGCTGATTCATGACTGGCGAATTCGTACGGAGATTGATCACACAATTGATGAATATGGTATGCTCATTTTTAACTTGTATCAGTCCAGCAGAATGAAAACCGAAAAAATTAAAGCAGTAAATGCGATTATTATTTCGTGCGTAGTACCGCCGATGCTCAATATCTTGGAACCTTTGTGTGTAAAATATTTCAATGTAAAACCGTTGATCGTAGGACCTGGAATTAAAACAGGAATGCCTATTTTTTATGATAATCCCAAAGAAGTAGGAGCCGATAGAATCGTTAATGCCGTTGCCGCTTACGATAAATACCGGCAGGCGGCAATTATAATTGATTTCGGTACGGCGACGACTTTTGATTATATTTCACCAAAAGGAGAATACATGGGGGGATGTATCGCGCCCGGAATAATGATTTCCAGCGAAGCGCTATTTGAACGGGCGGCAAGGCTTCCCCGCGTGGAATTGAGCAAGCCTAAATCGGTGGTTACCAAGGATACAGTGAGCGCAATGCAGGCGGGAATTATTTTTGGTTATGCCGGACTCATTGACGGCATTGTGGAGAGGATGAAAGCCGAGATAAAAACTAAACCTCTGGTAATCGCCACGGGAGGATTGGCTCGCTTAGTGGCTTCGGAAACAAAATGCATCGATAAAATTGAAGATATGCTGACTTTGGAAGGTTTACGCATTATTTATAACTTAAACAGCAAATCATGACGACTTCGTAAAGAGTCGTCCGGTATTTATAGTTTTAGGACTTATTACGAGGTTATCGAAAAAATGTTAAACGTCGGATTGACGGGAGGTATTGCTTGCGGAAAATCTACAGTATCGGAGATGTTTATTCGGCATGGCGCTCATTTGATTGATTTCGATCAGCTTGCGCACAAAGTTGAAAAACCGGGACAACCTGCTTGGGGAAAAATCGTCCAATATTTTGGCGAAAGTATTCTGCTGCCGGATAAAAATATTGACCGTTATAAATTAGCACAGATTGTTTTTGCCGATTCACAAAAGCTCAAAACCCTCAACGGTATCGTCCATCCTTACGTATCGAACGAGTGGAAAACCCTTCTGGAAAAAATTGAAAAAAAAGAAAAAAACGTCATAATTTTATCGGATGTTCCTCTTTTGTTCGAGGAAAATATGCAGCATCTTTTCGATTTGACTTTGCTGGTTTTAATATCTCCCGCTGAGCAAATTCAGAGGCTGATTGCCCGCAATGGTTTGAGCAGAGATGAAGCCAAAAAACGCCTTATGAACCAGATGCAGATTGGCGAAAAGGCTCGATTGGCGGATATTGTGATTGATAATCAAAAGACTGTTGCCGAAACGGAAAAAAAAGTGGAAGAAGTATGGCAAAAGCTTTTAAAAATTGAAAGAAATAAAACCCAGCATAAAAGCAGAGAAAAAACTTAAAACTACGGTTTTTCTAATTTTTAAGAATATTATTGCGGAGGCAAAAAAATGATTGAAAAGAATGTTCAGGCTGATTTCAGTAAACGCGTATCCGAACCTATTATTGGTTTTTCCACATATGTTCATCCGCTGGCGGCAGTAATCGGAAATGTAACCTTAGGAAAAAATATTATGGTTGCGCCTGCAGCTTCGGTTCGCGGCGATGAGGGCCAGCCTATTTACGTAGGTGATGATTGCAATATCCAGGATGGCGTTGTGATTCACGCGCTGGAAACTGAAGTTGACGGAAAGCCGGTAGAGAAGAATCTCTGTGAAGTGAACTCAAAGAAATACGCCGTTTATGTGGGCAGCCGTGTTTCGCTGGCTCACCAGGTGCAAATTCATGGGCCGTCTGTGGTTATGGATAATACTTTTGTAGGCATGAAAGTGCTGGTGTTTAAATCTGTTGTCGGACAGAATTGTGTAATTGAACCGGCGGCAGTGCTGATGGGCGTGAAGGTTGCCGACGGCCGCTATGTGCCGGTGGGGTCGGTTATAAAGACCCAGGCCGAGGCCGATAATTTACCGAAGATTACTCCCGATTATCCGCTTAAGGATATGAATAAAGGAGTGCTCCATGTAAATATTGTTCTGGCGAAGGGTTATTTGGCAGCGGCAAAAAAATAATGGCAGAGCTTTGAGAAAAAGTATAACTATTGTTAATAATGAGAAGCAGAATCAGTGCCTTTCCTGCGGATCAACGGAAAATATCAATAACCGTAAATATTGTTCGATCAAATGCCGGCAGAATCTCCGGCAGAAACTGAACATGAGAAGCGGTTTACTGCAGGCGTTAAACACGCGTTACGCGACTTTTTATTTTTCCGACACAATAATTATTCTGGATATAATACCCCGCGGAGTAAAAGAGATATTCAGATTTACGCAACAGCGATCAATAAACCACAAACCGGCGGAGGATTTCGGCAAAATGGCCAATATGCTGGGAAGAGCCTGGTGGGAAGAGGAAAAACGCACGGCGAAAAAGTATTTAGCCTCCCGCCGTGTGCTGGAATTGGCGACAAAATATCCTGCTCAGATATCCTTACGGCCTACAGTAATAAACATCCCCGGTGTTAAAACCAACGCCTTAAACTATCTGGGAATTAATAAAGATGATTTAACCTCCGTTGAATTGCGCAAAATCATTAAAACCTCATACCGAAAGCAGGCTAAAATTCATCATCCCGACCTTGGCGGTCATGCTCCAACTTTTAGAAAGTTGCATAAGGCCTATAAGGAGCTTCTTCATTGGGCGGAAAATCCCAGCTTTATTCACCGTCGTGGTTTTGCAAATAAGTGGTTTTACGACGGTGAAAATGAAAAATGGGTGCAACCAATACCAATACATAAGTAAAAAGGTTGATAGGCTGAAGGTAGAAGGTTGATGCAGTGAGCCTTCAGTCTCGCGTGCCCTTTAGGGTATCGGGGTATGAGTCAGTCTTCAGCCTAATCACCTCTAAATCTTACGGCGTGTTGATGTTGAGGAAGAGGTGTCCATCTTTGTTGAATGGTTTAATCTTTTCTTCAGGAATACTCACCGGTGATTTTAAGTTTATCCGCGATCAGAGTAGTCTTCTTATCGGGGAAAGACAATTTTGGGAATAGACAGCCTACAGCGGCTTAAAACCATCAGATAATTGGGAAACCACAATCGGAAATATATATTCAGTCTAAAATATAAAAGACTTAGCGCCCGGATAAGACATTATCTGATTATTTTTCTGTCTATGGCCACAGGTTGGACACCTTCTTTTTCCACCATTGTATTAATATTAACATTGCCTTTGAACCTCAACACATTGAGCATAAATATTTCCAATTTGCTGAGAACATTGGGAGGCAAAAGGTTGCCGTCAATCTCGATGGATATTATCGGGTATTTTCGTTCTCTGGCCCATGGAGTGAAAAGCCCCTCAATGACTCTTCCAATGAGACAAGCAAAAGGTGAAATATTTACTATGCCGGAGTAGCCGTCCATCATTGCCGTAGCAGCAACACCGCTCGATACACTGATTTCCGAATAAAGCTCATGGCTCACGAAATATTTTTGGGTGTTTTTCATAATCTCTTGCATATTATGCGGAGTGTGCGGAACAAGACCTGTTGAGTTCAACGCCCCATGAACGTTTTTTTCCACTTTGTGTTTGTAGGCATGTTCTATATTCCAGTTGATCAAATCCATAATTTCTCTGGTAAAGATCCGTCGATACCAGGGGATTAAACGCAGTCTTTTTTTGAGTTCATAATTGCGGACAAAATCACAGTAGTAAATCCATTCGGCAATATTAGATATCTTGCCGATAATCCCGTGATTACTGAAGTGTTGAATCAATTCATCCACGGCAAAATCGTCGCGGCGCACATATATCTCGCCAACAATGAGTATCTTGGGGCATTCATCGATTTTCTTCTTCAAGGGGATATGGGCAATATCGGCCGAAATCTCCTTTAAGATGGGAAGAACTTTGGTGATGTCATGTTCGGCGACACTGATCATCCTGCGCCAAAGCCGATCATATATTGCCATCGCTTCTATAGGATTTACCGCGCAGGTTCTAAGCGATGTTTCCACGTCTTTCATATAGTCACCGATAATAATTCCCCACCACGCATATTTGGCGAAATCCTGACCAAGCTCGGTATAGGAGTTGTCTGAATCCATCGTAATGATAACAACATTTTCCAGACGCAAATCCTTAAAGAGGTTTTCATAAAAGACGAAGTATTGACCGGTGCGGCATGGTCCTGTTGTGGTAGGAACAAACAATAGATAAATTTCATCCTTGCGGTATTTTTCGGAAGATAAATATTTGAGGACGCTGCCTAAGACCAGATGCGACGGCACGCATTCCTTGCCGGAGGCATGATTACGCGCCATCTGCAGAGTATATATATCCGGAACCGGCATCGCTTCCGCATTGACGCCGAATGCTCTGATCGTCGCCGCTATAAGCTCGGCCGATAGCCTGCCCATGCTCGAGAGAAGCAGTTTGACGCGCGGATTGTTTTTGATAGGAATCTTTTCTTCGGTAACAATATTCTTAATGTAAATTTCTTCGTTGCGATTATTGATAAATCTCAAAGCATTATCATATCTGCTCTCGCTGATCTTAGCAACTTTTGACCTGTATCCTTCGATGATGTCCAGAAAAGCCTCGATGCGCGTATCCACTCCGGCATCGGCCGTATGAGAATCCAACTCCAGAATTAAAAAAGGTTTGGTACCCATTATCCATTTAATATAATGCAGCATAAAAGAATCGGGCGCGCAGGAAAAATTAGAAATATAGGTAATATATATATTATCTTCATCTTTGAGCAGCATACTGGCTTTCATATCCTGCTGGCCGTAATACCAGTACATATTGGGATAGATCGGCTTATCGGCAAAAGGAAGAATATCATAAGGGATAACTGAATAGCCGCGGGTTGTATATTTTCGGGGAATGCCCATATTCGCGTCAGTTGTAAAGGCGTTGTAAGGACGTCCCAGAAGGGCAATAACAGGCCTTTTGGCCTTCCGTGCTTCTTTAAGCGCAGTTTTTCCTAGTTCAGCAAATCGGGCAAAACATTCCGTCTGTTTTTTGTAGGCGATCGCAAATGCGTTTATAGCTTCGCGTTCAGAAAATCCTAGCATTTTGGCCATTTCAATAAAAGACTCGCTGGCCTTTTCAATGCCGTACATAAAACTGACAACAGGTGTTAAATATTTATCTTCCGGAATTTCCGGGAATGCTTTTTTGATATAATAAGGCAGAGCTTGTGTAATAGGGCAAAAATTTGCCGGAGAATCTTTTTCGTAACTTTCCATATCCCGGAAGTGGGGCAGGAAAATATAATCTAGATTGCGGTCAAATATGTCCTGAACGGCTCCATGGGCAATTTCTGCAGGAAAACAATAACTGCTTTCGACCCTCGCCGTGCCTTCATGCGAAATGTTCTTCGAGACAACAGTTTCAATTCCTAAAGCGTGAAAAAACCAGGAATAAAGAGGCCAAAGCGTATAGATGGAAAAACAACGGGGGATTCCAACAATGAAATCTTTCTTCTTGATTAGCTCGTCAGGATCGGGAGCGAATTCCTTAAAGAGGAGATCGTTGCGCTGTTCAATATAATCAAAAACTTCGCCTTCATTAATTGTTTTTTTCTTTCTGATATTGGCATACTTGTTACACCTGCCGCCGAACATATACTTGTTGTTGTTCACGCTGAGAATGCGTATCGAACAGAAATTATCACAGGCTTGGCACTGAAATTCCTTTTCATAAATAATTTCCGTCATAAGTATGTGGTCAATATCGTAAGCGGCTTTGGTCAAAAAGTCATCGGATAATTTCTGTTTGGCAAGTATTCCTACGCCAAAACAACCCATTAGTTCGGGATCGGGAGGCACCAGAATATCCTTATTCAACAACATGGCAAAAGCCAGAGGCACAGCCTTGTTTTTGGCTACCCCCCCTTGCAGGACGATGTTTTTGCCAATGGTCCTATTACCCACAACTCTGTTTAGATAATTAGAGACGATGGAGGTGACGATACCGGCGGTAATATCTTCACGGGAGGCGCCCTGTTGAATAGCGTTGCGGATGTCCGAGTTGATAAAAGCGGAGCAATGTTCGCCGAACTTCAACGGCTCTTTAGCCTCAATAGCGATATCCCCGATTTCCGAAGCATCGGCGATATTCAAATCGCCGTGCGCCGATTCTTCTAAAAACGAACCGGTGCCGGCGGAACAGGCTTCGTTCATGGCGTAGTCTATCGGAACTTTATTCTTTAGAAAAACATATTTGGCGTCCTGTCCGCCGATTTCGAAGATTGTATCGATATTATTCCTATAAAAAGTAGTGCCGACGGCATGCGCTATAATCTCATTATAGACAGCCGGCGTTTCCAAAAAAACGCCCAGTATTTCCCGGGATGATCCGGTCGTCGAGGCAAGTGTTATGCTAATTTTACCGGCACCTATATCTTCTTTGATTTGTTTCTTCATTTCGATAAGGCAATTTTTGAGAGCCGCGACCGGATCACCATGTGTACGTCCATAGAAGGATGCAGTGATTTCATTTGTTTCTATGTCAATTAAACAGGCCTTCGTGGTAGTTGAACCGCCGTCAACGCCGAGGATATACTCTTTGCCTGCAATAACTTTTGTCTTTGAGGAAGGTAGATAAGTTACTCTGCCTTCAGCATTTTTTAAGTTTTTAAATCTCTTAAATTGAACGCGGCTTTGCTTAAAAAGAGAATTTACAGGAGGCAGAATGCTGCCGGAATTTCTGGCCATAAGCGCAGCCCCGTACGCTTCAAAATACGGAGCCTGATCGGGAACTATTAATTCGATTTCCGGCATCCGCTCCCGGATAAACCGAATGATGTATTGATTTTGTGTAACACCACCTACAAGCATCACTTTGCCCTTGGCTATCCTGGCCCTTTTAAGAAAATCAATCACTTTAATGGCCATTACATCGCTCAAAGATAAAGCAATGTCGCCCTTATTTGCTTCGCCTTTATTCAAGCGATGCGTGCAGTCGCTTTTCATAAAAACAGAACAACGCGAAGATAGTTTTAAAACACAACAATGTTCGGGAATTGAATTAATATCATCAAGATTCATGTTCATCCGGGCGAGCTGCTGTTTAAAAAATTCGCCGGTACCTGAAGCACATTTATTTCCAGAAAAACTAGTTATTATCTTGTTGTTTTTATCGATGGTATAAACAACAAGATCTTCTCCGCCCAAAGAAACCAAAGCATCAACTTCGTAATTCAGGCGTTGAAGCGCTTCTTCGATACAAAGTGGTTCGATTACGCTGTTTATATTTAGAAGATGTCTGCCTTCTGTGCCTGTGGCCAGTGATTTAATATCAGCCGGAATATTGCGTGATAATAATATATTTTTGAGAGTATAAAGAAAATTTCCTTCATGAGGTTCTACAGAGCTCCATAAAATGTTATTTCCCTCCAGCATGGTCACTTTAACATTAGAGGAGCCGATATTAATTCCTAAACTATGCATAAATACTCACATATAAAAAACATAGACGAATATTAGATATTACGATTGAGCTTAGCCGTCAAGTATCAGATGGAACTATTTGAAGAATACTTTTTATCGATATTTTAAATAAACAATAAAAGCTAAAAAAGCTGAAAGCGTGTAGCTATCAGCTTTTTAATAATTGCATTAAAATAATTCGATTTCTTTCGCAATCGGAAGTAATATTACGAGCGGTCAATTGGCTGTTCTTCCTAATTGCTGTAAGCGATTATCAATGACCTTCTTCCATTGCACTTGATATGTACATCATTGCCAGCAGCATAAAAACTACAGTTTGAATGATCGATGTAAAAATCATCAACACAAATACAGGCAAAGGAACAAGTGTCGGAACAAGTAATAATACAACAGCGAGAACTATATCTTCGCCTTTGATATTGCCGAATAAACGAAAAGTCAGAGAAAGCGGCCTTGAAAAATGGCTGATGATTTCAATAGGAACCATGAGTGGAATAAGCCACCATACTGGTCCCATGAATTGTTTGAAATATTTCCAGCCATGGGTCATTACTCCAACAACATGCGTCGAGAAAAAAACTACAATAGCCATGGAAAGAGTAGTGTTAATATCGGACGTAGGCGATTCAAAGCCGGGAATGATACCCAACAAGTTCGCCGTTAATATGTAAATACCCAGCGTAGCGATAAGGGGAAAGTATCTCCGGCCATTGTGTCCCATTATTTCATTTAGCAGAAAATCAAATCCGCCAACAATCACTTCCATTACATTTTGAAACCTACCGGGATAAATTTCCAGACGGCGGGTAGCCAAAAAAGATAGCAGGGCCAAAGCAATAGCAAGAAACCAGGCGTAAGTTACGTGTGGAGGAAAATAGGGATTCTCCAAAAAAAGCAGGGGGTGCATATATTAAATAACCTCCTCAAGAAAGTTTTTTTTTGTAAGGGTGGTAATAACGGTTACAACGATGGTTATTACTACTACCGATAATCCAATAATCAAGCCGATTATATTTACGGTGTCGGTCGAAATTAAAAAATATAAAACAATAGCAGTCAACGCCAGGCGAATAAAATATTTAAAGACCACGGCGCCTTTTACGTTTCCCGTAAGTTTTTCAAAAACACGGCGTAAACTGCGTTCCATCCAATAAAAGTTTAGAATGCTGATGAAACCACCCAGAAGCACACCGAGAGCAAATTTAAAAGTGCCGAAAATTAAAGAAGGAATAAAAATAAGGACGAGAATAATCCAATTAACAATTTCAATTTTTCTTTGGAGCGGGTCTTTGGCGATGAGGTTCACTTTTTATACTCTTTATTATTGGTTCATCATCAGTAAAATTTTTTTTAATCAAAACATATATGTTACGAAACCCGGCCGCAATACCAATAAACAAGAAAACCATGGAAAAAACGTGACCGGATTCAAACTTTCTATCTAAATAGGATCCAAACCAAAGACAGCCAAAAATTGCCAGGACCATGGCAATGCCGATGCTGCTGGCATAAGCCATTTGCATGGCATTTTTTTTGGTTTCTTGATCCATTTATTTAGCCGCTCCTTAACATTAATGAAAAGCAAAGTCAAACAAAATAATGACCGGCGTTCAGGGATTAACGTACAATATGGCGGTTGTTCCTATACCATTCAATTGTTTTCATCAATCCTGTCTGGAAATCAGTACTCGCTTTAAATCCAAATTCTTTCATCGCTTTAGAAGTATCGAGCAGACGTCGCGGCTGGCCATCTGGTTTGGATTTATCCCAAAGAATATTACCTTTAAAACCGGTAATTTGGACAATTAACTCGGCAAGCTCCTTAATGGATATTTCAAAGCCGGCGCCGATGTTGATCGGTTCGCTTTTGTTGTAAAATTTGGTTGCCAGGTAAATAGCCTCGGCGGCATCTTCCACGTAAAAAAATTCACGTGTAGCCAAACCTGTGCCCCAAACTTCAATTTTACCGGCATGTCCGTCAATGGCATCAAAACATTTTTTTATTAGTGCCGGAATAACGTGAGAGGAGAGGGGATCGAAATTATCTCCCGGACCGTAAAGGTTTACCGGAAGCAAAAAAATTGAATTGAATGAATATTGTTGACGGTAAACTTGAGACTGTACCAGCATCATTTTTTTAGCAAGTCCATAGGGCGCATTGGTTTCTTCCGGATATCCGTTCCAGATATCTTCTTCCTTAAAAGGCACCGGAGTAAATTTAGGGTAAGCGCATATTGTTCCCAGAGCGACAAATTTTTCAATTTTGTGCAGATATGCTTCGTGTATCAGTTGAGTACCCATGATTAAATTGTCGAAAAACAGTTCGGCTGGCTTTTCCTGATTAAAACCGATGCCGCCAACCTTGGCGGCAAGGTGAATGACGATTTCCGGGTTGGTTTCTTCATACATACGGCGAATATCGGTAATATTAGTCAAATTGTATTCGGGAAGGTCGGCAATTTTAACATGGCCACAGCCCTGAATTTCCAATCTTTTGAGTAAATGGCTTCCTAAAAATCCTTTTCCGCCGGTAACGGTGATACGTTTTTCTTTAAACATTCAACAATCCTTAGTTTTCAAATGATACGCTCGCTGCTGTTGCAGGCGAATCCGGCTTCAACTAAAGTTTTTTCTTTCTTAGCCAGTTCCAAATCCGCCGCAATCATCATATCGATAAGATTTTCAAAATTGATTTTTGGCTGCCAGCCGAAAATCAATTTTGCTTTGGCGGAATCACCTAAAAGAACGTCTACCTCGGTTGGCCGAAAATAACGCTGGTCCACAATTACATACTTATTATAATCCAATCCGAGTTTGGCAAAGACTTTCTCTGCAAACTCCCGTACCGAGTGAGTTTCGCCAGTGGCAATGACGAAATCGTCAGGTTTTTCTTGCTGCAGCATCATCCACATCGCTTCCACATAATCACCGGCAAAGCCCCAATCTCTTTTGGAGTCAAGATTACCCAAATAAAGTTTTTCTTTAAGACCTAACTTAATTTGCGTTGCCGCGCGGGTGATTTTTCTAGTCACAAATGTTTCACCGCGTCGCGGCGATTCGTGGTTAAAAAGAATTCCATTGGAGGCAAAAATACCGTAGGCATCTCGGTAGTTTTGCGCAATATAATAGGCATAAACTTTAGCCGCTGCATAGGGACTGCGCGGTTGAAATATCGTTTTTTCACTTTGGGGCGGCGCCGCAGCTCCGAACATTTCGCTCGAAGAAGCTTGATAAAATTTGGTTTTGATACCGGTTTTACGAATTGCTTCCAAAATTCTCAACGTTCCCATCCCGGTTATATCTCCGGTATATTCAGGCATGTCAAAACTCACCCGGACATGGCTTTGAGCTCCCAGATGATAAATTTCATCGGGTGTAATAGAATGAAGTAAATCCATAAGTTGGCCGGAAACGCTTAAATCGCCATAATGCAGAAATAATCTTGTATCCGGGTCATGAAAATCATGGTAAAGATGATCAATGCGGTCGGTGTTAAAAGTGCTGGAGCGCCGTATCAAACCATGAACTTCATAACCTTTGCCCAAGAGAAGTTCAGCAAGATACGAGCCGTCTTGTCCGGTAATGCCCGTAAGAAAAGCTTTTTTCATTTTACCTCCTAAAAAAATTAGTGGTGTTTATAGACGCCAATATTTAATACCTAGTTTCCGCGCGCGTTCGGGTTCGAATAATGATTTTATATCAATTACAATGGAACAATCTTTGCGGCAGAGTCCGGCAATGCGCATTAGTCCCAAATCCCTAAAAGCGCTATGGGCTACGGCTAGGACAATAGCATCAACATCACGGATATCACTCAAAGGTACCAGCTCTATGCCATAATAATGGTGGGCTTCTTCGGGGATGACTAACGGATCGTGAACCAGAACATCAACACCATATTCTTTTAATTCGGTTATGATATCGGTTACGCGTGTGTTGCGTATATCCGGAACATTTTCCTTGAAAGAAAGTCCCAAGATGGCCACACGGGCATTGTGCACTTGTTTGTCGGTGGCTATAAGCATTTTGATTGTTCGTTGCGCCACATATTTGCCCATGTTATCGTTAATGCGTCGACCGGAAAGAATTACTTCGGGATGATAACCTATGCTTTGAGCTTTATAAGTGAGGTAATAAGGATCAACGCCGATGCAATGACCGCCGACCAAACCGGGACGAAATGATAAAAAGTTCCATTTTGTTTCCGCCGCTTCCAAAACTTCAATGGTGTCAATTCCTATTTTATTAAAAATTATAGACAGCTCATTCATCAAAGCGATGTTGATATCGCGCTGAGTATTTTCTATTACTTTTGCCGCTTCGGCAACTTTTATTGATGATGCCTTGTGCAAGCCGGCTTTAACTATTGAGCTGTATATTCCTTCCAAAAAATCTAGAGTTGATTGATCGGATGCGGAAATAATTTTTACCGTGTTATCAATGGTATGCACTTTGTCGCCGGGATTGATGCGCTCGGGAGAGTAGCCGATCGTGAAATCACGGCCGAATTTAAGGTTTGATTCTTTTTCTAAAATAGGGATGCAAATATCTTCGGTAGCGCCGGGATAAACGGTGGATTCGTAAACTACACAAGAACCGGAAGATAAACGCCGGCCGATTATGGCGGAAGCATTTTCTATCGCGCGTAAATCGGGAACATGGGAATCGTCTACCGGTGTGGGAACGGCAACGATGAAAAGTCTGCAGTCAGAAAGTTCGGCGGCATCGGATGTAAAATGAATATCGGCTTTTTTTAATTCGGCATCGGTAAGTTCCAGAGTGCGATCATGGCCATTTTTTAATTCGGTAATATTGACTTCGTTAT
>DLME01000009.1 GCA_002479215.1 Syntrophaceae bacterium UBA7544
TGTTGACGGTGTACAACTGGCCTGTGCTGACGCCGCTGATTCACCAATGCCATTTACCGCGGTTACCACATAGTAGTAGTGTGTTCCATCGTTGAGCCCCGTTTGCGTGTAAGGAGAGGTCGCCCCGGTTATTTTGGTACCGTTGGCTGGAGTCACCCCGGTCGTAGTGGACCAGTAAATGTTGTAAGAAGTTGCGCCGGAAACCGCCGTCCAGGCAATGGTTGCCTGGCCATTCCCTGCTGTGGCGCTAACCCCTGTCGGCGCTGTAGGCGCTGTAGGTGTTGGTGGCGGTAATACCAGCGGTGCCGAACCGCCGCCGCTGCTGCATGATGACAAGATAAAAGTCACGAACACAAGAAATACGATCAAACTGTATATTTTTTTCATTACAACCATTTCTCCTTTTCTTATTTAATACCCTCCTTATTGCCGAGGGAATTTTACTCTATTTCCTTTGATGATGAACAATGTCAGATGGTGCTGTTCCTATTTTTCTTAACTGTTTTTTATATGGACAACTGATAAATCCGGTCTCTGACCGGTTTAAGAACGCTTTAAGTAAAGCTATTGAGGACGTTGTAAAGAATGGAATATGATAATCTAATTACTCAGTATTTGTCAATAATTTTATGCGGCTTCATGTAACGAATCTAGCCGTCATTTTTCCTCTTTTTTATCGCGGGGAATGACCGGCTCGATTATTTTTACCGGCAGAGACAGGGTTCTTTTCATGATACCCAACAATCCTTCACCGACTGCGGTAGGCGAAAGAACTATTATAGTAGGCTCGGCGAGATCACCGGTTACTTTTAAAGGGATGGAAATAAGCGTTCCTTTAAGAATATATCCCACCAGGGGGATATTGCTGATCAGAAAATCAACTGTTTTGAACGGCGCTACCAGAATAGTGAGGTTAATTTTATTGCTGGCGAGATTGATTTCACCCTGCCCAACTAGTTGCATGGTAGTTCCATCAATGACCGCCTCCTGAATCAGAAAGACACCCTGGCGAATATCGCCTTTGATGGTGATGGAATTATATTTAAATCCTTCTGTTGCGAAGTCGGGAAGTTTTCCCCGCAGAAGCTCCGTGACATTCAAAAAGGAGAAAATTTTTGCCAGCAGATGAGAACGGTAAATGATTCCGTCTTTAGATAGAAATTCCACCCTTCCCTGTAATGAGGAAACCAGCGTATCAGATTTTCCCCGGGAATTGACCGCGGCTTGCAAATTTAAAGTCCCGGTGATGCGCGAGTCTTCATAAAGAAGACAAGCGAGCGTGGGTTCGAGTTGTTTTCCAGAGGCAACCGGTTTAAAATCAAGCTGGATATCATCCTCACCAAAGGTCAGATTTCCCGGAATAGAAATCCCACAGAGAACGGCTTCTGTAATGTTAGCATTGATGCCTTTATTATCGAGCAGGATGTTCGCATGAAGAGGGCTGGCGGTATAACGCCCCCAGGTTATAGATGGTGCATTGAGCCGGATAATCCCCCGGAGCGCCGGTTTTTTAGAATGTTTCTTAAAGGGCTTCATTTTTTGCGGCTTTTCCGGACTTGTCAGATTTTGCGCTATGGTTTCCACTTTTATCGCGTCCGCAGAGAGATCCATATCGAGACGGAATCCATCCGGCGCGGCCTTTACCTTACCCTTCAGGTCCAGATTGTTTTCTCCCCAATTTAAAGTGGCCGATTCCACTTTCAGAGTTTTGTTGTTCGCACTAAGAATAACGCGGCGTACTTTCAACGGCACATTCATGGGCAGGGGAATGATAAAATCGGCGCCCTCCAGATGTCCTTGCGCCGTGGATTTCCCATACTGATCCAACTGCACATGGGCACGAAAATCTCCTTTTATCCATCCGCGATGAAATGAATTATGCTCGAATATCCTGTTGAGGGTCTTTTCCGTCAAACTTCCTTTAAAAGAGACGTCTATGAGATTCTTTGTGTACGTAAACGCAATATTCGCCTGGGACTCTTTATCATAAATCATTAACTGACTTATGGCCAAATCCGCAGCATTTTTGCTTAGAGTTACCGAAAGCGTTGGGCCATCTTCAATAGCCGCTTCCGCAGTAATAGCTAATTTTGCTCCGGCCTGCCATACAATATGAGTATTAGAGATAGATACAGGGGCATGCAAGGTTTGCTCAGGCGGCAATCTAAACGTCTGGGAAACCAACTGGAGAGTTTCCGGCCCAATCTTGCCGCTCATTGTTACATCAGCAGAATTTATAGCTTGCGCGGTTTCGGAGATTACAACAGAGGCCACAAACGAGGAATCAAAAACGGAAGCCTGAACATTGTTCATCGTTATTGTATTGATGGACAGACCATTTATCAATATGTTATTTTTCTCCATGTGAATATTTCCGCGCACAGAAAATTCCCCCCATTTATCAACATCGCCTTTGAACTTAAATTCTACTCCCTCGGGCGCAAGAGCAATACGGGCATAAATTTTGCGCACAGTTGCTACACTGTCGTTATTTTCCCGCACAATCATTTTCCCCCGCTGCACTACTACGACCAGGCCGGGCGCAACTGACTGTACCGACGAAATGACCGAGGTAACATTTTCCAGAACTTCTGCTGGAGAAGAAGTCTTATCTTTTATCGCCCTCTGTTGGGGCTTTTCCAAAATGTCCACGATAATGTCAGGCTCTTCAAGCTTTACTTTCGCGATTCTTACTTTTCCAATGAGCAGTGGCAATATTTGAGGATATATTTTTGCTGATTCCGCCCGGATAGATGTTCCTGCGGGAATATTTATGCTCACCTGATAAAAAGCCAGACCGGGACGGGGAAAAATCGAAAGATCGGCGCGCTCAAATTTAACAACATCGCCCATCTCTCGTGCAATTATGGCACCGATCCTTTTTTGCGCGGGCTCTGAATTGATGTAAAGGGAGGCAAGTAAAAGCCCACTAGCCGTAAGGGCAAGAATGATTTTAACTGCCCATACAAACCACAGTTGTAATTTTTTGTTTTTCTTCATTCCAATTGCTTATTTTTAATTTATGCCATCAATTTGCTGGACACTGAATCCAATTCATCTTTCGGCATAAATTATTTTTCCGATGAACTTTGAAAATTTTGGTTGCATCACCAAGAAATTTATCGTCAAAATTTAATTAAAACAATAGATATTTGTCAATAAATTTTATGCAAAAAAACAAAGGGGTCAGGTCTGCCGTTGACTGTGGAGAAACGATGGTTAATGAACCGAGAAATGTTGCCATTTACCTTGCAGTGAGTCTCTGATTAGAATTGATTTCGTCTTTTGCTTGTGATAAGTGCGTACTTGCAGTGTAGTTCATAAACGGCGTTTCTTTCGGTCCCTTGTTGTAAGTGAGGATCATAATTAATGAATTCGCACTTCACTACCATAAAAGATAAACAGGGCCCCGGAATGGCCTTAATTTAAGAAACTTGTTTTCCAGGGTGATACTTGTCAGCCGATCATTCAAGTGAAATTGAAATTCGATGTTTTTCTTCTCTCCCCGGTGTGATTCTTTTCCCCATTCTTGGGGAATCTGGATCCCGCCTGGCTATTCTAACAGCTATACCCGACATGGGCTTTATATGTAGGTTGTAGATGTGTA
>DLME01000292.1 GCA_002479215.1 Syntrophaceae bacterium UBA7544
TTGCCTCTTTTGGCCGAAAACTCGCTGCTGCAGGAGCTAATATGTTGGGCGGCTGTTGCGGGACAACACCGGCACATATTAAAAAACTCGCCCAAATAACGGCAAATATCAAACCCAAAGCACCGCGGAGAAAGTCAATTGCCGCGCTGAGCTCAGCGCGTGGATTTTTGCACTTCGGCAAGAATCAATCTCTTTTAATAGTTGGAGAACGGATTAATCCTACAGGAAAGAAATCATTACAGCAAGAATTAACCGAAGGAAAAACAGCCATCCTTCGCCAGATGGCTCTGGAGCAGGAAAAGCAAGGTGCAAGTTTACTAGACGTGAATGTCGGCCAGCCGGGTATAGACGAAGTTAAAACAATCAAAACCGCAATAAGCCTTTTGACGACAGTATCCAAATTACCTCTGGTGATAGATTCTTCCAGAATAGAAGCCATCGAAGCTGCTCTCAGGATTTATCCCGGCCGGATGCTGATCAACTCCATCTCCGGTGAAAAAGAAAAAATGAAAAGACTTCTGCCACTGGCCGCCAAATACGGCGCCATGTTCATTCTTCTGCCTTTGACCGACGGCGAAATACCATCTACGACCAAAAAGCGCCAGAGCATCATCAATTATATCTTTCAGGCAGCGAAAAAATATGGCTTTACTAAAGATGATTTTATTGTGGATGGTCTGGTCATGGCCGTCGCTTCCGATCCCCAAGCCGCCAAAGAAACTTTAAAGACCCTTAGTTGGTGTACGGAGAGCTTTAAATGTAAAACCATTTTGGGACTTTCTAATGTTTCCTTCGGAATGCCCGGACGTCCCTGGCTTAACGCGGGCTTTCTGGCGATGGCGCAATTATGCGGTTTGACTATGGCTATTGCCAATCCGGCCAGCACGGAAATAATGAATATAACCAAAGCGGGAGATGTTCTTACAGCGAAAGATAAAAGCGCGCAGAGTTTTATCGACCATTTTTCGGCACAAGCCGGTGTTGATTCCAGTATTGCCGCAAAAACAATTCTTACACCACAGGAAAAAATAACCAGTGCGATTATGGAAGGGAATCGGGAAAATATAGTTCTTTTAATCAAATCCGCTTTATCTTCAGAATGTTCAGCCCTCGAATTAGTCGATAAGGTTATGATTCCCGCAATAGTTAAAGTAGGCGATTTATACGAAAAGAAGGTTTATTTTTTGCCGCAACTTATGGCCGCAGCGGAAACAATGAAAAAAGCGCTCAATTATTTGGAGCCGCAATTAAAGAAAACCGCTGCCGGAGATAAAGGCAAAATAATACTGGCAACTGTAAAGGGTGATATTCACGATATAGGAAAAAATATTGTTGCGCTTCTTTTAAGGAACTATGGCTATTATGTTATTGATTTGGGCAAGGATGTCGCCGCGGAAATAATAATCGCCTCTGCAAAAAAGGAAAAGCCGGATGTGATCGGCCTTTCCGCGTTGATGACAACAACGATGGTCAACATGAAGGAAGTAATTACGCTGGCCCGGAAACACGAAGTAAAAGAAGCCTTTCTAATCGGCGGCGCAGTTGTTACAGAAACTTATGCTCAGTCCATCGGCGCGTCTTTTGCGAAGGACGGTGTAGAAGCTGTTAAAGTAGTTGAAAAATTAATTAAAAGATAGAGGCTTTTGCCAGGTGGAATTAATCAAACGGGAAAAGAAAATACAAAAAATGATATCGGCAGTTTGCTTTTCACTGCTCATTCACGCTGGCGCGGGAACGCTTTTAGTCTTTAGTCCGTTAAGTGATCCAATCTCCTCCCCCCGCCTAAATGGATTAAATTTTGTTTGGGTTTCGCTTACCGCTAAAAACAACGGCATTACCGTTCAAAAGACACTACCTCATCAGCTGGCGCTTAAAGAGAAAAGACTGGTTATAAACTCCTCAGAGCCTAAAGAACAAAACTCCCAGCCGAGGACTGCGTCAGTATTTGCCGCAATGGAATCAGCCCACCCCATTAAATTAGCGAGCTACGAAGGATACGATAAAGGGGCGACTGAAGAAACTTCAAGTAATATGAATGCACAAAACACAAATCCAGCCGCTGGAGATATATCCAGAACCGGCGCTTTAACTGCTTATCCTCTATACAGGGAAAATATACCGCCGGTGTATCCGGAAATAGCACGCGTTCGCGGTTATGAAGGAGTTGTTTTAGTGGCCGCGGAAATTTTGCCTAATGGCCGTGTGGGAAATATGAAAATTAGAAAATCATCCGGCTATGCCATCTTGGACCAATCGGCACTCGAAGGCGTAAAACCTTGGAAATTCGAACCGGCAAAGAAATCCGGTAAACCCTTTACAATTTGGGTGGAAGTGCCTATCAAATTTGTATTACATAATCATAATCCTCAATCATAAGTAAAATTTAAATCCATTAACGGGGAAAAAAATGACTATTACTGAAATGAAAGAAAGGCTGGGTGAAATAATTATCGAGCGGTCTTTTAAATACAGTGATAATCCCCCTTTTACTCTGGCTTCCGGAAAAAAAAGCAATTATTACTTCAATTGCAAACCGACTACGCTTGATCCCGAAGGCATGAACCTCATCGGAACACTTCTTTTTAACATGCTTAAAAATAGTGAAATTACGGCAGCGGGAGGACTCACCCTGGGGGCCG
Source organism: Syntrophaceae bacterium UBA7544 (assembly GCA_002479215.1). Taxonomy (GTDB): domain Bacteria; phylum Desulfobacterota; class Syntrophia; order Syntrophales; family Smithellaceae; genus UBA4810. The sequence goes on from DLME01000292.1 coordinate 2,640, forward strand.
ATCCGATAGCGAATGCGCTTTCGGTCATATCATATCAAAAAGGTAAACCGATAAAATCATTTATTGTCCGTAAAGACGTTAAAGATCACGGCACGAAAAGCTCGATTGAAGGCAATGTCAGACCGGGTGAAAAAGTCGTCATTATCGATGATGTCATAACGACTGGCGGATCCACCATCATTGCCATCGAACAGGCTCACGAAGCAGGGCTTATTGTGGATAGGGTTATAACACTTATTGACCGCGAGGAGGGCGGCCGGGAAAATATTCTTAAGCACATTGATCATGTAGAATCAGTTTTCACCAGAACCGAAATAATGGCTCTTCGGGCAAAACTAAATAAGGGCGGCAACATTTGATGAAAAAATGTCCAGCCGTTTTTATTTTTTTTATTTATAGCCTTGCTTTTTTCCGGATTAATTCTTTTATTATTGTAAAAGTAATTCAATGAAGGATTTTTCATATGGCCGATCAATCAAAATTCCCCCAGCCGACACTGCAAGCCGGGAATAAATTGCACGGATTTAAAGTACTGCGCGTGGAAATAATCCCGGCCATGCGGCTTGTCGCCTACGAGATCGAGCATGAAAAAACCGGCGCTAAAGTTCTGCATCTGCATTCATTGGACCGGGAAAATTTATATGCCATCGGCTTTCGTACACCACCTGAGGATTCGACCGGACTGCCGCATATTCTCGAACATTCCGTGTTGGCGGGATCGACAAAATATCCACTCAAAGACGTCTTTAAGGAATTGATGCGCTCCACACTGCAGACTTTCATCAACGCTTTCACCTACCCCGATAAAACCATTTATCCGGTCGCTAGCCAGATCAAAGCTGATTTTTACAATCTGGCGCGTGTCTATACTGATCTGGTTTTGCATCCGCGTCTATTGAAAGAAACTTTTTTTCAGGAAGGGCATCACCTGGAATTTGTTGTGCCGGACGATTTGACAAGCGATCTGACTATTTCCGGTATCGTTTACAATGAAATGAAAGGAGCCTACTCCTCTCCGGATTCTCTGATGTACAAAGCTATCCAGGAAAACCTCTACCCGGATAGTGTTTACTCTTATGATTCCGGCGGTGACCCTGATGTTATTCCCCAACTTACATACGAGCAATTTAAGAATTTTCACCGGACTTATTATTCTCCATCCAATGCGCGGTTTTTTATCTATGGCGATATAGAAACAGCGGAGCATCTCGTTTTCTTAACTGAGATGCTGGTCGGATTCGACCGTACGGAAGTTGATTCCTCTATTAAAAGCCAGCCACGCCTGAGCGCGCCTCGCCAGGTGGTAAGCAGCTATCCCGTGGGGAAAGAAGAATCCCTAGAGCACAAAACAATGGTTAATGTTGCCTGGATGTTGGCGGAAAATAAGGATTATGAAACAGCGCTTTTTTTGGAAATTATTTCCGGGCTGCTTGTCGGCAGCGCAGCCAGCCCCCTGCGCAAGGCGCTCATTGATTCCGGGCTGGGCGAAGATCTGACACCGGTCAGCGGCATGGAGTCTGATTTGAAACAACTAATGTTCTGCGCCGGCCTGAGAAATGCGCAAAGCGCGGATATTCAAAAAATTGAAAAGCTCATTTTTGATACACTACAAAAGATTGTTACAGAAGGATTTGAGCGAGACTTGATAGAGGGCATCCTTCACCAAGTTGAATTTCACGGCAAGGAAATTTTCCGCGGTTCTTATCCTTTTGGTATTTCGCTCATGGGAACTGTTTTTCAGACATGGCTCTATGATGGTGATCCGTTAATCAGTCTTGATTTTCCGCGGGAAATAGAGAATATCCGCAAGCGCTGGACAACCGATCCGCAGATATTCCAGAGGATGACAAAAAAGTGGCTATTGGACAATCGGCATCGCCTTCTCGCGGTGATGGAACCGGATCTTGATTTCAGTGAAAAAAAAGAAAAAAATTTTCTGGACAAAATGGCCGGGCTTAAAGCCGGACTTTCCCCGGATGAACTCCAAAAGATCAACACTCAGGAACAACAGCTCAAAATCTTTCAGTCGGAGGCAGATTCACCGGAGGCTGCAGCGACCATACCAAAACTAAAAATCGAAGACATTCCGAAAGCGGTGGAAACAATTCCCTCAGGCAATAGTATGCTGGCCGATGTCAAGACTCTCGATCATGACATTTTTACCAACGGCATTGCTTATATTGACCTCGCTTTTGATATTGCGCATGTGCCCGAGGAGCTTCAACTTTATCTGCCGCTTCTGGGCAAGATCATGAGCGGCATGGGAGCGGCAGGTTTTACTTATGAAGAAATGGACAAGCGTATCGCTCTCACCATGGGGGGATTCGGTTATGACCTAGCGGCCGGCTTTTCTGTTGATGCAAATGCAATCTGGCAGAAAATGATCTTTTCTTTTAAAGCGCTTTACCGTAATTTACCGGAAGCGATCAATATTGTCAGCGATATCCTGTGTGCCGGAGATTTGGATCAGGAAGCAAGAATGCGCGATTTAATCGTCGAGCGAAAAAATAATCTGCAATCCGCTATCATCCCGTCCGGCCATATTTTTGCCAAAAGAGCGGCAGGAGCGGCGCTTACCCTACCCGCATATCGCGATGAGCAGTGGCACGGCCGCACCCAACTCAGATTTGTTCAGCACAAAGCAGACAATTTCGATTCAGCAAAAATTGACCTGCGCGAAAAACTGCAACTGTTGAAGTCAATAATCTTCAGCAAAGAAAACCTGCTTGTAAATATAACGGCCGAAGATCAGGGCTTAAAACTGGTTAAAGAAAATATTTTACATCTTCTGCAGAAACTGTTTCCCCCGGCGGCCCGACAGGCGCAAACTCCGCCCCGGCTGGCGCCGGTTTATGCAGGCATTGTCGTTCCCACACAAGTATCCTATGTTGCCCGTGTTATGAAAGCTACTGCATATAATGATCCGGTTTCCCCGATGCTGATGCTGGCAGCCAAAGAACTCTCCAACAGCTATCTTTACAAACACATCCGGGTGCAGGGCGGCGCCTACGGTGGAATGTCTTCCTTTGATCCGTCGCTGGGACTGTTTTCATTTATTTCTTATCGCGACCCGCATATTACGGAAACACTGCAAATATATAAAGACGCGCAGGACTTTTTTTCCCGCAAAGAAATGGCCGCAGCCGATTTGGAAAAGGACATCATCAGCACCATCGGCATGCTCGACAAACCTATAGATCCGGCAGGCCGCGGTTATGTCGCGATGGTACGGTTTTTTGGCGGAGCTACAGACGAAATGCGGCAGAAATTCCGAGATGATGTTTTATCCGCAACACCGAAGAAGATGAAGGAAACATTGAAAACCTATTTCGGGGAGGCAGCTAAATCCAAAGCGGTTGCGGTTTACTCCGCCCAGGAAAAGTTGAATGAAGCCAATAAACGACTGGATAAAAAACTCGTTTTGGAAAATCTTTTTGAGTCCTAGATTATATGTAACCTTGATGATTATTTCTTTTTTAAAAAGCTGCATTTACCCTGCATCAAAAAAGTATCCTTTCAACTCCTTTTTTCAATCTGTTCGATCAGATTATTGAAAATCAACCGGTGAAACGGCAGGAATATATACCAGTATATTTTCCCCAACAGATTATGTGTATAATAATGGGCAATGATGGACAACTTTCTTTTATCAGTTTCATCCTTAATATTGAATTCCAGCCATGCTCTTCCGGGAAGTTTCATCTCTGCTCGCAAGAGAAGGCGCTTGTTCGGCTGAATATCTTCCGCGCGCCAAAAATCTATTACATCATCAATTTTTAGAGTAGTCTGGCTTTTTCTGCCCCTAGACGTTCCTACTCCAAGAAAAATCCGGTCGATTGCCCCTCGCAGCCGCCACATCCAGTTATTGGCAAACCATCCTCCTTTACCGCCCACCCGGCAAATGGATTGGAAAAGTGAAGACGCTTTCTTTTCGGTAATCAGTGAGTAAGAAGCACTGTATTGAGGGTCGCCTACGCATTCATGAAGTTTCATGGCCAGTTCGTAAGCAGGGGGATAAGCGTCAGACCAGCGAGTATGGATATTATCCTGCTCTTCACGGTTCATCGCTCTTATTATGGCTTCTTTATAGCCTATGGTCTGGAACGGCAAAATTTCTTTTATCGAATTATCCTGACAAATAACTTCATTTTTCAACCCTTCCATCAAACAGCGGGTGATGGAATCCGGTACAGGAGTTACAAGACTTTCTATATAGGAATAAAAACTGATATTGGAGATGAAGCAGGGAATAAAGAAAGTCTTTTTATTCATTAATTCCGCTCTGATCCTTAACATATCCTGATAGCTGAGAATATCATTCCCTCCGATATCAAAGGATTTTCCAGAAGCTTCCTTCATTTCTAAGACACCGACCAGATATTTAACCACATCACGGATGGCAATGGGCTGGCATTTTGTTTTGGCCCAACGCGGAACCAAAATTACGGGAAGTTTTCTTATCAGATTCTGAATAATTTCATAAGAAGCGCTTCCTGATCCGATGATAATTGCCGCCCGTAAAATGGTCACGGGAACTTTTCCCCTTTTCAACTCTTGGGCCACCTGAATACGGCTTTCTAAATGTGTGGAGAGCTGGGTGTGGGTATCGCCAAGTCCTCCTAAATAAATAATTCGTTTAACCTTCTTCTCTTCTGCAACCATTCGAAAGTTCCTGGCTGCCTGTACGTCTGCAGAGGCGAATTCTTTCGGTCCCAAAAGCAGGGAGTGAATCAGATAATACGCGGTATCCACATCTTCCAAGGCAGCCCTCAAACTTTCGATATTGAGCGCATCAGCCACTACAATTTCCGCTTCCGGCCAATGCTCCTTGTAAATCGGCGAGGCAGCCCGTACCATGACTTTAAGACTGTATCCACGAGCCAATAGTTCAGGAACCAATCGTCCGCCGATATATCCGGAAGCTCCCGTTACTAAAACCTTACCTATATCCGCTCGCGGTTGGGAAGGCAAATTATGGCAAAAAATGTTTTCATTTTCCCATGATTGCCCGGTTAAATTATGATCAGTGAAAGAATTTGACATTCTAGTTCCTTAATAAGTAAGGTCCTGTCCTTTATTAATTTCTCTTTTTGCGTTTTGCATAAAACAAATCACTGTCAACACATGACAGCGCCTCCGTCGACATTTATGGCCTGACCTGTAATGTTTTTCGCCTCTTCTGAAGTAAGATAAGTTACGAGACTGGCCACATCTTCAGCCGTTTGTGGTCGCTGCAGCGGTGTCAGCGGCTTTACTCGCTCTTCGAAAATCTCTTCCAGACTCTTCTTCGCCATGGACGAATAGCCGTCTTTCAGCGACTGGGCAAGATTTTTCCAGCTCGACGTATAGACGTAGCCGGGGCAGACTGCATTTACCGTAATGTTATAGCGGCCAAGTTCTTTGGCTAAAACTTGGGTTAGACCAATGACACCAAATTTTGCCACGCAGTAGCTACCGATGAGCGCTTCTCCTGACTTTCCCGATATGGATGAGATATTGATAATCCGTCCCCGTTTCCTTGGAATCATCACCTGGGCCACGGCGCGACAACATAGAAACGCGCTTTTCAGATTTCTTTCAATCGTTTTATCCCAGTTTTCTATAATTGTTTTGGCAATCGGAGCCACACCCGAACCACCACCCACATTATTGACTAGGATATCTATCGTACCATAAGCTTCGATAGACTGCCGAATCATTTTATCGACATCAAGCTCCTTGGTGGCGTCGGATTGGAAGGCGATACCTTCGCCACCTTGTACGATGATTTCGGTTGCGACATTTTGAGCATCTTCTCTTCTCAGATCCGTCACAATAACCTTAGCACCCTCAGCGGCCAGACGCAAGGCGATTGCCCTGCCTATTCCGTTTCCTCCGCCTGTTACAATAGCTATTCTATCGTTAATTTTCAAATCCATGTCTTCCTCCTTCGACAGCGGACTTATTTGTTGAATCCAGTACAGCTTTCCTGGCACATTCTGTCAAGCATTACATTTTTAGCAAAATGTTTTGACATCCTGGACATTAAACTTTTATACTACTGCCGAAACGCAAAGTTGAGGATAAAACAATATGCAACTGATTCTGATCAGACACGGGGAAACGCTTTGGAACAAAGAAGGACGGGTACAGGGCACAAGTGATGTCGAGTTAAGCGCAGCGGGCAAAAAACAAGCAGAGCTTCTGGCCTTGTCCTTGAAAGATCATCCCCTGGAGGCTATTCATTCCAGTCCTTTAAAAAGAGCCCACCAAACGGCAGAAATAATCAACGAGTTTCATCATCTGGATATTCAGCTTCACTGGGACCTGATGGAGATGGATCAGGGAGACTTCGAAGGCTTCTCTTTTAAGAAATTGATGGCCAGCAAAAAAGAATTTCTTCAGAAATGGATCTCCGATCCCGCGTCAGTAAAAATGCCCAACGGCGAATCTTTATCAGAGTTACAAAACCGAGCTTGGCACATCACGGAAGAGATAATTGGAAAATCGCAAAACGCCTTGATTGTTTCCCACAATTTCACCATCGCCACTATTCTCTGCCGTCTGCGCAATATCAGCCTTTCCGAATTCAGAAGCACCTGTGTGGATACGGCTTCCAAAACTATTGTCCGGCTGGGTAAGGAGCAGGCAATAATCGACTTGCTCAATGATCGCAGCCATCTCCTTGAGGCGAGTAAAAAATAATAGACATTGCCGGATTATTGAATTAAGTTAATTATGATATTATGTTAATCAATGCTATTATTTTATAATACTTTTGATATATGAAAAAAATTATTAAAAAGCGTGTCTCCAATAATAAGGAGAAAATCAAAACGGCTAAAGAAGAAACTCCAGAATTAAATCAGATGCCCGATATTTACCGGAATATAGTGGAAGAAACGAGCGATTCCATTTATATGGTGGATCGCGACTGCCGTTATCTCTATGTCAATGCCAGATATTGTTCCCGCTTGGGTTTGCCCCTGAAAGATATAATCGGTAAAACCTACGGAAATTTTCATTCCTCGGAGGATACCACATCTTTTGCCGCTGATGTGGCGGAGGTTTTCCAAAAAGGTCTGTCGTTCCAGCGTGAATATCGAAGCCAGAGGGACGGAAACGAATTTTTGCGTACCATCTACCCGATCAGGCAACCCGCTGACACAGGCGAAATCACCGCAGTGTCGGTCATCGCGAAAGATATCACTCAATTGAGACACGTTGAGCAGCTTTACGGTACACTGGCAGAAAAATCTCCCATCGGTGTTTTTATTGTTCAAGATGGCAATATTCAATGGAGCAATAAAAAACTGCAGGAATCTATGGGATACAAAGCCGATGAGCTTATAAATATGCCCTATTCACATCTTGTCCATCCAGACGACAGGGAAATACTTAAGAGCAACTCCATAGCCATGCTCCGCGGCGAGATTTCCCTTCCTTTTGAATACCGGGTGGTAACTAAAGCAGGAGAAATACTATGGCATGTGGGAACAGTGACTTCCATCACTCACAACGGAAAGAGAGCTATTCTCGGCAGTCAGATGAACATTGATCCCCAGAAGCAAGCAGAGTTGAACCTGCGGCAAAGCGAGGAGCGCTACCGGACGATAATTGACACCATTCCCGACTCCTATTCCGAACAAGATTTGAAGGGAACCAACATATATTTCAATGACGCCTACGTGAACAGCATGGGTTACAGCCCTGAGGAATTGCATAACCTCAATTATAGGGAATATATGGACAAGGAGAATGCAGAACGTACCTTTCGGATCTATAACACGGTTTTTAAAACCAGAAAACCAGTGAAGAATGTGGAAATAGAGAGGATAAACAAGAAGGGGGAGAAGAGATTAGTAGAAATTTCCGTAGGTCTTATCCGTAACATCGAGGGAAAACCGATCGGATTTCACAGCGTCGCTCGAGATACTACAGAGCGGCGTAAAAAGGAAGATGCCTTGATGCAGAGTGAGGAGCGTTATCGCACAATCATCGACACTATTGCAGATGCTTACTATGAAGTTGATTTGACAGGAAACACCACTATTTTCAACGATGCCTATCTTAAACTCTACGAATACAGCGCAAAGGAAATGCAAGGGAAAAATTATAGAACTTATGTGGATAAGGAGCATGCAGAAATCGCCTATTGGGTTTTTCATCAGGTCTTTAAAACCGGCAAGCCGACAAAGAAAATGGAATGGGAAATAATCACCAAGAGCGGGAAAAAGAAACAGGTGGAACTCTCCGTAAGTCTTATTCACAATGCCAAGGGTAATCCGCTGGGTTTCCGCGGTATCATCAGCGATATTACGGAACGGCACAAAGCGGAAGAAACAATCCGTCATCAAGCCTTCCACGATCCCTTGACTGGCCTGGCCAACAGAACCCTTTTTTATGACCGCATGCACATGGCCTTTAACTCAGCAAAACGAGGCGGCAAAATGGTTGCTGTTATTATACTTGACCTGGATAATTTTAAAGGAATCAATGATAACAAAGGCCATAAAGTGGGAGATGAAGTGTTAAAAAGTATTTCCGGCAGACTTTCGAAGATGGTTCGGGCAAGCGACACGGTAGCGCGTTACGGCGGCGATGAATTTACCCTGATTATTCCATCTTTATCCAGTGAGGAAAATGCCTTGATTGTTGCCCAGAAAATAGTCAAGGCTTTCAACAAACCTTTTCATCTCGATAACGGCGATATAACGGTCACAGCGAGTATTGGTGTGGCCATATACCCCCTTCATGGCTGGGATATCGACACCCTTATGAGTAAGGCTGATAACGCCATGTACCGGGCTAAAGCTATGGGACGCAACAGGTATTGTTGGTATGGCGACGCAGAAGAGAATTCCTGATTCCCAGAAAACTTTTGTCAAGTGACGCCGCTATCGTAGCACTAGCAGATAGCAGCCGGCTTACGGAACAAATTGTATCAAAAAGATGACTACAGAATGCTGACAAAATCTAGTATTTTGCACTTACGTATTCCCTTTTCCTATTTTCTTATGCCCACATATCTCTTTGCTTTGAATTGTGCCGAGAAACCAATCCTATGGAAAACAGTGCTGGTATTTTTTATTCTGCATTTTCTTCTTTACCCGGCAAGCAACTCCTATAACTCTTATTATGATCGCGATACGGACAGCATCGGCCTACTGAAAAACCCTCCTCCCGTAGAGAAGGAACTACTCACCGTATCGCTGATGCTGGATGCTTTAGCGGTATTGTTCTCTCTGCTAATTGGCTGGCTGTTTACCGCAGCCGTGTTTTTTTATGGCCTCGCTTCCAAAGCTTACAGCCATAACAAAATTCGAGTGAAAAAAATGCCTGTTCTCAGTCTTATCGGAGTGGGCTTTATCCAGGGCGCTTTTACCTTTCTCCTATCTTTTTGGGGTATTCAGGATATCTCCATAACAGAGATTTTGAATACACAGATTCTCTTCGCCGCGGTTATTTCCAGTCTATTCCTTACGGCCGCATACCCTATGACGCAAGTTTACCAGCACAAAGCGGATGGAGAACGTGGTGACATCTCCTTTAGCATGCTTCTGGGCATTAAAGGCACTTTCTTGTTTTGTGCGGTGTTTATTGCGCTCGCGATTGTCTGTTTTGTTCTTTATTTCTTGAGTTACTATGGTCTGCTAATTGCCGCATTTTTCATCCTATTTATCGCTCCCGTGGCGGCTTTCTTTGCTTATTGGATGGTGATAACATTCCGGGATAAAAGTAAGGCTAACTACGACAATACCATGCGTCTGAATTTCATTTCCTCGACGGCATTGAACACTTTCATGATATTATTAATGGCGGCAAATCATTTTAAACTTGACTAACAACAGGTGAGTAATATCTGTAAAATACTGCACCCAATTCGATTTTTATATAAAGTCATTACCGTGCAGACAGAAATCCAACCCGCATTTCCAAAGAGCTCACAACTAAAAATTCTGTCCACGATAACAACAGCTGCAAGCAAATTTGTTGAGTTGAAAAGACTCCACCGGCCAACGTGATCGAAGTTTGCATCAGCAAACAACAAAAGTGCGAAACAATATTATCCAACAGCCGGAAAGTTAGAACAGATCAACGTTTTAAATAGACCTGTCCATAACTATATCCTTCCCCGATTATGCCCTGTCCCACGAATTAGATTTCGTTTCCGAAATCAGCCTTAAATGCCTTCACGAGTTTCGCGCCCCAGTCGCCGCCCACCGTTTCCAGCTTGCCGAAAAAGAAGCGCATTACCGGCGGCTCCTCCACAAAGCGTAATCCGCCGATGATATCCTTATGATGATGCAGCCAGGCTAGTCGATCCGCAACGTACTCGATATGCCCAAGAGTATAGGTACGTCGCGGGATAGCGATGCGCACAAGCTCCATCCTCGCAGTAACTTCCTTTCCGCTTCGGTCCCGGTCTTCAGACATTGACCCGCGCTCGACGCCTCTTGCCCCTGAAACAAGATACATGGCCGCATTCAGCGCCTCCGCGGGATACTGAAGCGGGGGGATGTTCGGCAAAAACTCGCGGGCATTTACATGACAAGCCAGCCCGCCCGGCGGGGTAACGACCGGAACGCCGTATTCCTGCAAACGTTCGACAAAATATTTGATAAATTCAGGGCTGCTGCCCGCAACTTCCATCTGAGTCATTTCCTCCAGCCCTACTGCCATAGCTTCAATTTCCTTTGTGGACATACCGCCATAGGTCGAAAATCCCTCGTACACCGGCAGCCATGTCATCAGTTGGTCAAAGTGTTGTTTGTTGTTTGTTGCAATAAGGCCTCCCCGCGCACCGCCGCTCTTCCTTCCCGACATATAGAGGATATCGACGTGACTCATCATTTCTAAAAGAATTTCTTGAATCGATTTATCAGCGTATCCTTTTTCACGCTGCTTGATGAAATAAGCGTTTTCTCCGATAAGGCTGCCATCCATCACCATCAAAATGCCGTTTGATTTGGCGATTTTCTCGACGTCCCGCAGGTTTTGCATCGAGAACGGCTGGCCACCAATCAGGTTGGTTGTCGCTTCCATTCGGATAAAAGCGATATTTTCACGGCCATGCTGCTCAATGGACTTCTTAAGCTTTGTAATATCGATGTTTCCCTTGAATGGTGCGCTTCCGGCCGGAATCAGGGCTTCGTCAGCCACCAGGTCGATGATCTGAGAACCAACGAGCTCCACATGAACCCGGGTCGAGGGAAAGTGATAGTTCGTTAACACCACTTGCGGAGATTTGAGAAACACTTTCACCAGCAAGTGTTCTGCAGCTCGTCCCTGGTGGACAGGTAACGTATGTTCAAATCCGAAAACCTTCTTCACGACGCGCGCCAGTTTGTAGAAACTCTCGGAACCGGCATAGGCATCATCCGCAACCATCATGGCGGCCAACTGATTGTCACTCATTGCGTTTGTGCCGCTATCTGTCAACATGTCGAGAAATACTTCCCTCGCTGGGAGGAGGAATGTGTTGTAACCGACAGCTCGCAGACACTCCAGCCGCTGTGCTGCGGGGAGGAGGTACATTTTTTGCACGATCTTGATCTTGTGCATCTCCATGGGTACTTGCCGGCCATTGGACAATGTAATAATCATAATTTTCTCCTTTCGACTTCCAAAGTTCAAAGAACATGAAATTACAGATAAATTATTGGTGATAGTTTCCTTCTGAGTGGGGGGAGTATAGGAAAAAACTTTCTTGTATGTCAAGATAATTTAATGTTGCAATCTTAGGTAATTGGAAAAAAGAGGCGACGGTGCCTTTCTCCAATTGTCTCCAAGCACAGTCGCCAGAAAGTTAGAACAGTCCAGCATTTACGGATACCTTGGAATGACAGTTTCACTTGAACTTGGTGAAATCCGGTTTACGTTTCTCAAAGAACGCGGTAAATGCTTCTTTCGCTTCCTTCGATACCAGCAACTTACTGAAAAGTTGCCCCTCTTCCTCCATTTTGGCCTTGATCGCAGCTAACTGCTTGCCCTTCATCAAACGTTTGGTTGCCCTTAGCGACGATGTCGGCAGTGCCGCCAACTTGGCAGCCTGAGTCTGAGCAAACGCGAAGACTTCAGCAGTCGGCAATACCTTGTTTACCAATCCCATTGCGCACGCTTCTTGGGCCGAAAATGCCTCGCCCAGCATCAACTTTTCCGCCGCCCGCTGGTAACCGGCGATTTGGGGAAGCAGCATACTGGAAGAAAATTCCGGGCACAATCCGAGCTTCGCGAACGGCATCGAAAATTTGGCATTGTCCGCCGCATAGACGAAATCACAGTGCATCAATAACGTCGTGCCAATACCGACTGCGGGGCCGGACACCGCCGCGACTACCGGTTTGGTCGCCTGGCTAAGATTCTGCATAAATTGGTACACCGGACTATTTCTTTTCTGCGGGGGATTCTTCATAAAATCATCCAGATCATTGCCGGCCGTGAATATTTCCGGTTTACCTGTCAACAGAATCGCACGCACCTCTGCATCGTTTTCCGCTTCTTTCAGCGCGTCGGCCATGGTCTGGTACATCTCCGCTGTGATCGCATTCCTCTTTTTCGGTCTATTGAATGTGATGGTAAAAATGCTATTTGCCTTGCTTGTTAAAATATCCATGTTATCTCCTGACAAAATACTTCTTTAAATGTGTTTATATTGATTAAACAGTTTGTACAAAACCGAAAATCTATTGTAAACTTTTCCATAAAAATTCCCTTTTCTGCTTATTTCTTTTAAAATGCATTTATATCAAAGGACAATTATGGTCAATGGTTTGTTGATATTTGAATTTCGGGAGGCGCGTCCAGAAACTTTTTGACAGAGCAGGATTGAGCGGTTTTAACAATCGCAGATTTATATTTCTCCGGAAAATTTGGCGGCAAAACTATGTCAATATTAATTTTTTCGACCATGTGAGTGGTGTCGTTACGCATAACGTTTTGTGTAATAGTGATATTGTCCGTCGGAATAGAACGTGATTGGCAAAAAGCTACAATATAAAATCCAGCGCACATACCAATGGAAGCTAGAAATATTTCCAGTGGCGATGGGGCGGTATTGTCGCCGCCGTCCGCTATCGGTTGATCCGACTTTAGAGTAAAACCCCGAAAATGCGTATCTACTTTTTTATTACCCGCAAATTCAATATTATATTTCATTTCCATATTTTCTATCCCCATTAAAACAGTTATCTATTCTGAGCATCCTCATCCTCCTTCTAGATACTTACGCCTTTTTGCTGAAGGAAATTTTTCTATCGCGTAACGCAACATGGTTCTGGGCATTACTGGGCAATGTTTTTGTAAAAATGACTCTGCACACTCGATATCGCGTTTGCCGATTTCGCGCAGCATCCAACCGACAGCCTTGTGAATTAAATCTTCTTTATCCCAATGTAAAATTCCGGCGAGCTTAAGTGTATCTGCAAATTTATTGCTTCTGATAAAAGAAAAAGTGGCGAGCACCGCAATGCGTCGCTCCCAGAGGCTCTTTGACTTCGCCAGTTGATAGAGGGGCTTTTTGCTTCTTTCCATCAAGAACGCTCCCACAATATTGGGCGCGGAAATATCCACCAAATCCCAGTTATTGATGTGTCTGGTGTTCTCCATATACAGACCATAGATTTTCTTTTGTATAGTTTCATCACCTTGAGCAAAGGCGTTAACAAACAAGATGAGCGCGAATAACCTTTCTTCGTGATAAGGAGATCGCAGTAACGACAATACTTCTTCGAGTGGCAGAGCTTTATATTCTTTGGCCAGCTTCCGCAGCGCCGGAACGCGAATACCCAGAAAAATATCTCTCTCACCATATTGACCGACATCGGTTTTGAAAAACCTCTGCAGAAACCGGGCGTCTTCTTTATCCCCCATTTTTTGCAAGCGTTTGCTGATTTCTTTTGCTTTCATACTATTTAACTTTGGAAAAGAAAATACGGTGATGTACTATGATGCAGGGCGTGATTTTTTTCAATCTTCTTTTGATTTACATTGGCATAGCAATAACGGCAGTCATGCCTGCACGTATTGTATTCGCCGATATCAACGCTTGCCACACATCCGCAGAGATCTCTTTGATTTTTATCCTTTCCGATTTTTAGATTTACTCCGGTTAATTCCGCAATCAGACGATCATCAATGCATTTTCCATACTGAATTCCCAGATTGGCCAAGTCCATTTTTTCGGCGCATGTCTCTACTATTATTTTATTGTCTCCGGCAATGGCAGCAATCTTTTCTGCCAGCATTCGCATCTCGAATTCATCGAGCGGCCTCACGGAAAGATGAGCCATTTTATTCTGTAGGTGGCGATACATATCGATAAAACTGATGATGCATTTCTCCGTGTGCCCCGACAAGCGTTTTGCCAGCTCGCTGAATCGGTCAACGTGATAGTCGATGTTTATGTTTGCCGACAAAAGGATCGGATCATAGCGCCAGATGATTCGTTTCTTACCGATTTTACCGGAAAGCTTCAGGAACGTGTCGATAATTTCTGTTTTGGACGGCAGGTTCGGCTCGATATTCTTGTCGTAAGGTGTCAAGGTAAATTGAAAGTAAAAGTCGTAATCTTGAAGAAGTTGCAGCCGATCCATCATCGGCGCCGGGTTTTTCGTCCAGAAAACAATGCAGTCAACATCTGGAGGGGCAAGCGATATATTCCTGATCTGCTGGGGATTCATCGGATTGCGCACCAGAACTAACCCTTCGTGAAGCCGATTGAAAAACCAGTCACTATAAAAAGCAGGAATGTCCGTCCGGCGGCTGCAACTAATGATCATTTTATGCAAAACCAAAAATACGTTGACTTGCTCTAATCTAACTTTTACTTATCAAACATCAAATAATATTGCTAATGTAATTGTCAATTACACCTCCAACTGTCTAATGGCGGGCAATTAACAAATTAGAGATTTACAAATTGAAAGAGATTAACGACGACTCCCAAGCTAAACCAAGGGCACGCCAGTGGCGTGACCATCAGCTCAAACGCCTTGTTGGGTGTTGCTCCGGGGAGTACCCACAACAACCTTATACATGGGTATACCCTGAATATCCGAAAAAATGCGAACTGACACTAGTAGAAAGGTGGTGCCCCCGAGAGATCTGACGGAAGACAGGTTTAAACTGTAATGGACAGGCAGACGCTGTGGTATTTCTCTCGAACCGCCGACGTAGTGCGCTAGATACTTAACGTCACTGCCGAGAATGATAGGTAGCAATACCGGAGAAAACCCATCGAGTCCGAGCTCTGCGACAGCATAAGCATGCGCGATTTTCGCTAACAGTCTTCCCAACTGAGTACTAGTTGCGCTGCTTCTTGGCGGCTTGAAAGTCACACTTCCTTGCGCCAGGTACTCTTTCATTAGATCTCCAAATGTGGGTAGGATCCCTGCAGCAACACCGCCTGTTAGTAACTTTTCTACTGGCTTAATATCCAAAAGCACCTCAGGAGTGTCAAATAATAAAGTGACAACTAACGCTGGATATTTTTCTATTGGAATCGCTTTAATAATCGATTTTCCTTTGATCGTCACTTCCAGGGGCAGTGTTCGGGGCACACGCTTTTTCTTTTTCCCAAATCCCTTTTGGACGCGCGCGGCATAAAACGTGCTTCGCAGCCAATCCAGTTCAACCTGGCTGGTGATTTGTTCGCAGCTTCTGCACGAAGCTTCAGGAAGAACAAGTCGTCCACCCAACCCTTCGGCGACAATGTGCTCGTCACCGAGTTTATTGTTTGAGTCTGCGAAGTAACGATTAGCGCCGCAGTAGATACAACGTCCAACCGGCGGATAGGTATTTTCTTGTAGCAAGAATGAGGCCGCCGTGGCCATGTGCTTTTCATCTCCAAAAAATCAATCAGTTCTGAACGATTGGCTGTATTAATTTGTTTAGTATTTTAATCTATATAAATTTTGTTGATTTTAAATATGGCTGGATTTATCACCTAGTCAGCAACTTTTCCAGCGCTGCAATTGCTTTTCCTAAATTCTCCGGTTGGGTGCCACCGGCCTGAGCCATTTCTGGTCTGCCGCCACCGCTTCCGCCCACCAGCGGAGCGAGTTCCTTGATAATGTTTCCGGCAGAAAATTTTCCTGTCAGGTCTTTGGTCACCATACACAAAAGCAGGGCTTTTTCTCCCGCTTTGCTGCCCAAAAGAATAATGCCGGATTCCATTTTGTCACGCAATTTATCGCCGAAGTCGCGCAGCGTCTTGACATCGGCAATGCTCACTTCCGCGGCCAGTACTTTCACGCCGCCGATTTCGCGCGCCTGGCTGAGAAGATCGCCAGAATCCTTAGACGCAAGCTTACCTTTGAGGGCCTCAATTTCTTTTTCCAAATCTTTTGTATGTTTAAACAGTTTTTCGGTTCGGTCCACAAGCTCCAGCGGATTGGCTTTAAACAGATTGGCCGCTTTTTTGAGCTCTTCTTCCGCTTTTTGCACATGTGTGAGTGCTTCCTTACCGGTAACAGCTTCAATTCTGCGGACACCAGCGGCAATGGCCGATTCGTGGATAACCTTGAGCAAGCCGATTTCGCCCGTGCGCTGCACATGCGTGCCGCCGCAAAGCTCCATGCTCATCTCGCCCATTTTGACAATGCGGACGGTCGCACCGTACCTTTCATCAAACACAGCCGTTGCACCGGTTTTGAGTGCCTCTTCCAACGCGCAAACTTCCGTCTGCACGGGCAGATTTCTGCGAATCATGTCATTGGCAATATCTTCCACACGCTGGAGTTCTTCATCGCTGATTTTGGAAAAATGAGTAAAGTCGAAACGCATACCCTCAGCCGTCACTTGCGAGCCGGATTGTTTGATATGATCGCCCAGCACGGTTTTGAGCGACGCCTGCAAAATATGTGTGCCGGAATGGTTGGCCTGAATTGCCTTTCTTTTTTCGGCATCGACAAGTAAATGCGTTTTATCACCGATTTTAATATTTCCCTTTTTCACAATTCCTTTGTGCACAATAAAATTTTCCACCGGCTTTTTGGTGTCGAGCACGGTAAAGTTAAAACCAGCACCTTCCAGAAAACCCGTGTCACCGATCTGTCCGCCGGATTCGCCATAAAAAGGCGTTGTATCCAAAACCACATCCGCCTTCTGGCCTTCAGTTGCGCGCTCCACTGGTTTCCCATCGATGAAAATAGCAGTAATTAGTGACTGAGTTTTGATGACACCTTCATAACCGCAAAACTCGCTCAATATTCCGGAGCTTGCCGCTTTGAGGTAGCACTCAGCTACTGCTTCTTCACCGCTTCCTTTCCAGGCGCCGCGCGCTCTTTCTTTCTGCTTCTCCATCTCGGTTTCAAAGCCAGCCGCATCGAGTGTAAAATTACCTTTTTTAACAATGTCCGCAGTCAAGTCGGTGGGGAAACCAAACGTATCGTAGAGTTTAAAAACCAAAGCGCCGGGCAGAACCGACTGGCCCGCTTTCTTCAAAGCTGCCGTTTCTTCCTGCAAAATGCGCAGTCCGGCGTCGAGCGTTTCCATAAAACGCTGTTCTTCGTTGAGAATGACTTTGGTAATGTAAGAAGCCTTATCGGCCAGATCGGGATAGACATATTTCATCACATCCATGACAACGTGCGCGCTCTCGTGCAAAAAAGGTTTGTTGATGCCGAGCAGTTTTCCGTGGCGCGCCGCCCGCCGCAAAATGCGTCTGAGCACATAGCCGCGGCCTTCATTGCTAGGGAGGATACCGTCACCAATCAAAAATGTCACAGCACGGCTGTGATCGGCAATGACCCGGATGGAAACATCATTGTCAGTATTCTTACCGTAGGTCTTACCGGATGTTTTTTCCACACGTCGGATAATGGGCATGAAAAAATCAGTATCATAGTTGCTCTTCACGCCCTGAATAACAGCCGTCAAGCGCTCCAATCCCATGCCGGTATCGATGCTGGGCTTGGCCAGCGGATTTAATTTACCGTTTTCATCGCGATCAAACTGCGTGAAGACAAGATTCCAGATTTCCAGATAGCGGTCACAACCGCAGTCCAGATCGCATTCGGCACGCCCGCAGCCGGTGCCTTTGCCCTGGTCATAAATGATTTCAGAGCAGGGGCCACAAGGGCCGGTCTCCCCCATCATCCAAAAATTACTTTTTTCACCCATGCGGACGATGCGATCTTTCGGCACTTTCAGCTTTTTATTCCAGATAGCGAAGGCATCATCGTCATCTTTATAAATCGTGACCCACATCTTTTCTTGGGGCAATTTAACAATGTCTATCAAGTATTCCCACGCCCAGGCAATCGCTTCTTCTTTAAAATAATCACCAAAGGAAAAATTGCCAAGCATTTCGAAAAAAGTATGATGCCGCGTGGTAACGCCGACATTTTCCAGGTCGTTGTGCTTGCC
>DLME01000226.1 GCA_002479215.1 Syntrophaceae bacterium UBA7544
CAGGGTAGATAAAATTGTCGTTGCCCGTATTGTAGGGCGGGTCGATGTAAATCATCTTGATCTTACCGAAATAGGATTTCTGCAAAACCTTCAAGACTTCCAGGTTTTCACCTTCAATAAATATGTTTCCGGTTGAATCAAAATTGACGGATTCTTCCTTGCAGGGCATAAGTGTATCTGTGGAAGGTGATTGCAAAGCGCGAAAGGCATCGGATTTTCCCGCCCAGTTGAGAACATAGCGTTCGTTTTTAAATTCAATGTCGTCGCCCAACGCAGCTTTGAGTTTTTCCCAGTCAATTTTATTTTCAGTGAATGCTTCGGGAATAATTTCTTTAAGCTTGTCGAGTTTTTCTTCCGCTATGTCCAAAGATTTTCCATCCATTTAAGACATACCTCACTTTTCATTCGTTAATAACATGTGGGTTCCTTGGGGTAAGGTCTTGAAATATAAGTTTTTCTACTCCCAACAGCATTTAATTTTTTTAATTATCGAAAATCATACAACTTCTAAAAAACAATGCAACAGATAAATATTACAGGCTGAAGACTGAGGGCTATAGTTTTTCCATGACCACCAACGCATCCGAAGCCGTGCGCTTATCTTTTATGGTTGCATTAATCCGGTAGTCGCCCTTTTTAACAGGCTTTAATTCCACATCATGCCAGTTATCATTCTTTAATTCACATGTCTTTAATTCAACAACATTCTCTGTTGCCGCATTGATTAGCTCAACATTGACCTTTTGTGACGGGTCGTCACTTTTTACTTTCAACTGAATACTTTCATCTGTGAAATAAATATCATCAAGCATAAGCCCCACCTGGCATATTTTCGCGAATCTTAAGTTGAACCTTAAATCATCTTTTATTGAAACACCTGTAAATTTGTACCAAATATTTGTCAACGCCTCATCGGAATTCTGTAACGATCCATGGCAAGTATCGATTGCATATCCCGTGGTGAGATTATATTCTTTAGGTACCGCAGACACGCGCGGAACTGTCCCGTCTCCCGTCCTATCCTCGCCGTTGAATGAAGCCAGCATCTCACATTTGCCATTTTGCACTATTGCCGATTGCAAGGTGTGCTGGAAAGTGCCCACAAAAGGAAACAGACTGTAAGAGTTTTCTTGATACCGACTATCTTTTTCATTGGCTTTGTAAGCATCCGTCATTAGATCATGAAAGAAAAGAGCATCTTTCGCTCTGGATTGATTAAGATTCGGTATTTTATCCGTTTTATTGACGTATATATATTTGCCGTCACCCATATCCACACAGGGATAAGTGGGAAGAAGCTGATAAACGGAAGTGAATGAGCGCAGCAGATCGGTTAAATCGGTCAGCACAAATGGACCCGCTTTTATTTTTAATCCGTTCGATATGAAATTAAGCGCATTTAATGATCCACAGAACGGCGTGCCGAATGTAATAAGCATGCGGGTATGCTCCCAACCGCCGAGCACCTCCAGAAAATAGCGGGATACCAATCCGCCCATGGAGTGAGCAACCAGCACAAGGCGGGCGTTTGAATTGCCTGATGAACGTTGCCAATTTTTAAGCCACTGCATGGAAAGCTTCTGCAACCGTTTGGCTGCAACCGCATTATGCCGCCGCCAATCGTACGGAAATTCGAAAAAATTCTCACCGGCTTTAAGATGAAACTCATCGATAAGGTATTTTGAAATTCGGGAATAACCGTCAATTTTCCAGAAACCCGGAATCAAATGCAGATCGGGAAACAGGCGCGTTGCTTCCACCCCGTCGCCTAGATCATCAATATCCGGATCGTCGTTCGAAAGCGCGAGCGATTTAATGGATGCAGTATTGCTGAAAATTGCGTTGAGGAGCGCCTCACCGGAAAGCGCCCATACTTCTTTGCCGTCTTTGGACAGAACACTTCCCATTATTCCGGGCAGAAGCACAACCACATCACCGAATTTCGGCATATGAATCTCCTTTCATGGAATAGATTGTAGACGAGTTTCATTGATTCCACCTACAGCCAAATTTTATTGTATTCGTTTCTTACGCGATTAATTTTCTAACAGGGATTCGTCGGCGAAGCTAAAGTAACTACCATCGCCGATGATTATATGATCCAACATCCTAATTCCCATTACATTGGGTCACTGATCGGGGTCAAATCTTTACCCTTGACAATTCAGCGACAGTTTCCAGATTACGGTTTACGGTTCAAAGTACAAGGTTCATACTCCTGTGGGGCACGCGAGGTCATCTGCGACCGTGGAATGACAAATTGGGATTGCTATTTGCGATCAGTTTTATAGCTCCCCTGAATCAACGGCAATATTGCTTGCCTTTAGCCATTTCTGACAATTTGCAGTCTCCCAATGCACAAGCTTTTTGCGCATCACGGCAGAAAAGCTTTTCGTTGCCCTGCATAAAATAAGCACCCGCCCGGTTGGCGTAGGCCATGGCATCATCCGGTTTCAGGCGTATGGCCTCGTTAAAATCCTCGATGGCACGTTGTAGCTTGCCAAGGTTATCGTATGCAATTCCCCTGTTGTAGTAGAGTTTGGCATCTTTCGGCTTCAGGCTGATGGCCTTATCGAAATCATCAATGGCATGCTGATACTGACCGAGTTTATTGTAAGCTGTTCCCTTGTTGTTGTAAGCTTCGGCTAAATCCGGTTGCAGGCGTATGGCCTCGTTATAATCATCAATGGCACGCTGATGCTGGCCGAGTTTAGCGTAAGCAATCCCCCTGTTGCTGTAAATCTCACCTAAATCCGGTTTCAGGCGTATGGCCTCATTATAATCCTCTACGGCACGCTGATACTGGCCGAGTTTATAGTAAGCAATCCCCTTGTTGCTGTAAACTTCAGCTAAATCCGGTTGCAGGCGTATGGCCTCGTTATATTCTTCAATGGCACGCTGATACTGGCCGCGGTTAGCATAAGCAATCCCCCTGTTGCTGTGGGCAATGGCATCATCAGGTTTCAGTTTAGTAGCATTGTTCAAATCCGAGCAGGAACAAAGAAACGTTAAAACAAGAAAGATGGCAACGATAATTTTGCGCATATCACCTCCGTTTATACGTTTACATTGTTATCATAATTATTGAGGAAAGAACATCAATGATAAGTAATTACATCTCTAACAGGCGGAATCTGCAAAGCTAAAGTAGCTGCCGTCGCCTATAATGATATGATCCAGCATCCTGATTCCCATTACATTGCATGCGGCTGTCAGCTCACTGGTTATTTTTTTATCTTCCGGACTAGGCGTAATATTCGCGCTGGGGTGATTATGGACACAAATAATAGAGGCGGCAAATTTTTGTAATGCCGAATGGATAATTTCCCGCACGATCGGTGCGGCTTGATTGACAGTACCTACAGCCGCATCGGCAATATCGATGATTCCGTTGTTGCTGTTGAGATAGACAACTTTAAAAACTTCCGTCTTGAGGTCGCGTATTTGCGGCATGATGATATTGACTACATCCCCGGCAGTGGCAATTTTTTGCTTGGTTCTTACGACTTCGTCTTCGCGGAACCGTCTGCCGATTTCGAGAGCGGCTTTGATTTGCGCAATTTTGGCCGGGCCCAAGCCTTTAAATTCTTTCCAATCGCGGATATCAGAGTGGCTCATATTGCGGAAAGTGCCGAACTTATCCAGCATCTTTCTGGCCAGATCAATGGCGCTATTACCCTGGACACCGGTGCGTAATTGTATCGCCAAAAGCTCCGAATTGCTCAGCGCTCCCGGACCCTTCTTGAGCAACTTTTCCCTCGGCCGGTCGTCCTTGGGCCAGCTTTTAATGCCAGTTTTTTTATTCTTTTCAGTCACTGTCTTACCATTCTCTCAGCTTATCACTATTTGCAAAGTGCCTTTTTTGCACATTGCTTTTTTTTAACTCTTCATTTTTTAAGTCGTTTAATAGCCTGCAGTTCTTCTAAATCTTTTATCATTTGTCCATGATATTCAAATAAATATTCTAATATCACATTACCATCCCATTTAGTATCAATCAGATAATTAACCACTTCTTTGCAAAAATCATCTATAGGCAAATGCTGCCTGCTTCCCTCTCTGGCCGAAAGATGAACATTGTGAATGTTTTCTTTGTAACCCTCGAGCAAGTCCCGTATCTTTTTATCGCTTCCAATGTGTGACGTATCTAACGTCATTGGCAAGTTGAATTCAACAGTTTCATCAGGAGTAAAAACTCTTCTTTTGCCTTCGAATGTTTCGATACAAAAAACCACTTCGCCGTCATACAAACCAATAAAATATTCCAGATTCTTTAACGCATCTTCCTGTATGCTTCTACTTCTATTGACATTGTTAGGGTGTAAATTAATAGTCTTTACCCCTAGAGATTTTGCAAAATCACCGATATCTTTCCCCCATATTCTGAATCTCTCGTTTGTGATAGGTGCCTGAACAGCATGTATGCTTAATACTTTGATATTATAGGTCTTAATCTTGTCCGCGATTTCGGCCAAATGCCCAATAACTGGTTCGTATATATTCCAATAATAAGGCAAAGCTAGTTCGACGGGCACAGTCAGATTAGAAAATCTTTGTTCTACCTGATCGATACTATCAAAAGATTGTCTTATTCCAAAATTAATCATTATTATGATTTACCCATTGCCTTGTTAATTCGTTTTAGCGCTTGATCCAGATTAAAATTCTGACGTTCTTTTTCTGTTAAAACGTCAAAAAGCTCTTCTTTCATGCGCGAGCGCATGTCTTTGATCTCAGAATCTGATCGCCCCATATTGATACGATACTTTTTCAGATCAGTATCTCCATCATCTTCTTCAAGCTTTTGCCGGAATAGATCAATAACCTTTTTGTTTGCCAGATCAAAATTGTTGCGCAGGATAAAATCAAGATCATAAAAATCACGCGGTGCTATCGTTTTTCTCAGAGCCGCCGCACGCAGTTTTTCGCTGACAATTTCATTGAGTGATAAACAGCTTACTTTCCCAGCATCAAATAAAGATTCGCCTGTAAATGGATGCACATATTTATGTTGTACAGTATGCGCTTCGGGCTTAAGAATTGGATTAAAGCGTAGACTTATCTCAAATTTGATGGTCTGCTCCGACGGGACAGCGACTGAATCATAGACAAAATAAAAAATATATTGTTTTGATTCGTTCCGTCCGGCTTTTTCGGTGTCTTCCACGCGCATACCAAGGTTATTGGCAAATGTCAGAATATTATCCTTAACAACTTGTATGGCCTTGCGCCGATTGCCGCGCGTTGTTGTGTATTCCGGCATACGCATGCTGAAATCTAAATCCTCACTCAACCGGTAATATGAATAGTAAATTTTATTGAGACATGTTCCACCTTTGAAGACAAGCTCCGGGCTGAGATCATTTATTCGCGAAAGAATAAAAGTTAAATAATAGTCCTTCTCCATAAGAGGCGCATAAAACCCCGTCAACGTGGCAGTTCGGTAAACCAGATCACGGAATCTGTCTTTATCCTTATGAAGCAGAAACGATGGCACGCCACTTTTCATTTATTGACCCTCTGCGATTATTCGTAAACGAAATTAGGGATGTTTTTTTCACGCTTCTTTCCAGCGGTTTCAATAAAGAATCACTCACTCCGGTATTTTCAAGGATAAGTCCTATGAGCTTACGCGTTTTTATTATTGGAAATTTCACAGCGTATTCAACCAATTTCTTCGTATCGCATTTTTTCTCTTTGACAAACCTCGTCATAATATCAGCAGCAGCATTAATGCCACCAACTGGTTTGTTGTAATAAATAAGATCAACTAAAGTTCTTTCTTTTGAGCTGACAATAGCGATCTTCCCTTTGATGTTTATCTTTTCCAGACCGTAAATCCTTTGTGCAGGAATTTTTATAAATTTAAAAGATATACCTGCTATTGTTCTCTCACGGGAGATTCGGGGATTTAATACATAAACAGTTTGAAACTGCTGATCGGTGAAATTATAATAATTAAACATTGTGGAATAGCCGATGTAGTAGTCATTTTGGGGGAAAAATACCGCAGGAATCAGAAGCTCGCTGATGCGGCGACCCGTAGGCACGGCATCCAAGGGAACAAAGATATAAAAGCCATTCTTTATAGAAATTAATATCTTCTTTTTCTTAAGGCCGTAAACCAGTTTTCGCCTATACCGAAAACCAGCAGGTAAATAAGTATCCAGTTCTTTTGCCGTCACAATGTCCTTTTGTTCATAAGACATACGGGCAACTATTTCAGCTTCTTTCTGGCTTAAAGAGCTTATTGTATTTTTATCCATCAAATGTACCTCTTATTGGAACAAACGACTAACATATATGCATAGCCAAAATAACATATTTTTTTTGTATGTCAATCAATATTTTGGTGTTTTCATTTGCAGAGAATTTAATCGCAGACATGATGAAATTATGGACAACGCCCAGTTATTTCCCCGTTAGAGATTCATCCCGTAGGCTTGCCATACGGGATAGAAAGCGTTTTAGCCGATTCTTCAAATACCGCTTTCCCATCCTCGTTTTTAATACGTTAAATTATATTACGAGATTAATTCCGGTAGTCAATAGAAATTTATTTTTATATTAGGTGGTTATTTAATTGTTTTTTTTGCGCAATCCGGCGGCAAGCTGAATCTTTTTACGGCAGGTTTTTAAAACTATCAAGCAAGACAAAGCAAGAAATACTTGACAAAATAATTATAGTGTACTATAATATTAATGTAAACTAAATAAATAAGGAGGGGCAAGATGGTTGCAGAAGAATATTCATTACGCGAGAGAAAACATGCCAAAACAAAGATTGCGATAATGGATGCTTTTATTAAGCGCCTGGAAAAAACGCGATTCGACGATATATCTATCCGGGAAATATGTAAAAGCGTTGAAGTTTCAGAAGGCACCTTCTTTAATTATTTTGCGGAAAAGATCGACATCATTGATTATTATTCATCCCTTCTTTTCCTGAAAATCTTCTGGAAAACACAAAATGAAGTACCTGCGGGAAAATATCTTACTGCGATTGAATCCGTATTTAAAAACGTGGCCACAGAATTGAATAACATCAACATCATATACCAAATAATTTCCGCCATAATTATGCAACGAGAGAGACCGAAAGCAACCCTTATCTCTGATAGTGAAAAGCATTTTGCTTTCCCCGATTATAAAGAGATAGAGGATATCCCTGTGGTTTTTATAGATGCTTTCCTAGAGAAATGCTTGAAGGAGGCCGTTAAAAACGGCGAGCTTCCGAAAAAAACAAATGTTGATGATGTGCTGGTGTCTTTGTTGACAATATTGGGAGGAACATTACTAGCAACTAAATTTACGAATATTAAAAGCCAGGCGTACCACTACATGCGTCAATTGAATCTGCTTTGGAAAGGCTTAGGAGTAAAGGCACAATAAGTTGGAAAAGGAGAACCAAATGAATTTGCCGAAATCTAAATGGGGGAAAATTGGTATTTATGGAATTACATGCGTTTTAACCATCATTATAGGAACTATGGGAGTCAGATACATTATTAATAGCTTTAATTCAGCCGAAACTGATGATGCGTACATAGAAGGCAAGATTCATACTATTGCGCCTAAGATTCCCGGAACAATCAATTTAGTAAAAGTCGAGGATAATCAAAAAATTAAAAAAGGCGATCTCCTCATAGAAATCGATCCTGTTGATTATGAGTTAAGAGTAAAAGAAGCGCGCGCCAGTTTAGATATTCACAGAACTTCGTTTGAACAGGCAACGCGGGATAAAGATCGGGCAGATATGCTCTATAAAAAGGCGGTGGTCCCAAAGGAACGGTATGAAAGCGCGCTCACTGCATATAGTTTGGCAAAAGCTCAGGTGGAAGCAGCTCAAGCGCAACTTAAAATGGTTCAGCGGAATCTGGAGTATACAAAGATATTCTCTCCTTCTGATGGGCATATTACTAAGAAAGCTGTCGAGGTTGGCAATCAGGTTCAGCCTGGGCAGGCTCTTATGGCTGTTGTTTCAGATGATGATATGTGGGTAGTTGCTAATTACAAAGAAACTCAGCTTAAAAATATCCGGCCCGGACAACAAGCGAGAATAAAGATCGATACTTACCCGGATAAAGTTTTTGAAGGACATGTGGATAGTATTCAGAGAGGCACAGGTGCTAAATTCAGCATGTTCCCGCCGGAAAATGCCGCCGGTAATTTTGTTAAAGTGGTACAACGTATACCGGTAAAAATTGTTTTTAACAGTCAGCCTAATGAAAAATATAATTTTAGTGTAGGTATGTCAGTTGTTGCCGAAATAAAGATAAACTAATCACGGGTATGACCCCCAAAGCAAGCTTTGAAAACAGATTTCGCAGCAAGCTGCGGGGTATTAAACCCTCCGCTTCGCGGGATTGTTCAACTTACCAATTCCGCTACGCTTCGCTTTCGGAATTGGAGTTTCAACAATGAAGGAAACAGACCGTACAATTCAAGCAGAAGCTTGGCACCCTAAAAGTAACCCTTGGTTGATTACCATCGCGGTTATGTTAGCAGCAACCATGGAAGTATTGGATACTTCCGTGGCAAATGTGTCATTACCTCATATTGCCGGTAATCTTTCCGCGAGTAATCATGAGGCAACTTGGGTCTTAACAAGCTATCTTGTCGCCAATGCGATTATTTTGCCCGCTTCTGCATGGTTTGGCGGTTTTTTCGGCCGTAAACGAGTGCTTCTTGTGTGTATAGCTTTATTTACTGTATCTTCTATTTTGTGCGGTATAGCGGGTAGCCTTGGTCAATTAATACTTTTCCGGATTTTTCAAGGGCTGGGTGGTGGCGCGCTTCAGCCAATTTCGCAGGCAATATTAGTAGAAAGTTTCCCTAAAGAAAAGCGCATGACTGCCATGGCAGTGTTTGCTATGGGGGTTATCGTGGCTCCGATCATCGGCCCGGTTCTAGGCGGTTGGCTAACAGACAATTTTTCCTGGCGATGGATATTCTTTATTAATATACCTGTTGGAGTGGTTGCTATTATTATGGCGCAAATGTTTGTGGAAGATCCGCCATATATTGAAAAGATTAAAAGCGGAATCGATTATTACGGCTTCTCATTAATGGTCATCGGGTTAGGTATGTTGCAAATAATTCTCGATAAAGGTCAGGAGGTAGATTGGTTTCAAGCTGCATGGCTATGCTGGGCATCGGCACTGGTTGTTGTTTCTCTTGCTGTATTTGTGTTTTGGGAATTTCGCATAAAACATCCTGTAATTGATCTCCGGGTTCTGAAGGACAGAAACCTTGTTGGTAGCATGGTTATCGCTTTTCTAATTGGTGCAATTTTATACGGAACGATGGCGCTGGCACCACTATTTTATCAAACAATGATGGGGTATACGGCTTATTTAAGTGGAGTCATTATTGTTCCACTTGGAGTAGGAGCTTGTATTGGGGCTATAGGCGTTTCACTCCTCAGCAAATACCTTGACAATAAATTATTGCTTGTAATGGGTTTGATTTTAATTGGAACTGCCAGCTTGTTTCTTGGTAACATAACTTTGCAGGTTTCCAGCAGCTCAATGATAATTCCATTCTTTGTTTTAGGATTTGGCTCAACAACAGTTTTTGTTCCGCTGGCAACTATGGCTTTTGGAACATTACCTGTTAAGGATGTGGGTACCGGTTCCGGTCTTTTCAATCTCACAAGGAATATCGGTGGAAGCGTTGGCATTGCAATATCCACAACCGTGCTGGCTCGTATGGGACAGACACATCAGGCAATTCTTGTAGAACGGCTAACGCCGTTTAATCCATTATATCAGCAAACTTTAATGGCGAAACCAGGTGTTGCAGATGCACTAATGTACCAAGAATTACTGCGACAGTCTAATTTTCTTGCTTATGTGGATTGTTTTAGATTGTATGGTTTACTTGCTTTTTTTTGTGTGTCAATGATTTTTCTTTTTAAGAAGGTTAAAAATACAGAATCAGTCATGCTTCATTAACCGATGGTTTTTATATCTCGGTGATTATGATGCTATGCATCATACCGTTTATCTTATTACTTAAACGACCCAAACACGGAAATACGACCATATCGTTTCATTAAAAGAGAAACTTTCAAATGACAAAGCTAAATCTTGGAATACCATACTAGTTTTTAGAAGCGAGTGCCCACATCCTTCTTGAGCGGTTTCTCCCCGTTAGAAATCATTTTATCCTACTATAAAACTTACTGTTCTAGTACTTCTTTATTTCTAACGGGGTAAATCTTTTGCCGTTACCTCATCGAGCAGGATGTTGACGCTCTCGTTCACAAAAGGCGCATACTGCTCCCGGGCCTTTTGCCTTTGTTCGGAACGTGTTTCCTTTTCAATGTCTGCTCCTTCCTCCTTCTGCGTCTTGCGTAAATCATCAAGCTGGATGATACCTTTCTTGTCCGCGGCTTCTTTGTTGTCTTTGATGATTTTGGCAAACTTTGCGTCTTTCGCAACCCGGCGCTGCGATTTGGACGAAAGCCTTGCGATCAAGGGCTTGTCAATAGGTTTCCAATGCGGCGCATCTTTCTCCCGCACGCCCAAGAAGGGCTCGATTGCCTGGGCCGGCAGCGGATAGTCCAGCGCCGCTTCACCGATATCTTCTAATACAAACCAGCCAGGTAGCCTCACGTCCGCCATCACACCTATCTTCTGCGTCGATTTGCCGCCGGGCAGGAAGTACAACGCCGTTGTGACCTTCATTGCGCCAAGCTCCCAAGGCAGCGGTATTAGTGACTGCACGGAACCCTTGCCGAAGGTATGGTCCGACCCGACGATCACCGCGCGATGGTAGTCTTGCAGAGCGCCCGCGACTATTTCGCTTGCCGAGGCACTGAGACGGCTCGTCAGAACTACGAGGGGGCCCATGTAGAGTGCCCGTGGATCTTCCGCGGGGGCCGCAATGCTGTTGCGCTTGTCGCCTTCCTTCCCCGATGCGGCCGAACCATTGGCAAGAATCGTCTCCCGCCCCTGGCTGTCCTTGACTGCTACTATTCCACCATTGCCAATAAAAAGGCCGGCAAGGCGTACCGCCTCTTCGAGCAGCCCACCGCCGTTGCGCGACAGGTTCAGCATGATGCCGTCCACCCGCTGCCGCCTGGCCTCGGCAAGAAGTTCTTTCACGTCTTCGTAACTGGACTTGCCGCCCTTCTCGCCGCCGTAAAAGGAAGGAAGATCGATTACACCGAAACGATACTGCCTTCCGCTCACTTTCCGAATCTCGTAGGTGATCTTCGCCTCCTGCTCCTTCACGTCAATCTTGTCACGCATGATGGTCACATCAAAGCGCTCCTTGCGCTGGGCCTGCCGCAGGATCGTCAGGGTTACCAGTGTGCCTTTATTGCCGCGGATCATGCTGATGACGTCGCGCAGGTCCATGTCGATGACGTCAACGGGCATTTCCCCTTCCTGAGCCACGGCGATGATTTTGTCCTTTGGCTTCAACAGACCAGTTTTCTCGGCGCCGCCCCCGGGAACTAATTCTTCAATGACGGTAAAGCCGGCGTCGCTGCTCAGAAGAGCCCCGATTCCCTCCAGGGAAAGCTTCATCTGAATCTGGAGATCCTCGAGGTCTTTGGGGGGCATGTAGCTCGTGTGCGGATCCAGGGCCCCGGCAAAAGCCTCGGCTGCGGTCGTAATGAGGTGAGCGGGATTTTGCTCAACCACCCGCATCGTCTGTAACTCATAGCGGTGTATCTGCTTCTTTTTGGCTGTTGCCAGGTCGATACCGGTGGTGAGTAAGTTTTCGATCTGGAATTGCACGATCTTTTTCAGAAACCCCTGCTTTTCTTTCATCGTCTTCGGATAGGGGCGTTTGTCCACGTTGATATTCAGCTCCGTCATCATGTCCAGACGGAAGTCCGGCCCCAGAATATTTTTGACGATGGCCTCGTTCTCCCGCGCCCGCGCGACGAGCAGGTCATAAACCAACTGGAGCGAGGCGCAGTCGCTTTTTTCCGCGCTTTCGAACAGGTCCGTGAGAAGCGGTTTGAGCTTCTCCAAATCGGACTCGTACAGCAGTGTTTTAGAGGGATCAAGGCGCTTGACCATCTGGTCGACGGCGTGCATCCTGATTATCGAGGTGGTGCTCTTCATTGCGTAGTGGTTGTCGTGGAATGCGTCCATCAACTTGGGAAGCTGGCTGCAGGTAAGATCTTGGGCTACCACAGTGAAAGGGGAGAGGAAGATCATCATCAGGATCAGCGGCAGCAGAATACGGAACCTGCCCTTTGCGACTAAGGCCGCGGTAAAGCTTGCGTGATTGTAGCGGGGGATATTTTCCCCGTTAGAAATTGTTCCCCTTGGTTTGTCATTCGGTTTCATCTTTTGCGGTTACCTCATTCACCCCGTTAGAGACAGGAAGCGTTTTAACCGATTCTTTAAATACCGCTTTCCCATCCATGATTTTAAATATTTCTCTCGGGCAAAAGCATCTGTTTTATCTAACGAGGCCTCATAGTATATTAATTCAAAAGGTCCTCACGCTTTTGTGGAATTAACCTTCCCAATATTATGCTCGCGAAAACGCTTCCGTAAATCTTCAGTGCACCCCGTATACATTTTTTTGTCTTTTATGCTCTTAAGCACATATAAATATTCGTCTCTAACGGGGTTCATTTATAAACTTTTTCAACTATACATGACTTGTTCGTATTTTTGAAATACAGTTCGCCGGAAACACCAGACCAATCCAATACAGATCCATCCCGGCCTGACACCTCAGCACAAACTGCGGTTTTGATAATCATGTGTGTATAAACATCCTGATATAAATTACTGCCGATTTTCTTAATTCTTACTTTATATCTGCCGGCGTCAATACCTTTGCTATCCTTAACTGCTTTACGTTGTCTATTTTTACCTTTGTTCTGTTCATCAATTATTGCATTGTCCCTTCCCCAATGTAAGCGCTCCTCTGAGGTTGAATCTTGATATGTATCACTCTTCCTGGTATTGGACTTAATATTTTCTTCAGGAGGTATGTTTGTTACAAAGATATTGCCATCTTTATCTGTGTATTTGTAAATTTCTTCTCCCCAAACATTCCCCGGCATCATAAACAAGGTTGTCATCAGCAGAAACAGTAATACCCCGTTAGAAATCATTTTTATCCTACTATAAAACTTACTGTTATTAGTACTTCTTAAAACATATATATGGTGCAGCATAAGCTATTTAATTTCTAACGGGGTTAACCCCCGTTAGAGATAGGTAGAAATTATTACAAACCTTTTGTGATTTACCATCCTCAGAGTTTATTGAAACATAAATATCAATCAAGAGTCATTACATCTCTAACGGGACGAAATAGCTTCTTTTATCGTTTGCGCTACAGCCTTTTCTTGGAATACTTTTTCTATGGCATCGCCCAGAGCAGTACTGACCTGTTTTCCGAGCCACTCTTCGGAAAAAGAAACATCATCCCGAGAAAGCGAGCTTTCCACTTTGCTTTTGTATAATATCTTGCCTTTGGCCAAATCCGCAAAAACAATGGTCAGCTTCAAACTGACCTTATAAGAATTAGAAAAAATACCTCGCTCACAGGTTAGTTCCAGCTCTTCTATGTTCCCGCCGATAATAACCTGGCCCTTTCCCTTCGGCATGGTTTCTTCTTTTCGCAGATCCCATTGCACAAGCTTATCAGCAACTTTATAACCGGCTTTTTTCAAATATTCCTTAATGCCGTTAGCGACAGCTTTCGTAGGTATAACATACTTGGGCAACACAAGAACTTTCGTACCGTCTCTCTCTGTCACCCGACCGATTATTTTTTTATCATCTACCTGGCGCGTGTCGGTGAATTCCGCTATAGCAATAACAGCGTCGCGTGTTTTTTCGTCGGCTTGTATATCTGCCGAAATAACGGTCTGCGCCGCGTCATACCGCATATTGACGCTGTAGAGGCTGAGGACTGGTCCACAGCCTGATACGCCCAAACCAAATGCTATCGAAACAAGCAGAGCAATTCTCTTGGGAACAAACAAACAATTATTTTTCATATTTTTCTCCTTATTTTACTATATGAGACATACTTGAGCAAATCGTTTTACGTTCTCATCCTCGCCCATGGCTATCAACTTATCGCTTTCGGCAATAACATAGTCAGCCAGCGGATTGAAAATCATCTTTCCCGAATCTTTTTTAACAGCAACGATTATCAATCCGTAATGTTGACGTATTCCTGATTCCTCCAGTGACATGCCAATAATCGGGGATCCTTTGCACACGGAAATTTCTTCCATGCGCAACTCCAAACTTTGCCTGCGGGTCGTTATTTCAATAAAGTCCAGCATGGCCGGACGTAAAATGGCCATGGCCATCCGGACACCGCCCAGCGTATAGGGCGACATAACTCTATCCGCTCCCGCCCTAATGAGCCTGTGCTCCGATTCTTCTTCCTCGGAACGGGACATTATATATATATTCTGGTTGAGTTCCTTTGCCGTTAAAATAACGTAAAGATTTTCTGCGTCCGACGGCAACACGCAAACAACACCCTTGGCCCGTTTGATTCCCGCTTCAATTAAAGTTTTATCCTGTGTTGCATCGCCCTTACAGTAAATAAAACCCTCGTCCTGAACCTTCTGGATAACCTCGGGATTGTTATCGATAACCACACAAGGCACTTTTTCCGCGGCTAATTCGCGGCAAATTAAAAAACCGATACGTCCGCAACCGCAAATGATATAATGATTACTCATTTTTTCAATCATTCTTTCCAATTTACCCCTCCCTAATAAACTGCGCAGGCGCGCTTCAACAAAAGTCTCCGCCATAAGAACCAATGAATAGAACATCGTGCCTACGCCAAAAATAATTATAAAAACTGTAAAAAATTTCCCTTCCGTTGTTGTCGGTACGAAATCACCATAGCCTACAGTCGATAAAGTGGTAATCGTAGCGTAAAAGGAGTCGATAAAACTCCATCCTTCGATAACATGAAAACCGACAGTGCCGATTATAAAGATGGTAAACAAAATTATGAGGGCTATCTTCAATTTACCGGTAAGGATCAAAGGCTATTCTCCTTTACCCCGTTAGAGATGTTGAAATTATTATATACCTTCTACGATTTGTCATCCGCAACTTTCATTAAAAATAAGCCACAAGTTACTACATCTCTAACGGGGTGAATGAATTTATTCTACCCTATCGAAGCTTATTTAAACACATTCTATGTAAAAATCCAGCGCTGAAATTAACAAATTTATTTCTTTTTGTTTATATAGCGTTATAGTATAATTCAGCTTAAATATATTAACACTTGATCAAAAGTGCGATAGAAAGAGTCACCGGCAGACATTTTTCAACCCCAACATTTACAAGGAGGCCATATGACACCAGCAACCCAGCAAGCTTTAAACGGTCTTAGAGATCTTACCATGCTTAAGTGGTACGTAATCCCTCTTTTAGCTTTTGTCTTCTATGTTTACATTAGGGAGATAAAGGAGGCGCGCCTAACTAAAAACTGGGATGTCGTCCTGGCCGGTCTGACAATTTTCGGCGCCGATTTCTTCAATGAGACGTGGAACAGCTGGATAATGTATTTAACCCAACGCTCCGCTTTCTGGACAACTCCGGGAGACACGGCTCTGCGGACGCTGGTGGGGTGGAATATCGAAATAATGTTCATGTTTCTGCTTCTGGGTATTATCTATTACCACAGCCTTTCGAAAAGCAAGAAAGAGAAAATTCTCGGCATGCCGGAAAAATGGTTTTGGGCTATCGGCTACAGCGCTTTTTGCGTATTCATCGAATGCTTTTTGAATATCGGCGGACTCCTCGTCTGGGAATACCCTTTCTGGAACTTATCCTTTAAGGGCGTCTGGCTGATCTTTCTTATCGGCTACTTCCACTTCTTCTGCTTTGCTATTTTAGTGCTCAGCTTAAAAAAGCTGAAAACCAAAATCATCACCGTGGGTATTATTTATGCAGTGCCGATTTTGATGAATATTCTCGCTATCGGATTCTTGGGCTGGAAGTATTAGAGGCTGAGCCCGGAGTATTCGTCGACAACTTTATTATATTTTTCGTGAATCATTTTGCGGTCGAATTCCCAAAATTCGGCCAGCATCTTTTCCTGCTCGTCTTTGTTGAAGTATTCCTGGCAGGGATAAAAGAAATGCTTGTCTTCCTTTTCGATGTGCTTCGGATAAAAATCGCCTAACTGCCGCGCGAGGTCTATCACCCCGGTAAGCTTTTCTTTGTCGCCTTGCTGCAAATATTTTTCTTTAGCCGCAACCAGCATTCCTGTCGTCTTGCGCGCCCATACATGATCGTCGAATAACTCCTGCATGGTTTTCTTTAGTTCCGGCGTGAGATTTTTCTTAGCTAAATCTCTAAAGAGAATTTCCTCTTCCTTCCCATGGTGAGTGCGGTCAGCGTAGGTACGGATAAAATCGACGGCTACATCTATTACAAGGGGATTAACTTTCTTACTTTTTTCGGCTTGATCAATATGGCGCATCACCGAGTCAAGCATTTTTTCAATCAACCTGTGTTCCCACATCAATGGCCCAATTGGTTTCATAAACTCTCCTCCTTTACTGTCTGGCTTATTATTTATAGCACAAATCAGGTCAATAGCCAAAAACAATGCCCATCTTAAATAATTGTTGCAACTCTGTTGCATTATTGATAAAGACCGACGATGAATATGAATAAGAAATATAAAAATGCTTTGTTTACTTTGCAAAATGCCGGACTTTCCAAAACACCGCAGCGTATTGCTGTTTTGACCTCATTGCTCGAAGCAACAACGCCTTTAAGTGTACGCGACATAAGTCAAACACTTGCGGCCAAAGCACGCATTGATAGAGTGACAATTTACCGTATTCTGTCGCTCTTTAAACAACATGGTATTGCCCGTGAAATAGCTTCGTCCGGCGGCACTAATTATTTTGAAATGGCTTCCCTGGAAAATCCTGTGCATCCTCATTTTAACTGCCGGAACTGCGGAGAGTTGAGCTGTATGGAACCTCTGACTTTCTCCCAATCTCGTCAGCTGATTTCCTCCCAAGAAGATTACAGTGTCGACCATATCGAAATCAATATATCCGGCCTTTGCGCCGTATGCAGAAATGCAACCAAGTTGCAAAAACAGCAAAACAAACAGGTGTGAGGATTATGTCTTCAAAAAATATATTCGTTTTTCTTCTCCTCTTGTCATTGATTATTTTATCCTGTCAGCCCGCAAAAGAACCGGGCGTAACAGATAATAAGCTAAATGTAATGGCCACAATTTTTCCTCTTTATGATTTTGCCCGGATTATCGGCGGGAATAAAATCAATGTAACCATGCTCTTGCCGCCGGCAACTGATGCCCATCATTACGAACTGAAGCCCATTGATATAGTTAAAGTATGCAAAAGCGACATTTTTCTTTTCACCAATTTTGAAATGGAACCCTGGGCTTATAAAATCATCCAGGGATCGGCGGAAAATACGAGAATGTTGGTTGTGGAAACCGGCGCCGGCGTTTTCTTACTGCCGCTTAATGAAGAAGACCGGAAAAATAAAAATTATAAGTTCGATCCGCACATCTGGCTGGATTTGGATAATGCTCAAAAGATTGTGGATAATATTGCTTCGTCATTTGTCAAAAAGGACCAGCGCAACAGCGACTATTATTTAAAAAACGCCGCCCAATACAAATTGAAATTGGCTGCTCTGGATCGAAGATATAACTCTGGACTGGCCAAATGCCGGAACAAAACAATTTTGCACGCCGGACATTGGGCTTTTGCTTATCTGGCCAAAAAATATAACTTAGAATATATTGCGGCTTATAATGCATCAACCGAATCCGAACCTTTGCCGCAAAATATTTTTTCTCTAATCGAACAAATAAAAAAGCAAAAGATACGTTACATTTTTTATGAAGACCTGACTGCTCCACGCCTGGCGCAAACGCTTGCTAAAGAAACAGGCGCGGGTTTGCTCAAACTCAGCAATGGCCACGATATGAGCAAGGATGATATAAAAAAAGGAGTATCCTTTCTCTTTTTGATGGAAGAGAATTTAAAAAATTTAAAAAAGGGATTGTTATGTCCATAAACCTGATCAGCACCGAAAATCTGACCTTCTGTTTCAACGGACTGGAAGTCCTGAGCAACATTTCCTTTGCCGTAAAAAAAGGCGATTATGTGGGCATTGTGGGACCAAATGGTTCAGGAAAAAGCACTCTGGTTAAAAATATTCTGGGCATCTTGCAGCCGCAGAAAGGCTCTATCAGTCTTTTCGGCCAGCCGCTTTCTTCTTTTCGTGAGTGGAATAAAATCGGTTATCTGCCCCAGAAGTTAAATGCCTTAAACACATATTTCCCCGGCAAGGTTGAAGAAATAGTCCAACTGGGACTGCGGAATAAAAACGCGCAAAACCTGGAACAGGTTCTTCAGCTTATGGGAATTAAGCATCTTTCTTCCCGCCTGATCGGTGAACTCTCTTACGGCGAACAGCAACGGGTAATGCTGGCGCACGCATTGGTCAACCGGCCGGAACTGCTTGTCTTCGATGAGCCGACAACCGCTCTTGATCCCGAAACAAGGGATATTTTTTACTCGCTCACCGAAGAATTGAATCGCGCTCACGGCACAACTATCATTCTTATTACACATGACATAGGAGTCATCGGCAAATATGCCAGAAACTTTCTCTATCTCGATAAGAAAGTAATTTTTGCGGGAACATTTGAAGATTTTTGCACTTCACCGGATATGACAGGACTTTTCGGGCCAATGAGTCAACACATCATCTGCCACCAGCATGATGCATTGGAGAGTAATCCATGATTGGGCTTGGGGAAATATTCAAATATGAATTCGTTCAGCGAGCTTTGCTTGCCGGTGTGCTCATTGCCGCCATTTCTTCCGTTCTGGGAGTATTTCTCGTCTTGCGCCGCCTTTCCTTGATCGGCGACGGACTCGCGCATATCACCTTTGGCAGTGTAGCGGTAGTATTATTGATTGGATTTAGCCCTCTTTATGTTACCGTGGCCGCTCTGCCTCTGGTTATGCTTTCATCTCTGGCCATACTTCAATTAACTCGCTACAAGCGCATTCACGGTGATGCGGCCATCGGTATCATCTCTTCCGTGGGAATTGCCGTGGGCATAATTCTGGCCAGTTTCTCGGGAGGCTATAATGTCGATTTATTAAGCTACCTCTTCGGCAACATTCTCACGGTAAATCAAACGGAGCTTTTGCTGTCCTTTATTGTTTTTATAGTTGTAGTCGGCACTGTTATTTTTTTCTATAATGACCTGTTTGCAGTTACTTTTGACGAAGAACTGGCCAAAAGCATGGGCATTAAGACAAAAAGAATCAATATCATTCTTTTATTATTGACTGCTGTGGCCGCTGTTTTAGCGATGAAAGTTACCGGTATTATGTTAGTTTCGGCATTGCTGATTATTCCCCCGCTTACGGCGCTGCAGCTTTCTTTCAGCTTTAAAACGACTATTATTATCTCTGCCGCTATTTCCATCTTCTCGGTAATTAACGGTATAATTTTTTCTTTTCTATTGAACTTGCCGGCAGGAGGAACTATAGTAATTTTCAATGTAGCTTTCTTTTTGGTTATTTTTGGAGCCAAAAAAATCTTGCGTTTTCAGAGGTAAAAAAGTGGCTCGATTCAAATATCTTCTTTCCCGCTCCAACATAGTTTTTCTCGCTTCTGTGCTTTGCGGTTTTGTTTTACCTCAGGCAAATGTAGTTGCCGCCGCCCTGACTTTGCCCGCGCTGTCGGTTATCCTGACAATTACTCCATTAAGAATACCTCGCGGCTTTTTTTTCCGCCGTCCCAAAGATCTTATCGGTCCGGCTATCCGCGGCAATGTCATGAATTATCTGCTCTGGGGAAATTTGCTAATATTGACCGGCATTTTTTTTATTTTCGACGAAGCCCTTTGGATCGGCATGGTGCTGATTGCCGCTATACCGCCCGCAGTGGCCATATTACCCTTGAGCAAATCATTACGGGCCGACGCTACTTCGACATACGCAGGCTTTGCGGGAGCTTATTTGGGCGCTATTTTAATTATACCATTAATAGGTTTGGGATTTCTTAAAGATATTCCCTTTAATTTTTGGGCTATTATTTTGCTGATAGTCGAACTAATTATACTGCCGCTGGGACTTTCGCGACTTGTTGTGGAAAAAGAATGGGATAAAATCATTGAACCATATGAAAATATAATAACCGATTGTTGTCTGTTTATTGTATTTTATTCCCTCACAGCAAACGGCAGGGATATGCTTTTGAATTGGCCGGTCGACCTTTCTTTCGTCGCTCTAATTGCCGTTATAGGTATTTTTTTGTTCGCTGTGGCCATTGAGAAAATAGGAGAGTTTTTTCATGTCGCTGAGAAGAAGATTACTTCTCTTCTTCTTCTGGGAACCATGAAAAATTACGGGCTTTCCGGTGGTATAGCGCTTATTATCTTTAGCCGGGAAGCCGCTCTTCCGTCATTAGTTTTCGCTATTATCACTTTCTTTTACATAAATTGGCTCAAATATAAAATGGGCCATAACACTGCCGGTTCAAGTGAACGGCATTAACCATCTATGGCAAGTCCCGAGCCCAAAACCAGGGCAGCTACAAAAACGGCGTATTTAACAATCCCGATAAGCTTCGCTTAGGGGATCAATCCCGCTTTTGCGGAATCAATTCAACTAGCGCTTCAAACTTCACTACGTTCGTTTTCAGCTAGTTTCATTGATTCCACTAACAGATATTACTGCGCTACGCTTGTAATATCTGAGTCTCATTGATTGACATTTCACAATTGCGCCTTATATTTTAAACAATAAAGAAAGGAGAACAAAATATGGCTATAAATTTACCAAACCTGCCTTACGGGAAAGACGCATTAGCGCCCTATATCAGCGCCAATACTCTTGATTTCCACTATGGCAAACATCACAAAGCTTACGTGGATAACTTAAACAAGCTGATTACCGGCACCGACCTTCAAGAAAAACCACTGGAAGAAATTATTAAGATAGCGGCTAAAGATTCAGCCAAGGCCGGTATCTTCAACAATGCGGCCCAAATTTGGAATCATTCTTTCTACTGGCAATGCCTGAAAAAATCAGGCGGGGGCACACCTACGGGAACAATTGGTACCAAGATAAACGCTGCCTGGGGAAGCTATGATAAATTTGCCGAAGAATTAAAAAACGCCGGAGTTACTCAGTTTGGCAGCGGTTGGGCCTGGCTGGTTTTGGAGGGAAACCAGTTAAAAATAACAAAAACAGCTAATGCCGATACTCCAATTGCCCATGGCCAGAAACCGCTCCTGACTATCGATGTTTGGGAACATGCCTATTACCTCGATTATCAAAACAGAAGACCAGATTATCTTTCTGCTGTTATTCAAAATTTGATTAATTGGGATTTTGTTAACAAAAACTTGGGTTAATTTGAACAAAGGCAATAAATGATGAAAAGGGGACTGGAATAAAGTCCCCTTTTTTTATTTTATATAAACAGGCAAGGATTGCTATTTTTTCCTATCAACTCTATCCTTTAATTCTTTCCCCACTTTAAAGAAGGGTAATTTCTTGGGTGCAACTTGAATTTTAGTGCCCGTTTTAGGATTTCTTCCCGTGTAAGCGCCATACTTCTTTACTACAAAACTGCCAAAACCTCTGATCTCAATACGGCCGCCTTTTTTTAGCTCATCGGTAAAACCTTTAAAAACAAGACTAACAATGTCAATTGCCTTCTTTTCGGTTAAATTGAGCTTAGTACTCACAGATTCAATTAGATCGGATTTGTTCATAGACCCTCCTTAAACTGTTTGCAATCCTGTATCACCTGACGATAATATATGTTTGTTTCTACACGCTTATACGTATTCAAGGTTATTATTTATTTTATGGCGAATGTCAAGAAAATTTTACTCGTTCTTATTTAGCGCATTATTGAGCAACCGGTTTGTTTCTTTTTTCGTCAAGTACCGCCAGGAACCTTCCTTGAGATTTCCCAGTTTAATCTCACCGATGGCCTCCCGCACCAGACGTGTTACCCGATGAGAACTCGCTTCAAAACCTCTTCTTATTATTCTATTTTTCCCCTCTTTCAGCGTCAGCCGCAACCAACAACTACGGTCATTTATCTTTTCCATTTGGATATTTTCCGGTTTAAAGACACCGTCGGACAATTTAATGCCTTGGCTTAACTTTTTTAATTCTTCTTTGGATAAACGTCCTTGAATCTTGACCCGGTAAACTTTAGGTATCTGAAAGCGGGGATGCTGAACTTTTTGTGCGAAATCGCCATCATTAGTCAAAAGTAAGAGTCCTGCGGAATCGTA
The DNA here is from genome assembly GCA_002479215.1 of Syntrophaceae bacterium UBA7544. Taxonomy (GTDB): domain Bacteria; phylum Desulfobacterota; class Syntrophia; order Syntrophales; family Smithellaceae; genus UBA4810. Next base: position 22,306 of record DLME01000226.1, read on the forward strand.
ATCAAGCCTTCCTACCGGATAAACCCTTTCCGGCACTGCGTTTAGCAAATCCACAACCGTCGGCCTTTTTTGAGGATCACTCATGGTAGTAACGAATCCGGTCGGTTTATTTAAAGCAATATATAAATTTGTTTTTTCGACAGAAATAATTTTACCGTCAATCCGAATAATATTTCTTTTGGCATCAGCTTTCAGCCCCAACTCGTTTACCACTATGCCATCGATACTTACCCGCCCGGCAGTTATCAGTTTTTCCGCGTGACGCCGTGAGGCAATTCCGGCAGCAGAAATAATCTTTTGCAAACGCTCTTTCATGTGCTGGAATAATCTTCGATGGGTTCTTGTTGCTCGTGAAGTTCTTTCAACTCCCGCAAAGTAGGCAGCCCCGAGAGATCTTTTAGGTTGAAAACCTCTAAAAATCTTTTTGTGGTCCCATAAATGATTGGCTTGCCGGGCACATCCTTTCGCCCGACAATACGCACGAGCTTTTTTTCCAGAAGCCCCTTGAGCTGATAACCTACATCCACACCGCGAATACTTTCAATCTCCGTTTTGACAATCGGCTGCCGGTAAGCAACAATCGCCAGAGTTTCCAGAGCCGCAGGCGATAAAGAAGCGGGCTTTGTGCTTTTCAGCTTTTTTACCCAATCGCCCAATTCCGGCCTTGTCCGGAATTGCAGGCCGCCGGCAACTTCTTGCAAGTAAATCCCGCCCTGTCTCTCCTTATATTCTTCAATTAGCTCACCGACGGCTTCTTTGATCAGCGTTTTTCCCGTCTCTGGAAGAACCGCACAAATCTTTTCCAACACCAACGGCGCCTCGGAAGCTAAAATAAGGGCTTCAATTATAGATTTAATATTTTCCATTTAGGACTCCACAGCCGGGAATATCCGGATCACGCCAAACGCCGAAGTTTGATAAGCTTTCACCATTCTGAGTTTAACTAATTCCAGCAAAGCTAAAAAAGTGTAAATAATGCGCCAGCGCTCTTTTCTTTCTCCCAGCAATTCATCAAAAGTCAGATTTTTCTCATTAGCCAGCCGTTCCATTATACCGTTAATTATATCAGTAAGCGACATCTTTTCCAGATCAATTTCCAGAAGTTCTTTTTTATCGATGCGGGATACAAGGCGATGGAAAGCTTCAATAAGTTCAAAAATGCTTACTTCAATAAGTTCTTCCTCAGTGGCGGTTGATTTTTCAGTTTCTTCCGGCAAGAAGGCTGTCCGGGTAAACACGTCTCTTTCTAAAATCGGCCTTTCCCCCAAATTAGTCGCCGCTTCTTTAAACGCTTGATATTCTAAAAGCTGTCTGACCAATTCCGCGCGGGGGTCTTCTTCCTCTTCTTCTTCCGGCTCCTCCGGCTCGGGTAAAAGCATCTTAGATTTTATATGAATGAGTGTCGAGGCCATGACCAAATACTCGCCGGCTAAATCGAGGTTGAGTGATTTGATCATTTTGAGATACTGAAGATACTGTTCCGTAACCAAGGCTACAGGGATGTTGTAGATATCAATTTCATTTTTCTTAATCAAATACAAAAGTAGGTCGAGTGGACCTTCGAAAATATCAAGTTTGATGGCGTAATCTGTCGTATGTTCTTCGTTCATAAACATGCAGCCGAATCAGATTTTAACCGCGGCACGGACTTCATCCATTGTTTGACGCGCTATCTTTGTCGCTTTCCTATTGCCTTCTTCTATAATCGAGTTAATTTCATCCAGATGATTCATGTAATAATCCATCCGCTCGTGAATGGGCTGCATAGCTTCGGCAATTCGCCGGGCCAGCATTTTTTTACAATCGGTGCAACCTATAGCCGCTTTCCTGCAGCCTATATCGACTTCATTTATGGTTTTAGCTTCCGAATAGAAACCATGAAATGTAAAGACATTGCATATTTCAGGATTGCCCGGATCGCTTTTTTTCTTTCGCTGAGGATCAGTAAACATGGAAGAAATCTTTTCCAGCAATAACTTGCCGCGATCACTG
>DLME01000067.1 GCA_002479215.1 Syntrophaceae bacterium UBA7544
ACAGTCGGTCACTATGGCTCTGTTTCAAAGTTTGCTGGTTTGGAGATTGGGAAATTGGCGGCTGACCGGCCGTTTTCGCCGCACCTCCTTCCAGTCAATGTGGCCCTTTTCTTCCAGGCTGTCGGCCTCCTGGCTGTTACAAACGGTTTTCGAGAATCTCTATAATGTGGTAATTGGACGCGTGTACCGGCCTGCCGACCTCGGGTTTTTCACACGCGCTCAGGGACTGGCGCAATTCCCGGCAGGATTTGTTACCCAGATTTTCTGGCGGACCACCCTTCCGGCTTTTTCCCGGATGCAGGCCGATATGGCGATGCTGAAAGCTATCGTCCGCAAGGTGTCTCGCCTGTTGGCTGCGGTTCACTTCCCGGCAATGGCGGGCCTGGCGGTGGTGGCCGATCCTCTGGTGCGATGCCTGCTTACGGACAAGTGGGCACCCTGCGTGCCCTATCTTCATGTTCTGGCTTTATCAGGGATGCTTTACCCCTTGCACGCTCTGCAACTTAATGTGCTTACGGCCCAGGGACGCAGTAACCTTATCCTCCGGCTTGAGGTCATCAAAAGATTGTTGACCGTTTTGACCTTGGTTAGCACTTTCCGCTTCGGGGTATCCGCCATGGTTTGGGGAATACTCATTTTTTCCGTAGCTTGTCTTTTCTTCAATGGATATTACACCCGAAAGCTCTTGAACTACCGCTGGCGCGAGCAGGCTCTGGACCTGATCCCCGCCATCGGGGCTACAATGGTGATGGTTTTGGCCATGTCAACTATTCTTTATCTGAAATTAAAGACCACCGGGGCATTTTTGCTTGCTGATTTAAAAACCCCTTTAACGCTGTTGCTGGTGCAGATGGCCGTGGGGCTAGTGGTCTATGGAGCTATCGCGGGATTAAGCCGTATGAGTGCCTTTGTAGAATTGCGCTTCCAGGTCCGCTCTTGTCTTGGATATGCGTCGATAATGCGAGCAGAGGGGGAGGCCTAATATGAGAGAGGCGATAATCACACGTGACGAAATGCTGGCGATCCCGGCATCTGAGATCATCGATCTTAGGCAGATGCCATCTGAGCTCTTGGTCAGCGTGATCGTCATTACCTACAACCAGGAAGTTTATATTGAGCAGACAATTGATGGAATTCTGGCGCAACACTGCGATTTTCCCATCGAGTTGATTATCGGTGATGATAAATCTCAAGACCGCACCCTGGAGATTTGTGTCAATTACCAAAAAAGATATCCACAAATTGTAAGAATAGTGACCTGGCATGAGAATGTCGGTCTTAATGCTAACTTACTCCGTGTTTGGGGCCGGGCGCGAGGCAAGTATTTATCCTAACTGCGAGGGAGACGATTATTGGATCGATTTTAACAAATTGAGCAAGCAAGTAGATTTATTAGAGAAATATCAGGATACTATACTCTGCGGGTCTCGTATGGAACCCTCCCTGCCCACATGAAGCTGTAGAATATTAAGTTACAATATTCTGTTGAGGAATTAATTTTTGGTGAATATTTTCATACTTCCACTTTTATGTTCCAGACTTTAGTCAGGAATAATATGTTTATAAATCGCAATTGCGGGCTTTTGCCATTCACAAAAAGTATTAAATACGCATTTAATTTAGCTATAAAATCTATAATTATTGGCTATAATAATAATTTCATTATAATTCTTTATGCAATGGCTCACGGATTATTAGGCATCTCAGGTATTAGGGTCAGGCCATGATTCCAGATGAGATGTTGAGTTTAAATTAAGTGAAAAATGGATGCCTAAGCCACTTGTCATCTCTATCGCCATGACCACTTACAACGGCGAGCGTTTCTTGCAAGAGCAACTCGACAGCTTCTTGCAACAGACTTGCCTTCCTGACGAGCTGGTTGTATGCGACGATGGGTCACATGACAGGACCATCGCTATTCTTGAAAGTTTTTCCTCCCGCGCCCCCTTCCCGGTGAGAATCTATCGGAATAATGCCAACTTGGGTTATTCCAAGAATTTTGAAAAAGCCGGCTCCCTGTGCACCGGGGACATAATTGCCTTTTCTGACCAGGATGATGTCTGGGATGCCCAAAAATTAGAAAAATTTGCAAAAATAATGACGGATGATCCTGAGGTGGGATTTATTTTTTGTGATGCAGATATTGTAGATGAAGAGTTAAATTCCCTGGGGTTTAGTTTTTGGAACTTTCATAATATTTCAAAAACCTTTGCCATTTTTTCCAAAGGAGAATTGTTAGATTATTTTTTTAACTATGATTTTATTTTAGGAGCTGTTACGGCAATCCGGAAATGTATTTATACTAGCTTAGTGCCTATTCCCCCGTCATGGGTTTATGATGATTGGTTGCCATTTGCCAGCAGTGTTGTCAGTAAGGTCGTTAAATTGCCTTATGAATTTAATAAATACCGAAAACATATTAATCAATCTTGTGGGTTACGAAAGATCAATCGAAGCATAATTGAGAAAATCATAGATAACTCTTACAAAGATACGAGAGCGCATTTTTTCAACAAAGAGATTAAATGGTTAAACGGATTTATTTATTTGTATAAGAATAACCTTATTGATGGAACTATAATGCGAAAAATTGATGAGGTTATATTTCACTGTGATAAAAGAGCAAATATTCCATACAACATAATGCATAGAATACCATTTATCCTTAACGAAATCATTTCGGGGCGTTATCACAAATTTTACAAAGGCTGGAGGTCTGCCTTTCGAGATTTGATCTCAATTTAAAAAGGCTAATTATATTAATATGTTGAATGATGATTGCCTGGAGAAATTATGATTATTGTATCACCGGTCATTGCTCTCTATAATATGGCCCAATATATTGGCAGAGCTATATCTTCCCTTTTAAATCAAACCTCTCCTCCTTATGAGATCATCATAGTTGATGATGGGTCAACTGATGATGGCGGACAGAGCTATGCAGATACAGACTGAACCTTCTGTGATAATCTGAGGCTGGGAATATGCCCTTTTTTTCTGTCATAATCCCCCTTTATAACAAAGCTCCCTACATCAGGCGCAGTTTGAATTCGGTGCTGGTCCAGAGCTTTAAGGATTTTGAGCTTATTGTGGTTGATGACGGGTCAACCGATGAAGGGGGATCCCTGGTAGCTTCATATACAGACCCTCGGATTCGACTGATCCGCCAGGAAAATGCTGGGGTGAGTGCAGCCCGCAACAGAGGTGTGGTGGTAGCTAAGGCGGCATGGATAGCATTTCTCGACGCTGATGACGAATATTTCCCCAATTTTCTGGAGAAAATGCATGAGGCAATTGTCAATCATCCGGAGATCGGCTTTGTTTTTTGCAACCCTTTATACATAGGAACTTCGGGAATATCCCATAAAATGATCAATAGTAAGCATAGTCATTTTCAGGTCATTGACAATTATTGTGATTTTTTGTATGAGCATTCTCTTGGCGGTGCTACCTCTTCTTCCATTGTAATTAATAAGTTCATTCTTGAACAGGTAGGTTGCTTTCCTGATGCTAAGTGGAGTAACAAAGGAGAGGACATAGATACGTGGGTGCGTCTGGGGTGGGTTGCCAAAGCTGGCTATGAGCCGTCTTGTCTTTCAGTCTATCACAATGAGGTGATCGGCAGCTTCTGGTTGCTTTCTGAAACATCTTCCCCGAAACGACGTTGCCCGTTCGGTCCTGCGATATTGATATCTACGTATAATGATTGGAAGCAAAGGGGCATATTTCCTGAACGGATGGAGAAATCCTGGCTTCGTTGCCTGGAAGGGTATACTTTATCATATGTTCGCGAATTGATTCAATATGGTGACAAAAAAGCGGCATGGTGCATTTTTTTAAAAGAGCTGGGATGGGATGATTGGTGGGTAGAATCTATAAAAATTGCCGTCATGTTAATCCTGCCTGGCTCCTTGCTCGATAGATTAAGGAAATTTAAGGCAAAATATTGGCCTGCTCTTGGCAGATCCTCATCTCATAGTCAGGGACCGCAGAATTAGAGACAGGACTTGAAGGTTAAGAGTTGGTTGAAAATGGAAGGATGCCTAAGGCCCAGTAGCGCCATCCCCCAGTTTCCTTGCGAGTGCTGCGGAGGGACCGAGTATTCTCTTGTCTCTGTTAAACGTGGCTGGAAACTCTGGGGATGCCGTAACTGCGAGGTTATTTTTGTTTGGCCGCAGCCGAGTATCCAGCAAATGGCTGCTATTTATAACCAGGCGGCAGGGTACTTTGCCACTGGGGAGCAAGACTTATCAGAAACCTCTCCCTTTGCCGCGGTACATCTCCACCAGCAGTTGCAATCTTTGGGAATCAAGGGCGGACGCCTGCTTGATGTGGGTTGTGCATTAGGCTCTTTTATTTACCATATGCAAAAACTGGGATGGGAGGTGGAAGGGATCGATATCAACGCTGATGCCGTAAAGGTTGCACGCCAGAATCACCTGTCGGCACATATAGAGGAAATCCAGACTTCTAATTTTCCTTCCGGCTCTTTTGATGTGATTAGAATGGGAGATGTGATCGAACATGGGCGCTCTCCCAGGCAAATGTTGGTGGCCGCCCGCTATCTTTTAAAATCCGGTGGATTGCTGGTGATCAGAACCCCGAATGCCAAATCCAGTTTTGCTACCGCAACTCTTAGTATGGCAAAATTCTTACGATTTCCCTGGCCGCATTCAGAGGCCCCGTATCACCTTTATGAATTTACTCCCAAAGCACTAACCCTCGCAGTAACTTCCATGGGGTTTGAGGTCGTCCGCTTAGATATTTCTGGCCGTGTCTATTTCTTATACAAGATAGGAGCCTCCGGATTTTTTGATCAATTGAAAATTGAATTGAAACGTAACGGAAAATACAAAGTACGTTGGAAGTTGTTTCCAAACCTGCCCAAGCTTGTTGCGGTTGCAGGTCTCCTTCTGCCCTTTTATATTTATGCTCTATTCATGGATCAGTTAAAGGGAACGGGCGACAACCTGTTCCTTGTTGCCCGGGTTTTGAAGTAGTTTTCTATTCCAGAATAAATAGTAGTATACTGGGTGTCATGTGACTTAATACTAAAACAAAAATATTGGAAAACCGAAATAATCAGTTATAATTAAAATTGCGAAATAATTTCATAAGCATCTCAAAGAAAGAGGTGGATACATGAACCGTAGGCCGATGGTATCAATTATTACCCCCAGTTACAATCAGGGTGAGTTTATTGAAGACACCATTTTATCGATCACGGGTCAGACCTATAGGAATTTGGAGCATATCGTGGTGGATGGAGGTTCGACGGATAATACCCTCGACATTCTGAGAAAATATGCAGGCACCTACGACCTGAGCTGGTCATCCGAGCCCGACGAGGGCATGTACCAGGCCATCAACAAAGGTCTCAAAAAAGCGAAGGGAGACATACTCTGTTATCTGAATACCGATGATCTCTATCTGCCGTGGACGCTGGAAGCGGTAGTGGGCTACTTCACCCGGAACCAGCAGGTGGACCTCCTCTATGGGGACATTATCCATTTGGATGACACTAAGGGCACCATAGAACTTACTTTTTCTCCTCCTTTTAATTTGAAGTGGGCCATAGTTACAGGGGGATTATATCAGCCGGCGGTTTTCTGGAGCCGACGCGCTTATGAAAGGGTCGGCGGGTTGGATGAAACACTCCAGATCGGGGGTGATTACGAGTACTGGATAAGAATAGCAATGCGAGGCAGCGTAAAAAAGGTCACCGAGTTTCTTGCAGTGGACAGAAGTCATGATAATAGGAAATGTTTTGTTCAATCCGATTTGTCGGAAGAGGAATTATCACAGATCCGGAGAAGATACGGGGCGCCAACCATACCTAACGAAGCTCTAAAATTTATTTACCGTTTTTACGGTTATTTTTGGACCAGATGCTACATGACTCTGTTCATCGTCAAATCCTTAAGGAGCGATGGCAGAAGCAGGAGGTTCTGGCCTTTTTTTCTAAATACAGGAAATGTGCACCTTCCTTCCACGAGCCGACTTATCCTCAGATTACTGCCTTATGTGGGGAAACGCTTGAGTCCGTGGGTAATCAACAACTTGCCAATCGGCTGCGGCAAAAGCCTTTAGTTAGACAAGAAATAATAAGATGTTAAAAACCATATTTCTGACAGCCTCAAAAGGTGATGAAGGCAAAAATTATGAACACATAATGAGGATAATTTTTCTGAGCAGATATTCTGAGCTGACCATGTTGATCACCTCAAAGGCAGATTTTAATCGTTATCTCAGCCCTGGCACTAAGACGGTTCGATCCCCATTTGCTGGGAAATTCGGCCTGATGGTCTTCTCAAGTTATTGGCTGTTTAACCATCGGAAAATGCTAAATGATGTCATTCTAGTTTCGGAACCGTCAGCCTTAGGCATTGTCGGTTTTTTAGGAAAGCTGTTCGCTAAAATTAAATGGGTAGTTGATGTATGGGATATTCCCATAAGACATAATATTAATAGCAATAAACTTACTCAACTGAGAATATGGGTTACCCGTGTTCTCATGAAACTCTCGTATAAAAAGGCGGACCTGTTCATTGTGGGTATCAGGCCTGATTTCCAATTCAGATATTACCAAATCCCCGAGAGAAAAATTCTGGCCTGGCAGACAACTATCTGGGTTCCTAGTAAAAGTGAAGATAATTTCGTTGCTGAAGACGATGGCGACTTTAACATATTATGCATGAGAAGCCTACACTTCCCTGCATGCGGTTTAGATATTCTCATGCAAGCCTTTTTAAAAATAAAGAAGCAGCTGCCCAATGCCCACCTCTGGATTATCGGGAAAATTCGAGAGGATGTAGAAGAGGCCATCAAGGATTTTAGAAAACTTGAAGGGGTTGAGTTCCTAGGCTTCCTGGAACACAGCAAAGTAATGCAATTGATTAGACAGGCACACCTGTGTGTGATTCCCTGGCGTGATGATGTGGATCTGGCTCAAGCCTACCCTACCAAGGTAATGGAGTATATGACGGAAGGGAAAGTTGTTCTTGCAGCCCGCATTGCTTCGATCTCGGACATGATTGAGGATGGAAAAGATGGCTTACTGCATCGACCGGGAGATCCTGAGGATCTCGCCGATAAGATTCTGAGTTTGTACGAGGACAAGGCACTCCGCCAACGTTTGGCAGAGCATGCCCGAAAATACAATTGGAAATTTGATACCATCCGCAAACATGAGGAGATTTTTCGAGTGCTCAAAAGTATGGTGCATGATACCTCGGCAGTGGATGTCCACGCAATCGATGGAAGGTGGTTGTCTTGATAGGTTTTTTGGATATAGCAATTTCAAGATGGTCGATAGTCCTTAGTTTAAACTTAGCGAAAATACAATTTAAATTTCCGGCGACGCAAGTCTGTCAACAACAAGGCGGTTAACCGATGACTCGGGTTAATACCACATCTGGGAGAAGCCTCCCGCCCTTCGAGGGTTCACCCGACTCGGTCAACAGCAACGTTATAAGTGGTAGTCCCTTTGTTGCCAGACTTTTATTATTTTGTATTTTCATGTTAATCATTCGTCAATCTATGCTGGGACGGATACGACCCATAACTGATTTGGATGTTGTGGACGCGTTTGCCGCGGTGGACATCGCCGCAGTTTGCCTGGCGGGTTTCATCCTGATCTTTAGTGGAGCTTTCGGGCGCACGTGGTCTTCCCTGCGTAGAACCCCCGCCATGTGGTTGGCCGGATATTATGTATTCTGCGCCGTCAGTTGTTTGTGGTCAGCAAAGCCTGTTTTCTCTCTCTATCGCGCCTTTGAATACCTCATTCTGCTTTCTGCTACACTTGCCGCGGTGGCTCAGTATCGGGACTTTGCCGGGGCGGAACGCGCCTTCTGCCGTATAGCGATGGCGGCGATCATTCTAGACATATACGCTACTATTTGGTCTTATGGCTTATCCTCCGTGGTATGGCACAATACCACTTATACCATCTCTTCAGCGCTGTTGTTCTGCTATTGTCTGGGGGAATACCTGGCAATGACCAAGGCGGAACGGTTCGAGGCTGAAAAACGATCGAGGCGGCTCTTGCGATTCGGCATATTCGCTTTTTGCACCCTGGCACTGGGCAGAAGTTCAGGCAGCAGTATCGGCGCGCTGGTGGGGTGTCTGTTGATCTTCCTGGCGCTCCGGCGGTTCTGGTTGCTATTGATCGGATTTTGGGTGGCCCTCCTGATTTTCCTTTGGGGGGCAGGTGGGGAGTTTTTAAGGGACCTACTCTTTCCCGGGAAGTCGCTATCTAATATTGAGACTGGGAGCGGCCGAACCATTCTCTGGGAATTTTTGTGGCACAAGTTCCTCCAAAGACCTTTCCTGGGATATGGCTTCGGCCTCGTGGGAATTGTAAGTGGGGGGATGGCCTCTCATTCCCACAACTCGCTCTTCACCGTGCTCATCGGCACGGGATCGGTGGGGGTCGTCTTGTTTGCCATTTTTGCGGTGCGCCTGTGGTGGACTACCATCAGCAAGGTTTGGCGCCGAGGACCGGGAACCGTGGGGTTTGCCGGCGCCCTGGCGGCCTTCTTTGTGAATAGCCTCAGCTCAAACGTGATGGCAGATCGCTGGATCACCTCCAGTGTTGTCTTTGTCTGGCTGCTGGGCCTCTTCCTCCTGCACACTAGGGACCATGGAAGCACAACCGGCGTCTCGGGAAGAATTTTGCATTCAAAGAAATTACTCTTTAGGGCAACAAGATTGTTAAGATCATGCCATTGCCGCTGTTTGCTTAGTGGCAGCGGGCCGCAAATACCGCAAATTAAACGGTGAGAAGCTTCGGAGGCGGCCCGAGTGAAGATAAACCGAGCGGAGCCATGAGCTTCATTCGGGAAGAGAGGTATACATATATGGGAGGCCATCGAAAAACTTGCAAGGCGGTTTAAGACTCCGGGATGCGAAAGTCGCGTGGGTATTGCCGGCCCTGGGATATGGAGGGGGTCTGCTCTATCTCCAATCACTGTTGGAATCTCTGGCGGCGCGCTGCGGGTCATTTCGAGTGTTTACGGCAGAATTCGCGGGCGCAGAAAAAGGTCTCGGGTTCGAGATTGAGCTCCGAGGGAAAATCAAACGAATCTATTATAGTAAAAGACAAGGCGACCACTGTAATGATAATTATGCACGCGAGGTGAGAGTCATAACACCGGCAGTAATTCCCGCTCTTTTGAAGTACTGCCCCGATATTATGGTCGTTACCGAATTCAGCCTCTGGTCTTTTTATGCAATGCTGGCCCGTTATCTGATGCCGGGGATACGGGTGTTGCTGTTGGTGGAAACCAAACCAAGGTTTGACCAAAGCAATTTGATCTGGCTTCTACGTAACGCCATTCGCATCTTCATAGTCAAGAGAGCCGACATGTTTCTCACCAACAACCGAGATGGCGGAAATTATCTGATATCTGATTTGCATGCTTCGGTGAACAAGGTCATCGTAAGACCTTTCCTCGTCTCGGATATGGCCTCCATATCCGGGGAATCTAGAGAAAATCTCTATGCCTATAGAGGGTCGCGAGGCACTGAACTTCCGGTCCGCTTTCTTTACGTGGGGCGCCTGTTCAAGTTAAAAGGCCTGCAGTATGCTCTTGAGGCCCTGGCATCACTTATCCCTAGTCATCTTGGGAGTTTTGTCTTTGATATTGTGGGAGATGGGCCTTTTCGGGAAAGCCTGGAACTGCAATCTCAAGAGCTTGGTTTGTCAGGGCATGTCATTTTCCAGGGGCGGCAGCCGTATGCGACCCTTTGGGAGTGGTACAAGCGGGCTGACGTCTTCCTTTTTCCAACCCTCGCCGACTACCGGGCCCTGGCGCCGTTCGAAGCTCTATCCATGGGGCTG
>DLME01000282.1 GCA_002479215.1 Syntrophaceae bacterium UBA7544
GGAACAGTCACCGGGGCGCGGTCCATTACCGCTGGAGCCGGCCTTTCGACGGGGAGCCGTTTGACGGTATTAATCTCTCCCAGACCATCCAGAGGACGACCTAGAGGATCAACCACCCGTCCCAAAAGGCCTTCACCTACAGGGACGTCGAGAACGCGCTTAGTGCGGTGGACTTCGGTACCGACCTGAAGGTGTTCACTGGGGTCAAGAAGAACAATGCCTATTTCCTCCGGGTCTATATTGAAGACAAGTCCCATATAATTTCCGGAAAATTGCACCAGTTCCTCCGCGCGGATGTTCGGCAGTCCGCTGACTCTGGCAATGTCCCTGCCCACAAATTGAATTGTGCCGATTTCGTATTGTCGCAGTTCAGGTTTCTGTTTTTTTAAAACCTTATCCATCGTCGAAAAGGTGTCATCAAGAAAAGTTTTTAATTCCTGAGTGTCGGTTATATTAACTTGTTCGCTCATTCTGCTCCTCCCTCAATATTCCCTACTATCCGCTGTGTGCTTCTTTCTGAAGGGTTTCGGTCAAATTTTCTACCAGTGTTTCCAGATACTCATTCAGACTCCAGGCGATCTTGTGGCCGTTAACCCGCAACTCTATGCCGGAAACGACTTCCGGCTGCATTGAATAATTGATAGTAAAGCCTTTGGTGATTTGCTTTTTTAAAGCCTGTTCTATCCGGTCTTGTGTTTCCTTCGGAATATCAAAAGCGCTTTGGACAGTTACTCTATTACCACCACCGGTAATAGCTTTGCGGATTTGTGCGGATTTTTCTTTGTCCAATTCCCGGACCCGCCGAATAAATTCATCGACAATCCGCGCCTCCAGGTCCGCGTCGGCAAGGTCTGTCAATGCCCGGCGAGCTGTGGCGTAAATCTGTCGGGCCGCCCGCCCGCGAAGATCCTGAAAAAACGCATCCTTTTCTCTCATCAACATATCTTGCCAGCGTGTTTTGATCGCGTCGACGTCTTCCCGCACCTTTTCCATGAGTTCTTTCCGTTTACTCTCCGCCGCAATACTTACTTCATTGAGCAATTGTTCCGATTTCTCAGCAAGCAACTGGTTTTTCCTGTCATAGATCTCGGCTGCCTCTTCCGCTTTCGTTTTCATTTTCTCGGCATCGGCGAAACGAGCGGCAATTGTTGCCTCCCGATCATCCATTGCTTTGATGATTCGCCCATAAAGAAAGCGCTTCAATAGATAGACGAGCAGCAGAAAATTGAAGATTTGGCAAAACAAAACAAACCAGTCGATATGCATGGATTATCCCCCTGCCTTTACAAAGTAGCCCCAGAAAGGATTCGCAAAGATTACGATCATGGAAATAACAAAGCAGTAAATAGCAATTGATTCGATCATGGCGAGTCCTACAAACAGGGTTCGCGTCAAAGAATTGCGTTCATCGGGTTGCTGGGCGATGGCGGCAAGGGCCTGCTGGATCGCTCGCCCCTGTCCCAGAGCCGGTCCAATAGAACCTATTGCCATTGTTATGCCTGCAGCAATGATGGAAGCTACTGCAACTAAACTCAATTTATCCATAAAAAATCCTCCTTATGTAAATTTATTGATTTATCAGGCCTGGATGCCTTCGCTAACTGCTGCTTTATGTGACTCCTCCTGGGCGCTTGTCGCCGAAGCGATATACACCATGGAAAGTATGGCAAAAATATACGCCTGGATTACCCCGATTAACAGCCCTAGTGCCTGCATGATGACAGGGAACACCAGAGGCGTGACAGACAGAAGAATTCCGATAACCTTCTCATGACTCATGATATTACCGAACAATCGAACCGTGAGGGCCAGCGTCCGAGATATTTCTCCCATAACGTGAAACGGAAAGAAGATAAAATTAGGTTGAAAGTATTCTTTTAAATAATGAAGCACGCCATTTCTGGAAATACCATAAAAAGGAACAGCAATAAATACGCAAAGTGCCAGCGCCGCTGTTGTCATGAGCGATGCAGTAGGTGGGACATATCCGGGAACTATAGCCAGGACATTGGCGACACAGATAAAAAGGAATAAGGTGCCGATCAAGGGAACATAGTCATCGACTCCCTTCTTGGTCATTTCCCTGATTTCTCCGCGGATAGTCGAAATAACCACTTCGAGGAAATGCTGCCAGCGGGAAACATTGATGCCGGTGGAAAGATTGCGTGTCACCAGCCAGGAGCCGATCACAAGAATCGCCATAACCAGCCATGTATAGACGATGGTTACATTAATGGTTATAAAACTCCATGTCCAGAGAATAACCTGATCCGGGCTGATTTGATTGATGGCTACGATTTCCACTTAAACTCCTCACTAGGCTTTTGAAAAACTTTATAATATTCTTAAACTGCTTTATCCATTCCCAGGCGTCGTGTGAGAATCATCCTCATTAAAATAAAACCCAGAAGTGCCACGGCCAGCCGTTCCCACTGCCCACCCATGACAAAGTAAAATCCGGGCAGCACTACCGCCATACGCAAGACAAAACTGCCTAACATCAGACGCAGAGGGCTAAGCGTATCCGGAAGCTTTTTTACTGTCCGCCAGAGAGCGATAAAGTAAAACGCTCCCAACACCAGCCCCGCCGCAAATGCCAGAAAAAGAATAATCATTGTTATGATTTTGAATTCATTCATCATCACTAATAATCCTGCTTCTGACCTTTCTTACCCAATACGCGGCATTGATGCATCCTAGCACTACACCGATGATAAGGAACATCAGCGCCCAGGAATAACGGCTTGGCCAGGTACGGTCGATCCAGAGTCCCAGGGCTATTCCGATGAGGGTAGGAATTGCCACCGACCAGCCGACAATCCCGAACATCCCCACGCCTAACCAAACTATTTCATCCTTGTGCCGCATTCCCTTGATTCGCAGAGATTCCTTTTGGGCTACTTTATCCGCAAAATGATCGGCCATCTGTCTGCGCCGTTGACTTGATGCGCGTTTTATTTCAACCATATCTTTTTAAACTCCTATCGGTTCATAAAACTTTCAATCTTTACTTTTATGACACTCCTGCCAAATACGACACAGCATTAAAGGCACAAGATTTTTTACTTAACCATTTCATTTCAACTCCACAAAACGTCTGATAAGACTGGCCTCGAGTTTGGCTGCGGCGGAACGGACCATCTTTTCGCGTTCATCCAGGATATCGTATTGTTCCACGACGACCTGCTTCAATTTACCTAAGTCCGGAGCACGCACGGCATTACGTGTGGAGACAAGAACGTCATTCCCTTTTTTCACCAGCGTTCCCACGTCCATGGCCAATAGCTCCTGCCCTCCCGATATTGGTTCGTAGGTAAAAAGACCGGGAGCCAGCGTTGCCACAAAATCAATATGGTTAGGCATAAGGCAAAAAGAACCGTTTTCCGCTTCGGCGACAATTTTCTTTACTTCCTGCTTTATTAAAATTTCCGCCGGCAGTAGTATCTTAAGCATCATGTTGGATCTTCGCCTCGTCGATTGTTCCAATCATATAAAGAGCGCGTTCCGGATATTCGGCAAATTCATCATTAAGTATTCGCTCACAGCCGTTCAAGGTATCTTCGCGGGAGACCATTTTTCCGGCTGTACCGGTGAACTGCTCTGTGACAAAGAACGGCTGGGTAAAGAAGCGCTCGAGCCTTCGTGCCCTAAAAACAGTTCGCTGATCTTCCCGTGAAAGTTCGGAAATACCCAGCATGGCGATAATATCTTTAAGATCTTCATAAACAGCCAGCGTTTTACGAATTTCCTGCGCAATCTTATAGTGGCGCTCGCCGGCGATATTCGGCAACAGCATCTTCGAACTGGACTGAAGAAGGTCGATAGCCGGGTACAAACCTTCGCTCGCCCGCTTACGCGAGAGGGCTATTGTCGCCGAGAGATGGCCGAAGGTATGGACAGCTGAAGGATCAGTAAAATCATCCGCCGGCACATAGACAGCCTGAATAGATGTAATTGCACCTGTTTTGGTGTTACAGATCCGTTCTTCCAATTCGGCCAGTTCTGTAGCCAGAGTTGGCTGATAACCAAGACGTGAGGGTAGTTGTCCTAATAGACCGGAAACTTCCATTCCTGCCTGGATAAAGCGGAAGATGTTGTCAATCATAAGTAGGACATCCTGCTTGGCGTCATCCCGGAAATACTCAGCCATTGTAAGCGCCGCATGGCCTACACGGAATCGCGCGCCCGGCGGCTCATTCATCTGACCGAAAACCATCACTGTATTGCCCAAAACTCCGCTTTCCTGCATCTCACGATAAAGCTCTTCTCCCTCGCGGCAGCGCTCACCGATGCCGCAGAAAATGCTCATCCCTTCATGGTGGCTGACGGTATTGTGAATCATTTCCGTAATGAGAACAGTCTTCCCGACGCCCGCACCACCGAAAAGTCCGGCTTTTCCTCCCCGCTCCAGAGGCGCAAGAACATCAATGGCTTTGATCCCCGTCTCGAAAATTTCTGATACGGTGGACTGATCTTGCAAGGGGATTGGCTCACGGTGAATGGAACGCCATTCACTTCCTTCAACCTGATCCTTTTTATCAATTGTTTGTCCGAAGACATTAAAAACTCTTCCTAAAAGTTCCTTGCCCACCGGAACCTCAAGAGGCTTGCCCGTATCTGTTACCGTCGAACCTCTGGCCAGACCCTGGGTAGGTGTCAGAGAGACACCTCGAACTGTATTGTTATCCAGTTGGGTAAAAACCTCGATGATCACCTCTCCCTTATCCCCGGCCTGAAGAACATTGCGGATCGAAGGCGCTACGGGAAAACGGACATCAACGACACTGCTGCGAATGGACAAAACCTTTCCTTTATTGATTTGCTCACGCTCCACGTTCATCTCCTCTTGTTATCGAATTTATGCTGTAAAGTTCTTAATACAGCTCTTCCACTTTTTTAATGCCTTCCATCAGCCAACCTACTACACCACCTATTACAACAAACATAATAGCTCGGACGACATCACCTGAAATGGGCATTTCTTTCAAGAAAAGTGCATGACCGGTTAGAATCAGAGCACCAAGAAAAATGGCTACAAAGATGCCTTTTTTACCCCACCAGATCGAGGCCAGAATGATTGGAATATAGAAGAGGTGAGTGAAAAGCCCTTCTGTTTTGAGAGTTGCATGGTTATAATACGTAAGAATACAGGCGCCCAGAAGAAAGATACTTATTAGTCCGGCTTTATAAACACTTTTTTTGCCGCCAATATGTCCCTTCATCATCAGTGTTTTGATGGCGCCAAGCTTTTTCTCAACATCACCAATGGCCAGCTCCTGGTATTTCTCTGTGACCTGGTAGGACACGTAATCGAACATGAGGATCGTCCGATTCAGACTTTCCACCGCCTGCTGTTTTTCCAGTGCCGTAAAAAAAGTTCCCTGAAACTCCGCGTATAGCCAAAGATTTCGCCTCATCAGAATCAGGGCATATAAAGCTTCATGGAGAGGTATCTTTTCACTGTAAAACTCTTGGGCATATTTCCAAGAAAATGTTTTGGCCTCTTCATAAGGGATTTCGGCCAGCGACATTTGACGAAAAAGTCTGTAAAAATTGATTCCCTGTTCAATTACCATGTCTTTCGGCAGAGAGTGATACGAGGGTGTTCTGCTATGCGTCATCACGTCCTTGGCCCATTGCTTGGAAATATTTTCGGCCTTGCTTTCTATAAGGTCAATAAGTTTTGCGGCATAAGCTTGCATTCCTTCATCCCTCCTTGCATAGAGTAATTGTGATAAATAATCCTCACTTGATAGAATCCATCTTGTCAATCACTGCGTATTTTTTTTCGCCAGCCATTCCAGTTTCATTATTTTCCAGTATTTTCTGGCAATGACATACATAATGTAGTCGAACATAAGGATTGTC
>DLME01000143.1:0-6464 GCA_002479215.1 Syntrophaceae bacterium UBA7544
AGGGAGTCAAAGCCTTTGTCGTTCTGAAGTCGGCAGGAGAAGCGACGGAAGAAGACCTGATGAATTTTTGCCAGGAGCAATTGCCCAAGTATAAAAGACCGAAAGCCATTCAGCTGCTGGATGCCATGCCTAAAAGTGCAGTTGGTAAAATTCTCCGCAGAGAACTGAGAAAGCTGGGCTGAGAAGGCATCCTGGAAGGATGTAATTCCTGATCAGAAAATCGGCATCGAAGCCTTCATCAGGAGTTTTTGCGGATCACTGGTTTTGTATAAAAATGGGACAAGTATTTTTCAACACTTCTGGGCTGCAAAACGGTCAAGCACTTGCCCCATATGCTTTTCTATAACGGCAAAACGTTTATCCGGAGAAAGCATTTCCCCCGCTGTCTGGATATATGGGGCTTCGATCAACTCCTCTGCTCCGCTTTGCACCCATTCTTCAATGTTATCCTTTCTTACATCCAGATGAAACTGCAGGGCCAGGACATGATTTTTGTAAGAGAAAGCCTGATTTTTGCAGGCTGTGCTTTCGGCCAGATGTTTCGCGCCGAAAGGTAAATCGAAAGTATCTCCGTGCCAGTGATAAGCGATAATTTCTGCAGGCAGTCCCCGAAATAGTTTCGACGTTTTACCATCTTTGGTTAGATTAATTGGAAACCAACCGATTTCCTTATGAGCGTTGGGATAAACTTTAGCTCCTATCGCGGCAGCAATTAATTGTGCCCCCAAACAAATTCCCAAAACTTTAATTCCCTGCTTTATTGCCTGACCGATAAATCTTTTTTCGGCGGCAAGCCAGGGATATAAATTTTCCTCGTAAGCTCCCATCGGCCCGCCCATGATGATGAGCCAATCGATATCATCGAGCTTCGGCGGCACTTCTTTATTGTAAAAGCGTGTTGAGGAAAGGGAATATCCTTTGGCATTAATCCATTCTTCGATATTGCCCAATCCCTCAAACGGCACATGCTGAAAATAATGTATTCTCATATTTAATTACCACCCAACACCATGATAATTATGTATAATTTCACTTGACACCATAAACTATCCAATGCCAATCTATTTTGCAATCGAAATGTTATATTGTGGGTGATTTTTAGGGGGAAGATATGGTTTGCTAAGAACCAGTTGAAGGCATTAGCGTCAGGTCTGGAAATATAAAAAAAAGTGAGCAAACTAGAATTATAATATTGGAATTGGAGGTAAAAATGATTGGTGAGTTAGACAAAAATGTTTTGAATGCATTGCTGGAAACAATTCCTGTGGAGTTTTCGGTGGTAGATAAAAACGATAAAGTGCTTGCCTGGAATAAGCATGAGACAAGAATATTCAAAAGGCCTAAGGGGGCGGTAGGCCGCGATGTGCGGGATTGTCATCCTAAGGGCAGTCTTAATAAAGTGGAGACGATTTTAGCGGAGATGAAAGCGGGGAAAAGGGATAGTGCTCAACTCTGGATAGATTTACCCATGCAAGGCAAAGATACGCCCCAAAAAGTATTGATAGAATATTATGCGCTAAGGGATGTGGCAGGCAAATATTTGGGGTGTTTGGAAGTTTCACAAAACATAACCGATATACAGAAAATTACCGGCCAAAAACGTTTGCTTGATTAGCGTTATTTCCTCAAAAGAAAGCAGTAACGAGAGCGTCACCGTTGGCTGTAAGCCGTACGGTGGATGCATTTGTTATATTTCGGATAGATTATACGGCAAGCGAAACTTTGCATAGGCACCTATATCGTCAACGAATGATCGCCAGTTGTCTTGGGTGCACCTCCGAGAAACGTAACGCGCTGCCATTTTGGTGAACGCACATGCAACCTTGGTTAAGTCTTCTACAAATATCCTAAGAATAGCGGAATTGTCTGCGCCGTAGGACAGATAAATGGCATCCCGATAGTTCGCTTTTCCTCGGTAACGAAATGCCTGCACAAGGAAGTTGACATGTGCTCTTGATAGTCTTGCATCTCTTAGCGCTTTCGCCGCTTTAGTTCTGAAGTCAGCAAACCCTTGCCGTTTAAATTCCGAATTATCCCTTACTTCTTCTTCCAATCTCGATTTTTCATATTCCGCCGTGCCTTTCAAATAGGAAATAGCGGCACCAAAGGCCTCTTCGTGATTTGTAGGCGTACGGCTAAGATCATGCGGGTTACCATTACGAATCTCAGCAATTTTATTTTCAATATTTGTTGGCGTAATGTCTTCAAAATTGAGATTGAAAGGTGCAACCGCCAAATTACGCATTGCTATTTCAGTTTGCCAAATCTTTCCGGTTTTAGAATGAGTCTGAGGGTCTCCTCCTGTTGCTGCCGCGATCATTGATTTGCTTGCATAATAGGTAGCATAATACCAAGCAACTATGGCGGACCGTACACAAGAATAAGGTTCATCCAGTTCTAAGGCCTTTTGTAGTGCCGATACGTTGTGCATTGCCATCAACATGCATGCAAAGGCTAGAGTATCGGCTTCTTCATTAAGAGTGCGCCTTTGTACTAGGTCGTAGAACTCACACAATGAGTCGTTCGAGAACGCTCCTTCATCTACAAGAATTGATAAGGCTCTCATCCAATTCACGGTTCCTTGAAATGCAAACCGCGGAGTTGATTGTTGGTTTTCAAAAAGCCTATCGAGTAACCAAGTCATTGCGCTTTCCCTTAAATATAACAATTAATATATCCAATGGGTATTTTCCGAACTTTTGTGAAATCTTACTTTATTTGATAAAAAATAAAAAGAGAAAATACTTAATATAATCAATACATTTTTAATGATTGTTTTCCGAAATGCTGCACAAAAGGGTTCCATTATTACAGGTATTGGATTCAAACTGCAAAGTCGGATGATCAATTTTAAATTTTTCTAAAAGAATTGTTCTTACTCTTTTTGCCAAATCGTCAACTTTGCCCAACATTTGATCGGGCACGGTTATATGAACAGCCAATGCAATATTTTCAGCCGATGGATTCCAAACATGCAGGTCGTGAATTTCTTTTATTCCTTCAATCGATTCCAATGATTTCTGAATATCTTGCAGGTTTATTCCCGGCGGTGTGGCATTCATCAAAATAAGAATACTATCTTTCAATAAACCCCAGCCGCTGTATAATATCAATGCGACAATTAACCAAGAGAATACCGGATCAAGCCAAAACAAGGGCTTGAAAATCCAGATAATTCCGAGAATGGCAACAATTAAAGAAGTTGCGGCATCACTGAGCATGTGCAAAAAGGCGCTTTTCATGTTCAAATTGACTTTCGAGCCGGAGCGCAACATCAGGGCGGAAATAATGTTACCAATAAAACACATGAGGGCAATACAGATAACTAATTGTCCGGCAATCGGCTGGGGACTAAGGAATCTTTGCCATGCCTCTATGGCAATATAGAAACCTGCGCCATATAAAAGCGATACACTGATTAATGTTGCGAAGATTTCTACTCGTTTGTATCCAAAAGTTTGTTTATAAGTCGGCCCGCGCCTGCCCAAAAGCAGAGCCGCATAGTTGATTACGAGAGAAATGAAGTCACTTAAATTATGCAACGCGTCGCTTATGAGCGCCATACAGCCGGAGACAATGCCGCCGTAAATCTGGACCGCCGGAATGATCAAATTCATGGCCATGGAAACAATTAAACGCTTGCCCCACGATGCTTCTGGATGATTGTAATTTTGATGCTGATGAACCGACAAGATTCCTCTTTTTTGATTTCAGTAGTTGTTTATTAGCTTAGCACATTTCTTGCTCTATTAAAATCTTCTTTGATGGTGGGCATACTCAATTATAGAAATTATTTCTATTGACAAAATGCCATTAAAAAAATATTATACAGCCAAATTAAATATTTGACCCTATGAATACGATCATTATTAGTGAAATTATAATTAGCATCATCATAATTAGCTTCTCCATAAGAGGCCTGGTTATGGAGTAGCCATAATTCAAATCAAACGAAATCGAAATCCGCTGCCAGGGAAACCCGACAGCGGATTTTTTTTGAAAGTGAGGACAAAATGGCAAAAAATCAAATTTTGATTTACGATACCACTTTAAGGGATGGAACACAGGGAGAACAAACCAATTTTTCGGCGGAAGAAAAACTGCGCATAGCCCAACGGTGTGATGAAACACATTTCCATTACATCGAAGGCGGCTGGCCGGGTTCCAATCCCAAAGACGTGCGCTTTTTCGAAATGGCAAAAAAAGTTAACTTTAAAAATTTACGGTTGACGGCATTCGGCAGTACCCGCCGTCCGCATATGAAGCCGGAATCATGCCCCAATTTGAAGTCTTTGGTCAAAGCAGGCACCCCTGCCTGCGCTATAGTCGGAAAAGCGTGGGATCTGCACGTAACCGAAATTCTTAAAACTGATCTGGATGAGAATTTAACCATGATTACCGACTCCATCGAATACTTGAAAGCGATGGGTAAAGAAGTTCTTTTTGATGCCGAACATTTTTTCGATGGCTATAAAAACAATCCCCGCTATGCGGCCAAAGTTGTCAAAACGGCGCTTACCGCCGGTGCGGATATGATAGTTTTTTGCGATACCAACGGCGGTTCTATGCCTAATGAAATCAGCGATATCTTAAAAAAAATATCTTCTTATATCCCTTTAAATATAGCCGGTATTCATACGCATAACGACTGCGGGCTTGCCGTTGCCAATTCCATCGCTGCTGTACAGGAAGGAGTTAAGATGGTTCAGGGAACGATCAATGGTTACGGAGAAAGATGCGGCAATGCCGACTTAATTTCTATCATTGCCAATTTGCAGCTGAAAATGGGTAAAAATTGTTTGCCTGCGGAATCTATCCGACAGCTGACGAACCTTTCTCATTATGTAAGCGATGTCGCCAACGTTCCGCCGCTTAATTCGCGGCCGTTTGTGGGGCGCAGCGCTTTTGCGCACAAAGGCGGAGTGCATGTCAGCGCTGTGGTCAAAAACTCCATGGCCTATGAGCATATACAACCGGAACTTGTCGGCAACCACCGGCGCGTCCTGGTTTCCGATTTGGCGGGCAAAAGCAATATTGAATATAAAGCCAAAGAATTGGGTATTAACCTGGCTAAAAATGATGCCCTCAGTAAAAAAATAGTGCATGAAGTCAAACTTATGGAGGATCGAGGTTTTCAGTTTGACGCCGCCGACGGCTCGCTTTCCGTGCTGATTAAGAAGGTGATTGGCGAGTTTATCGAACCTTTTACTCTGGAGAGTTTTAATGTTGTTACTTCGCGCTCGGAAGATAAACCTTGTCTTTCTCAGGCCACTATTAAAATATCGGTCGATGGTGAGGAAGAATTAACTGCTGCCGAGGGAAACGGTCCGGTGAATGCTCTCGATCACGCTCTGCGTAAAGCGCTCACAAAATTTTATCCGCAAATTAAAGAGATGCATTTGGTTGATTTTAAAGTGCGCACGCTGGAAGGTTCGGAAGGCACAGCCGCGAGTGTTCGGGTGCTTTTGGATTCCACGGATGGAGAAGATGTATGGAGTACTATCGGCGTTTCCGAAAATATTATTGAAGCCAGTTGGCAGGCGCTTGTCGATAGTATTGAATACAAACTCAGTAAAGACAGGGTTAACAATAAATAATCATACCAAACCGTCTTCTTGAATTTATCTTTACAGGGTCGAGTCATTGGTCCCTCGACATATAGATAGAACTATACGCCTGTCTCTCGAAGAAGCTTTGATTGCCAAAGCGCTAAATTATTGATATACACAATTGCAAATGAGGACAAGTAGTCGGGAATTTAGCCATGTTGTCCATTAACAACCAGAATCCACAAGCGCGCCTTATTAAAAAGGCTGTGGAAGTATTGCGTGAAGGGGGAATAATAATTTATCCTACCGATACGGTTTACGGTTTGGGATGTGATTTGTCCAATAAAAAAGGTATTGAAAAAATTTACGAATTAAAAAAAAGAAATAAGAAGAAGCCTTTGAGCTTCGTTTGTTCGGATTTAAAACATATAAGCCAGTATGCCAAAGTTACCGACTATGCCTATAAAACAATGAAACGGCTTTTACCCGGTTCCTATACTTTTATTTTGGAAGCGTCGCGCCTGGTGCCGAAAATCATTTTGCCGAAAAGACCGACGACAGGAATCAGAGTGCCGGATAATCAAATTTGCCTGGCTCTGGTAAGAGAATTGGGACAGCCGATAATCAGCACCAGCGTAAAAACAGCGGATGGTGAAGCTTTGGGCGATCCTTATGCCATCAAGGAATGCTTTGGCCGAGTTGTTGATTTAATTATCGATGGTGGTAATATTATACCCGAGCCATCGAGTGTCATCAGCCTTATTGATGACAATATCGAAATTATTAGAATTGGAAAAGGCGATATCAGCGCCTTTCTACCACGGGTATGAACCCCGCAGCGCGCTTTTAGGTTCATACCCTCCGCTACGCGGGATTGTTCAACTTACCAATTCCGACGTGTGACCTTTAGGTTAT
>DLME01000143.1:6496-10811 GCA_002479215.1 Syntrophaceae bacterium UBA7544
GTAACCTGAAGGTCATCATGACCGGGCTTCGCTTTCGGAATTGGAGTTTTACGAATAAATACAAAAGGTCGAGCCGCATATTTGGTGAATAGGCTAACGAAAGCCTATACCCGCTCCAAAACGCGCAAAATAGCAGCCGGCCGAAAAGGACATTTATGAAACATACTATGCTCGTTAACGCTGTTCATAAAGAACAGATGCGTATGGCCACCGTTAATGAAAAGGGCAAGCTCATTGAATTCAACATTCAGATGTCGGTAAAAGAACCGATTACCGGCAATATTTACAAAGGCAAAGTGCTGAAAGTTGAACGGGGTTTGCAGGCGGCTTTTGTTGATTATGGGGGAGTCAAGGATGGTTTTCTTCCTCTTAAAGATGTAAGCCCGGGATATTTTGTCGAACCGGAAAGCCCTCAGGCCGGTGGTAAACCATTGCTCAAAGCGGGACAGGAAATCATCGTCCAAGCCGTAAGAGATGCAAGCGGCAACAAAGGAGCTCTTTTAACTTCCTATATTTCACTCCCCGGCAGGTATTTGGTTCTGCTGCCCAACAAACCCGGCGGCGGGATATCCCGTAAGATAGAAAGTGAAGAAGACAGGAAAAAAATCAAAAATCTTATGGAACAAATTAAAATCCCGGAGGATATGGGATTTATAGTGCGGACAGCGGGAATTAACCGCACCAAACAGGAAATTTTGCGCGACTATCAACTCCTTATGCGCCTGTGGAAAGAAATATACAAGAAGGCAAGCATAATTAACGCGCCTTTACTGATTTATCAGGAGACCGACTTCGGCGTGCGCAGTTTACGCGACTATTTAACGCCGGAAATTGATGAAATTCTTGTTGATGACTACGAAACCTTCCGCAAAATGCGTGTTTATTTAAAAGCTGTGGCTCCCCGTAATGTAAGAATTGTTAAACAATATAAGGAAAAAAATCCCCTTTTCGAGAGCTTTCAGCTGGAAGAACAAATACGGGTTATCTATCAGGAGCGCGTGGAATTAAAATCCGGCGGGTACATTATTATCAATCCGACGGAAGCCATGATTACAATAGATGTAAACTCCGGCCGCGGTTCCAACAAAAGAACGATTGAAGAAACAGCTTTTAAGACCAATATTGAAGCCAGCGAAGAAATTGCCCGGCAATTGCGTTTACGGGATTTAGGCGGGCTTATCGTAATCGATTTTATTGACATGGCCGATAAAAAGCATATCGCCGAAGTGGAAAAATCGTTCAAAAAAGCGCTGAGCATTGATAGGGCAAGAATTCAGCTTTCGCGCATTTCTAAATTTGGGATGTTGGAATTATCGAGGCAAAAGAAACAATCAACAATTCAGGAAATCAGTTATACAACTTGTCCTTACTGCAAAGGCAGCGGCCTGCGTCCATCTTTGGAATATGCCGCGCTGGGGGCATTCCGCAAAATTGAATCAGAAGCGGTCAAAGGTATTTATTCCGAATTAAGAATAATTTTACCGCATGAAATCGCTGGTTACATTCTCAATCAAAAAAGAAATGAAATTTTAAATCTGGAGACAGCTTTCGGGCTCAATTTGCATATTTCAGGCAGTACGGAGATGCCCTGGGACAAGCTGGACATACGGCAAATTATCAAGGA
This sequence comes from Syntrophaceae bacterium UBA7544, assembly GCA_002479215.1. Taxonomy (GTDB): domain Bacteria; phylum Desulfobacterota; class Syntrophia; order Syntrophales; family Smithellaceae; genus UBA4810. The sequence goes on from DLME01000143.1 coordinate 8,121, forward strand.
ACAAGTTTTGGAAAAGCTGGCCGTACAGGAAGAGCTTCCTTTGAAAGCAGCCGAAAATTCGGTATTAAAAGATGAGCAAAAAGAGCCGGTGAAAAAGAAAAGCCGCCGCAGGCCTCGACACAAGAAAAGAAGAACGGTAGAAATGAAAACAGATGGTTCTCTGTCGGCTATTCCACCGGTAACAACCACTGAAGAAAACTTGCCTGCGATGCCGTTTCCGCCTCTCGAAGCAGGTCCACTGGTTATTACACAGACCGAAGCTAAAGAAACAGTTGTAGCATCGGAGCCAAAAGAACCGGCCATTCCCATTAATGAAAAAGAAAAAAGTGATGAAAGTTTCTGATGGCTGGACTTTAAGTATTTATTGATAGCAACGCGCCGATAATTCCCCGCTTTCGATAGAAAATGTATCATCAATAACTTATTATTTGCCGCCCGATAATTCTTTAGACCTCTTTGTAGCCGCTTCCACGGCGGAAATAACCGTTTCCCGAATTTTTCCTGCTTCCAGCACCTTCAATCCGGCGGCGGTAGTGCCTCCCGGCGACGTTACCATCTCCCTTAATTGCGCCGGTTGTTTATCGCTTTGAAGGCAAAGGCGGGCGGCTCCCAGCATGGTTTGCGCTGCCAGTTGCGCCGCTAAATCGCGCGGCAACCCCATTTTTACTCCGGCGTCTATAAGCGCCTCTATGATCATAAAACAATAAGCGGGACCACTGCCGGAGAGTCCGGTTATGGCATCCATCAGCTTTTCATCAACTTCGACACTCATTCCCACGGCGTCAAGAATAGCGCGCGTCAATTTAATGTCGCCGATTGTAGCGCAACTGCCCTTGGCGACGGCCGCCGCTCCCTCCCCTACAAGTGCGGGGGTGTTGGGCATTACTCTTAAAACCCGGGCGCCTTTGGGCAAAGAGGCTTCGATAAAAGAGGTTGTGATTCCGGCGGCAATGGATATCACGACTTTTGAAGCATCTATAACTGAGCTGAATTCCGTTAATGTTGCGGCCATATTTTGCGGTTTAACAGCTATAACGATTATATCCGCGTTCTTTGCCGAGTTTATATTGTCATGAGAAACTTTTAACCCCATTGTAGAACGAATATAATCTAATCTGGCGCTGTTAATATCGGTAACGGTAATATTCCGTTTGGAAAAAATTTTCTGCTCAAATAAACCTTGAGCAATTATACTTCCCATTTTTCCACCGCCGATGATCGCTATTTTCTTTCCCTTAAACATTTCCGCCTTCCTTTCACTTTGTTCATGCACTTTTCCCCTTTATTCTGTCAACATAAATCAGCTATCTTGGCGCATTCTTCCATTGCCTAAATTTTTGTTTTTGTGATATTCACTTCACATTAGGGGTAAATCAATATGCTGAAATATTTTAATGTTGAATCTACGAAAATTGCCTGTTGGATTAATAGCAGTGATTTTGGAGCGCACAAACAAAACTTGATTTTCATCCATGGGTCCGGCGGCGACCACAGTTTATGGTCGTTACAATACGCCAAATTACATAAGCATTATAATATTGTTGCCGTCGATCTTCCGGGACACGGCCATTCTAAGGGGAGTGGTGAAAGCGATGTGGGGAACTATTGTCTCTGGGTAAGGAAACTGCTGGATGCTTTACGTCTAAAGAATTCTATCCTGGTCGGTCATTCTCTGGGTGCCGCCATCACTCTGCAATTCGCGCTAAATTACCCGCAAGAGATAAAAGGAATTGTTCCGGTTGGCGGCGGGATGAAAATGCCGGTTAATCCTTCCCTCTTGGGATTTTTTAAAACAAATCCGGCGGAAGCAATCGACTTAATATGCAAGTTTTCGCTGGCCAAGGAAAACCGCCCCCAGTTTTTTGACTTGCTGAAAAAAAGCCTTTCTCGGGCCAATATAGATGTTTTATATGATGATCTCTCGGCGTGCAATAAATTGAACTTAACCGAAGAAATAGGTAAAATAGCTGTGCCTGTGCTAGTAATCTGCGGGGCGGAAGATAAAATGACGCCGCCGGATTTTTCCCGTCAAATCGCCGGAGGTATAGGCGGGGCAAAACTATGCCTGATAGAAGGATCCGGTCATATGGTAATGATGGAAAGGCCAAAAGAGTTTAATGAAGCTTTAAATATTTTTGTCTTGTCCATTTCCCAGGGCGGCTAAACTCGAATTTATGAGGTTTTTATGTTTGTTTTAAGTAACTTTATTTTTGCTTTAGCTAAGATCATTGATATTGTTTTAACGATTTACATGTGGATTATAATTTTCCGCGCCGTAATATCATGGGTAAATGCAGACCCATATAATAAAATCGTAATCTTTTTGTATAGAGCTACAGAGCCGGTGCTTCGTCCTGTGCGCCGCATAATTCCTTTGCATAATGTCGGAATTGATCTTTCCCCAATTATTGTCATTTTGATGATTATCTTTTTGCAGTATTTTTTAGTAGAAATAATAATTAAGTTAGCCCGAAATTTATAATGTCGTCAAGAAAGGTTCTTTTTGGCAGGCATGTTTCAGATAAAAGAATTTAAAAACGGCTTAACTTTTGAAATTCAAGTTACCCCTCGCGCTTCCCGCGCTGAAATAACCGGTTGGCAAGATGGTGCGCTTAAGCTTAAGGTTACCGCGCAACCTGTGGAAGGAGCGGCTAACCTTGCCTGCGTAAAACTGCTCTCCAAAGTATTGGG
>DLME01000143.1:10889-17758 GCA_002479215.1 Syntrophaceae bacterium UBA7544
AGAAGAAGTCAGTTGGAAATTTTGGCCGGCGAAAAATCACGAAAAAAAGTAGTCTTGGTGAAAGATATAAGCAAGAAAGACTTAGAAGAAAAAATAAGTAATATCTTGTAGCGCTAATCAGGCTGCCGCATCGCGCGGTAAGCCTCGCCATAATGAAAGAAACACCGGCGATAAGCTTAAGGTGGTTTTTTTACTTGCGGTCAGGAGAGCGGCAAAAAAAAGATTAAAAACTGTTGACAAACATTCAAAGCTCGATTAACAAAATACACGTGTGCTTGTCAGTGTTTTTTCGTAATTCAGAGAATCATTTTCAAGCTATTATTTTCGAATGCTTTATTAATGCTGGGTAAGAGTTTCAGCAAGTATCAATATTATTATATAAATTGCACTATATTTACTAGATTCTTCCCATGATTAAGGACTTAGCGCGGGTCAAAAGTAAAGAAGGGAGAAAAAAAGAATATGTGGGTTTATATACAAAACTTACTAATTTACACTTTCATTTTAGGTTCAATTTATCTACTTGTTTCATTAGGGTTTTCCATAATCTGCGGTGTATTGAGAATTTTTCATCTCGGTTATGCTTATATATTCCCGGTAACTATCTACATCACGTGGATGTTTTTGCATGATCTGGGATGGAGTCTGATACCGGCGATTTTCGGCATGGTGGCGGTTCAATTTATTATCGCCTTTCTCATCTATAAAGGAGTTATCAAGAAATACCTGGATAAAGAACTGGAAATGCTGGTCGGTCTTTTACTGTTAACGGTCATCATTGAGCAGGCTATCAATTATCAATATCCCATGCAAACAGGTGTTTATTTACAAACAGAATTGATTAAGGGGACTACGCAAATCGGTTCGGTTATTGTTTCGACCCAGCTTCTTATCGGATCAATTATCGCGCTTCTTCTAACCGGACTTTTCGTTTTATTCTTTCTTAAAACAAGGACAGGCCTTGCTATAAGAGCCATTTCCCAGAGCATATACAGTTCCCAGATTGTCGGTATTAACGTGGAGAGCCTTTATATTTTCACGATGATGTTTGTGCTTGTGCCTGTTATGATCGGCACGCTTATTATCGCGCCGGTATGGACAGTCGATCCGCAGATGGGTCAGCTTTACATGTTTACCGCCATCCTAGTAGCCGTTCTGGGAGGACTAGGTAACCTGAAAGGTACCATTATGGCGAGCTTTCTCATCGGGGCAGTTCATGCAGTTATGTGTTTTATTGTCGGGGAGCCGCGTTTTATGACACTCTCGGCTTTAGTGCTGGTCATGATTGTTTTGATAGTGAGACCGCAGGGATTAACAAGGAGTGAGTCATTATGGTAGATATTGAATTAAAAAGAGATCGCGTTGTAATCAGATTTAAGGATAAGAAATGGGAATGGATGATCGAACCCAGATACTGGCGCAATTCCATCTTCTGGGTTGCACTTTTACTTGTTTTTCCCGCCGTTGCTTATTTTATAAGCCCCGGGCTTATCAATACAATGATCTCGGCAAATCTTTACGCCGCTATCGCTTTACCGATGTCGCTGATGACTTTAGGGACAGGCCGGGTCAATTTTGGCCCGAATTTTTTCGTCGGCGTAGGAGGTTATGCGGCCGCCCTGCTCAGCATTGCTTACGGCTGGGGACCACTGGCTACATTGCCATTTGCGATTTTAATTACTCTATTTGCGGCTCTTGTCTTCAGTCCTCTGGTGGTTGTTGCCCGAGGCCTCTACTATGTTTTGTTATCCCTGCTTTTGCCTTTCGTTTTTTTTGAAGTTACCATTATCTATACAGATATCTTTAAGGGGGATACCGGACTTTTTGGTATCAAGCCCCTTCTGGATTTGGGGAATGCCAGAATCAATTTCCTGGTTATAGCTTACATTTCCATCTTCATCATGGTTTTGTACCTTTTGGTCATCAACAAGGTTATAAAGTCGCGTTATGGATTGATTATGGCGGCTATCAATGACGATGAGGAAGTGGCACACGGCATTGGAGTAAATATAAACAAAGTTAAAATTCTTTCCTTTGTTTTTTCCGCCGGTATGATTGGGGTTGCCGGATGGTTTTACGCGCACTATTTTTCTTCATTTGCCGGACAAACTTATCTTACGTTTGCATTTATGTTGAAAATATTTTTAGCTATGATGATAGGGGGCCGGACCCAAGTATTTGGCTGTGTTGTCGGCGGTTATTTTGTCGCCTTTTTAGAGATGATTCTGATCAGGACTATGGGGCCGATACAGGCAGTTGTATTCCCTTTAATTCTTATAATCCTTCTTTTCGTGCTTCCGGAAGGTCTTTTTGGGATTTATCGTAAACGCCGTTATAGAGAGTATTTCCCAACAATACATGTGCGGAGGTAAATTAATAAATGTCGGAACTGCTGAAAGTTAGCAATATCACGAAGACTTTTGGGGGCATTGTTGCGGTAAATAATTTATCATTCGAGATTCACGAAGGTGAAACCGTCGGCTTTATCGGTCCCAATGGCGCGGGGAAATCAACAGTGGTTAATGTGCTCTCCGGCTATCTTAACGCCGATTCAGGCGAGATCGAAATGAATGGGGTAAGCATCACCAAGATGAAGCCTTATCAGCGGGCGCATATGGGACTTGCCCGAACTTACCAAATTCCCCGGCCCTTTCCTGAATTGACTGCTTTGGCTAGTGTGGCCACCAGCGCCCTGTGCGGTAAGAAACGTATTAACCAGAGTTTTGAAGATGCGATGGTTGAGGCGACGCATTATCTTGAGTTTGTCGGGCTCTTCAGCAAACGGGCTATTCTTGCCCGCGATTTGACTTTTTATGAGTTGAGAATGTTAGAACTTGCCCGGTCTCTGGCTACAACGCCGAAACTTCTCTTTATCGATGAGGTTATGGCTGGTCTCAATCCCGGCGAGGCCAATGATGCGATTCAACTCATTGCTCGGGCCAAAGAACAGTTTGGAATTACCATCTTCTGGATAGAGCATGTCATGGCGGTGCTAATGGAATCCGCTGATCGCATTATTGCTATCAATTACGGTGAAAAACTTGCCGAAGGAACCCCGGACGAAGTAGTGAACAACGAAGCTGTGATTGAGGCCTATCTGGGGAGGGGGTGGAAGACGTATGCTTGAAGTTAATAAACTTAATGTCTCTTATGGCGTCATCCCGGTGCTCCATGATGTAAGTTTTAATGTAAAAGAAAATGAAATCGTTACTATTCTCGGTTCCAATGGAACAGGCAAAAGCACTATATTAAATACCATTCAGGGATTTATGAAACATCCGACCGGAAGAGTAATCTTTCAGGATGAGCCCATTCTAAATTTACCACCGCACAAAGTAGTGGATATGGGCATTGTTCAGGTGCCGGAGGGAAGCAAGACCTTCCCTTATATGACGGTTAAGGAAAATCTTCTCCTGGGAGCTTATCGGAGCAATTCCTGGAAAAAAAGAAATGAAACATTATGCTATGTTTATAGCCTATACCCGATTCTCAAGGAGCGGTCCAACCAGATGGCACGACTCCTCAGCGGTGGAGAGCAGCAGATGCTTAAAATCGGCAGAGGCCTTATGGCGAATCCCAAGCTTATGATGATAGACGAGCCATCCATAGGTCTTGCACCTATTATCGTGGATGCTCTATATGAAACCCTGGTTAAGCTCCGGGATGCAGGGCTCACCATTTTACTTACTGAGCAAAACGCTCTGCGAGCCCTGCAGTTAGCCAACAGGGGGTATATTCTTCAAGACGGCAGAGTTGTTATTGAAGATACGGGCGTAAACCTGATGAAGAATAATTTGGTGAAGAAGGCATATTTGGGGAGATAAATCATGGAAGACTATTTTTCTTATACTGAAAAGCTGTTCAATCCATCTGAAGCAGGCACAAAACCAGAAGCCTTAAAAGGTATTCGCGTGTTGGATTTCTCTCACGTGATCTTTGGTCCTATTGCTGCCAGGCTTCTTGCGGATTACGGGGCGGAGGTCATCAAATTGGAACTGCCCTTCTCCGGAGACCTCTGGAGACCCGCAACCTACTGGGGCAAATACTGGAAACACTCCAATCCGATCTGGCACAATATTACCAAAAATAAATATTTTCTTTCCGTAAATTTAAAACTGGCCAAGTCTAAAGAATTGATTTACAAAATGGCCGAGACAGCCGATGTAGTCATTGAAAACTTTGCTCCCGGAACAGCGGAAGCATGGAAGATAGGCTACTCTCAGATCAGTAAAATAAATCCCAAGATTATTTTTTTAAGCTGCTCTACGTATGGTCAATACGGGCCGATGCGATTTTTCCCGGGATGGGACCTTTTAGCCCAAGCTGCCAGTGGTGTCTTAAGTCTCAACGGGTATCCTGGTACGGATAAGTTTTATAAGCTTCCCGACTATCTGGGCGATTTTGTACCGGGTAATTTTGGGGCCTTATCGATCATGATGGCACTTTACTACAGAAATAAAACAGGAAAAGGACAGTATATTGATTTGGCCCAGTCCGAAGCCTTGATGCGTCTTTTATTTAATTATACCTACCATTCTGTCACCGGAGGAGAAATCGGTCGGACTGGAAATTCAGATCCAACTATGGTTCCGTCAGCAATTTTCAAAGCGGGTGATGAAAAATTCTTAGCTTTAGCCTGCGCCACTCATGACCAGTTTCAAGGTCTTTTGAGTGCAATGGGCAAAGAAGAATTGCTTAAGGATGAGCGCTTTAACAACAACATGGAGAGACTAAAGCCGGAAAATGCGAAGGCTTTGAATAGTATTGTCGCCGATTGGGTAAAATCTAAAACCGCCGAGGAAATTATCAATGCCGCAAATTCAAAGGAATTTCCGGCAGCAGCAGTGGCAGATGACTTGACGATTTGTAATGACGAATGGCGGCGTAAACGGGGAAGCGTCGTCCTTTTTAAAGACGATATGTACGGAGAATTAGTAATCGCCGGCCCCTCGGCACAGCTTAGCGGGACGCCATCGAGAACCAAGTGGCTTGCCCGCCCTCTCGGTTACCATAACCGGGTCGTGCTGAAGAAGTTTCTTGGTATGTCGGAAGAAGAGATCAAGTATCTGGAAAAGAAAAGGGTTATTGGCACATTTGACGACAGGCCGGGTCTGAAACCGCCTGTATACTATAATCTGAATGAAGATCCTATATGCAACTACGGAAAAGAGGTTTGTAAATGAGCCCGAAAGCACAAAAAGAAGAAATATACACACGGCACGCTTCTTCCCGTCTTTCCGAAATGGCTAGGTCATTGGCCGACATTATGAATCCCGAAGGAAAGGCGGAGGTTATGGATGATTTGCTCGTTTTAGATGCCAGCCACGGCAATTTCGCGGGAATTATTGCCGCCAGTTTTTTTGCCGAGTTTGGCGCCGAAGTGATTAAGATCGAACCTCCCGAAGGGGATACTGCCCGTCAAATGACGCCTTTCGGTGTCAATGTCAAAGGAGTGGGAATACCCTTTATGATGGAAGGAAGAAATAAGCGTTACATGACTCTTGATATTAAAAATAACGCTAAAGATCGAGAAGTTTTCGGTAAATTGGCTCAAAAGGCCGCTGTCGTCATTGAAACATTTCCTGCCGGAGATATGGATTTGTGGGGGATAAGTTTCCGGCAGCTAAGTGCTAATAACAAGGGTCTAGTCTATATAGCCGTTACTCCCTATGGACAGTATACGGATAAAGCCAGGCAGTTTGCCCGTATGCCTGATTCCGACATTACTTCCCAGGCGGGATCAGGACTTCCCGCCGAGATGGGGGACGTGCCGGAGATGGGGGAACCATATAGCTGGCCGTTGCGTGCGGGAATGTGGGCTGGTTGGTATGTTTCCGGGCTTAGTGCCGCCCTGGCGGGGACAGTAGCTCTTATTCATCGGCAAAACACGGGACAGGGACAGATGGTGGATGTGGCGAGCATGGACGCTTATTCTTCCATGGTAGGAATTCCGGCCTCAATCGGCTGTACATGGGGAAAAGCGCGGCCAAGGATCGGAGTTCTGGATTTTATCTTATATCCTTATGGCCATTGGAAGTGCAAGGATGGATTCGTTGCCATTGCTGCTCCAAGAGATCATGATTTTCGAGCCTTGCTTAAGATTTTAGGTCTGTGGGAGATCGAAGACGATTGGAGATATTCATCGGATCGTATACCCGACATTCTGGAACAGGCGACGCATCTTCATAAACTAATCGAAAAAGAAACCATGAAGCATACTGGCGATGAATTGGTTAGAATGGCTTTGAATTACAGTAAGAAATCAGCAAGATCCAAATGGCGGGGTGGTGGAGTTCCTATAGTTATGAAATTGATGACGCCGGAGACCGCTATGGAAAACAAGCAATGGCATATCCGCAAGGCGTTCCAGGAAGTTGAAGATAAAAATTTAGGTAAATATACTATTAGCGCAAATTTCGTCAAGATGTCCGAATCACCCCCTAGGGTGAAGTGGGTTTCCTGCGAGATCGGGAAGGATAATGACTATATCAGGGATAAGTACCTCAAGGGATGATAAAATATTTAATACTCATAAATGAAGATCCGTTCCGTAGGGACGGGTGAATTTTTTTAGGATGGAAATATTTTTTAAAGGAGGAGGTACCATGATGAAGAAAGGTATAAGGGTTGTTGGCTTCATCGTCTCAGTAGTGGTGGTAGCGGTAATGGCGATATCACTGCCAGCGGTGTCATTCTCAGAACCGCAAGGGGAGCCCATTGTTATCGGGTATGTTGGCAACGTTGCATCCCCGGGTACTAAGCCATGCATGGATATCCAGAAGATGGCGGTTGATGAAATTAACGCCGCCGGCGGTATCCTGGGACGGCCGGTGAAGTATATTGTGCAGGACGGCAAGGGCGACACATCG
>DLME01000270.1 GCA_002479215.1 Syntrophaceae bacterium UBA7544
GTTGTAAAAGGCTACCTAATGCTTTTCACTTCAGTCCATTGGAGATATCCAGGTGATGACGCCCATGCATCGAGGCACCGTCGGTGTCTCTAATTTAAATGCTGAACTACAAAGGCTACTTAACCCAGAAGGGAGGGTTATCACCAGGGGTGGGCGGCTATTCCGGGCCAACGACAAGGTAATGCAAACCAAGAACAATTATGAGAAAGATGTTTTTAACGGCGATATCGGCAGGATAGTTGGCATTGATTTTGACGAACAAAAAGTTCAGGTTAAATTTGATGACCGATTGGTTAACTATGAACTGAGTGACCTCGACGACGTAGTACACGCATATGCCATCTCGATCCATAAGTCGGAGGGTGCCGAATATCCCGCGGTGGTGGTGCGGTTACTGCCTCAGCACTGTATCATGCTGCAGCGGAATTTACTCTATACAGCGATAACCCGGGCTAAACGACTGGTAGTGCTGGTAGGAAGCAAAAGTGCCGTTGCAATCCCCGTCAGGAATAACAAGGTTCAACACAGATACACCAATCTTGGTGCTAAGCTTGCTTCAAGCTGAGCGTTGCTTATGCTGCTTAGCTGTAGGTGTTCACAGAGCCACATAAATTTCTCTAAATTTCACAGTTTTGTAATCTGTTATTCGGAAATTTTATAACTTCTTTACGATTTAGTTGATAGAATCAAATTCAAGTTATTAATGAATCTCGCGATGGTGAAGGAGAAGGGTGATCATTATGATGAGAAAACCGTTAGGGTTGGTAGCGTGTTGTCTGACTTTCGGATTAATTACCACGTTAGTAATGGTGATGGTTTCCTGCTCATCCAATTCTTCAGGGACACCTGCTTATACTACTCCAACTTCGGCCATCACACTTTATCACAACTCCACTTATTCATATTCGGTCGAGGTCCCATCTGAATGGACGGTAGATGCCAGTGATGTCGCCAGTGTTGTTATCAGTTCACCAACAGATTCAAATGTCCATGTGCGGATTACTGCCAGCAACGATGCTACAAGTTTGAGCTCATGGGAAAACGACTGTGTAATAGTTTTTAAAGGAGAGTTTCCCAGCTATCAATCTCAATCAACCAGTCAAACCACAGTAGATGGTTTATCAGCGGAGTTAGTGAATGTTACTTATACTTACGGTGTGCCTTTACAGGCCACGATGCTAATCACCGTGAAAGGTAAAAATGGATATTGTTTAGTTGGTGCGGCCCCACCGGCTGAATGGAGCACATCTAACGGCCAGCTTTCAAGCATATTGGATAGTCTTAAACCCAATTGAACGAGCTCTTTGATTAGGCCGAAATATGGGTTAATGACCATTTAACAGATTCGCAATCGGGTCGACTTATGATCTGACCACCGGATGTTTAGGCTGATAAAGTCCAATTTCACCACCGCCGGGAATCTTGATATATGTCACGAGTTCCCATTGTTCAATTTTGACTGGTGATGTAAAATTTACCCCTTTACGCTTAAGTTCCTTAATAGTGGACTTAATATCATCGCACATCAGGAAAAGTTCATGTGAGTTCGATTCATCTGTCGGATGGATACCTAATTCGGCTGGTGGCAGAGCAAAAATTAACCAACCAAAACCTGCATCTACATAGGGAAACTTGAGAATATCCCGGAAAAAAGCCCTGGCTTGGTCCGCTTCTTTGGTATAGATGATTGCATGCACTCCATTTATCAAGTTGGTTTCTCCTGGAAACGGCATAATTTATCGAGTTATTTCCTATTAAAATAAAGAACGAGGAAATATGCAGCATAAGCGCCGATGAAGCTTCCAGCCATTTGCATTGAGTCCCCATTATTTTGAAAACCGGAAAACACAAACGAAATCCCGCCGTATGCCGCTGATAATAGGGCAATCAATCCAAGAACGGCGCAGATTTGGGCACCTCGATTAACTACACTCCTGAATGCCACAACCAAAATTGCGATAGCGAAAAATAATAACAAAGCGCCTAAAATAGCGTGGGCAATTTCAATATTACCAGTGGCTTTAATTGCCTTAAAAAAGCTGTCAAGCGTATACCCGACCTTAGCGTTTGGAAATACCGCAAACAAGTTAACAAAATCCCCAAGCCAGGCTTGAGCGGTTAGTCCAATTAAAATGTGGATGATTAAGACTAATAGTGGGCGTGAAGATGGTTTCATGATTGGATTCTATACTTCAGCCAAGTGACTGTCAATGAAGATTTCCCAAAAATTTGCTCGCCGTAATATGGCAATGCATTTCACTAAAAACCACCATGGTTTATTTGCTTCATGCGTCCCTTTAGCCCATTGCACAGCAGTGTGGGCCGTCATATAGAAATAATTCAGCCGTAAATACAAAGTTGTCATTGTTCATTTCAAAAAGGGAATAGACGACAAAATCCCTGCCATAAAAGCAAGAGAGATATATTTGATACTGCTTCCCGCAAGTGTGGCTATGAAGAATTTCCCTATGGGCATTTTTAGAGAGCCAGCAACAATTCCAGCAACTTCAAAAGGGACAAACGGCTGCAAAGCAAGTATACCGATCACTATCGGGCCTGTATCTTTCACCCAATTTCCGATGTTCTTATTGCAAAGAGCCTCGTTAATGCTGCACATAAAATTTATCTTCAGTGGGAGCTTGCGTCCCAATGAACCGGCGAAGTATCCACCTAATCCACCAATGCTAACTCCGATGGCAGCAGCGAGCCCTACCATAAACGGACTCCATATTGTGGCCGCCGCAAAAAGGACAGAGAGGGCAATGGCAGCAGGACCGAAGGGCACCAGGCTAACAGTGACGAATAAACCGAAAACTATTAGGTACGTTATCCATGCAATGTTGAACATCGGAATGTGAACATGACTTAATAACAATCTAGAGCCAAGGGATAATCCGATCGTCAGGGCGAGAAAGGCCAAGATAAAAAGCGCCAATTTCAGTTTTTTCTGTAAGCTCATTATCTTTAGATCTGAAATTCCGCTGGAAAGAACAGCCGTAACTGGATTTGCCATAGTCTTATCCAAAACGTTTATCTAAATAATATCCCTTTCAGCATAATGAAAGAACAATAGAATAATCATAAAATTCAGCTCTAAATAATTACAAATTTGTGGCATTTACTAGTTGGTAAAACTGAGGTTACACAATCCGTTCATGGTGTCTGCACTAACTCCTGAAAAAGGCGAAAAAAACACCAATAAAATGAGCGCTTTTTTTGAAATTAGTTTCTTATTGAAACTGCAATGATTTCAAGCCCAGGCGTCAGAAAATAATTGTAACAAAAAACGA
>DLME01000146.1 GCA_002479215.1 Syntrophaceae bacterium UBA7544
ATGAAGAAGAATGATCTATTAAGTCAGAAAGTGGAACATATCGACATTAAGTCCATCAACGCAGTGGCTATTATCAAAGCCATGAAAAAGATGTCTTTTTCCGCTCGTGATTTAGCGACAGCTGCCGATATTTACGACCGGATGCTCAAAGAAAAAAACTGTGTAATTATCTTAACACTGGCTGGTTCTACTTCCGCCGCGGGGTGCATGCAAGTTTATGTTGATTTGGTGAAAAATAACATGGTGGATGCCATAGTGGCCACTGGCGCTTCGATTGTCGATATGGATTTTTTTGAAGCTTTAGGATTCAAGCATTATCGGGGGACACCCTTTGTTGATGATAAATTGTTGCGTAAACTTTATATCGACCGGATATACGATACTTTCATAGATGAAGAACAACTCCAGGTTTGTGACCGCACGATTAAGAAAATAGCGGATGCTCTTCCTCCACGTTCTTATTCTTCGCGTGAATTTATTGGTGAAATGGGCAAATATTTACAGAAGCACGCCAAAAAGAAGGCTTCCCTGGTACAGACAGCTTACGAGCATGATGTTCCTATTTTTTGTCCGGCTTTTTCAGATAGCTCGGCCGGTTTCGGCCTTGTGCTCCATCAGCACAAACGCCCGGAGAATCACATTTCCATCGATTCTGTAAAAGATTTCCGGGAATTAACGCTGATTAAAATCAAAGCGGGTACCAGCGGCTTATTGATAATTGGCGGCGGTGTTCCCAAAAATTTTGCCCAGGATACGGTTGTGTGTGCGGAAATATTGGGCAAGAAAGTACCGATGCATAAATACGCTATTCAAATAACCGTGGCTGACGTTCGTGACGGCGCCTGCTCCAGTTCCACTCTCAAGGAAGCAAATTCCTGGGGTAAAGTGAATTCATCTTGCGAGCAAATGGTTTACGCTGAAGCCACCACAGTGTTACCTCTGATGGCCAGCTACGCTTACCACAAAGGAAGCTGGAAGAAGCGCAAAATATGGCAATTAGCCGGGATTTTTAATGATAGAAAATAAAGTTTTTTGGTGGAGATGAGGGGGATCGAACCCCTGGCCTCAGCGTTGCGAACGCCGCGCTCTCCCAGCTGAGCTACATCCCCAACCGTTCAGCATTTTCTAGGAAAAACGCGGCCGAGCATATATTATTGTCTGTCTTAGTGTCAAGAAATTGTTGATTTGATTCTTGACTTGACAAAATCATTGAGTTTTTTCTATACTCAAAAAAAGTTATTTATAATAGAACACTGCTATTAATAATAACGCGGCCATAAAGAGCACGTCTGTTAAATTGTTGGATTCTTTTCCGGCAAAGAATAAAGATAGGAAAATTATTAATTACAACAGGGAGTAAAATACATGGCAAAAATTGATGCTTTTTTTCAGATGATGCATGATCAGGGCGCTTCCGACCTTCATCTTGTTTCAGGTCAACAACCTGCTATTAGAATCCGCGGTGAAATTGTACGAATAAAATATGAAACGCTTACTAATGAAACCTTAAAAGTTCTTCTTTACGAAATCACACCGGAACATAAAATTAAGCAGTTTGAAGAAACTGGCGACGTTGACTTTGCCTATGATGTCCCTTCAATCGCACGCTATCGCGCCAATTATTTCCAGCAAAAATACGGGGTAGGCGCCGTTTTCCGGGAGATTCCCAACAAAATCACGACTTGTGCAGAACTTGGTCTTCCTTCAGTAGTGGCAAAATTAGCTACTCTCCCGCGTGGTCTTGTTCTGGTCACCGGCCCCACGGGTAGCGGTAAATCCACTACTCTGGCCGCGATTATTGATGAAGCTAACCGTTTACGTAAAGACCATATTATTACAATTGAAGATCCGATTGAATTTGTTCATCAAAGCCATGGTTGTATAATTAACCAACGTGAAGTTGGAACCCACACTAGAAGTTTCGCTGCGGCATTGCGCGGAGCACTGCGCGAAGATCCCGACATTATTTTGGTTGGTGAAATGCGTGATCTTGAAACCATTTCACTGGCTGTGGAAGCCGCCTCCACTGGCCATCTTGTTTTCGCCACAGTGCACACCACCAGTGCGGCAAAAACGGTCGACAGAGTAATTGAAGTTTTCCCTGCTTCCGAACAATTGCAAATCCGCTCCACGCTCGCTGATGGTTTGCGCGCGGTCATTTCGCAAATTTTGTTCAAAAGAATCGACATCAAAGCCCGCGGTGTTGCTTTGGAAATTTTAATTGCTACCTCAGCAGTTCGCAATTTAATCCGCGAATCCAAAACCTACCAAATTCCTTCCATGATGCAGACAGGCAAGAAATACGGAATGCAGCTTATGGATGACGGGATCATGGATCTTTATACCCGCGGCTGGATCAGCAGCGATGATGCTTACATTAAAGCGAACGATAAAGCTAGATTCCGTCCGTTGTTGAAATATCCGCCCACAGACTTTACTGAAGCATAAATTATTATTGTGCGAGGATAGCTTATGAGAAAACCGGAAATAGACCATATTCTGACAAAAATGCTGGAATCCAATGCTAACATTTCTGATGTTGTCTTGACCGTGGATAAACCTTTTCAAGTCGAAGCAGCAGGCCGATTGGTGGGCGTAGATTTAGAGCCCCCCTTTGAAAAACTGACCCCGTTTCAAACAGAAATTTTCGCTCTAAACTTGATTAATCAGGATCAGCGGCTGATTGAAATGCTAATTAAAGAAGGTTCCTGCGATTTATCTTATGAATTGCCGGGAATTGCCCGTTTCCGTGTAAATATATTTTCACAACTTGGCCACTACTCTATCGTTTTAAGAAAACTCGAAACAAAAATTCCTTCTTGTGCCAAGCTAGGATTACCCGACGCCTATTATCGCGTTGTCGCTGAAAAAAACGGGATTGTTCTTATAACAGGCGCAACGGGTACCGGCAAAACAACATCGCTTGCCGCCGTCATCAATGAAATCAACGAACATAATTCCGTGCATATAATCACATTGGAAGACCCGGTGGAATATACACACTCGCAAAAAGAGGCCACTATTAACCAGCGTGAACTAGGCAAAGATTTCGATACTTTTGCCAACGGCTTACGCGCGGCTCTGCGACAAGCTCCAAAGGTAATCCTTGTCGGCGAAATGCGCGACCGTGAATCCGTCGAAATCGCTTTGAATGCCGCGGAAACCGGTCATCTTGTCTTGAGCACTTTGCATACAATTGATGCCGGCCAAACAATTAACCGTATTCTGGGCATGTTCTCTACAGAAGAAGAAAATCAAATACGTACGCGTCTGGCCGATTCGCTGCGCTGGATCATTTGTCAGCGTTTGATGCCGAAAATAGGCGGCGGCCGCGTTGCCGCCTTTGAGGCGCTGGGTACCAGCTTGCGCGTCAGAGACATCATTCTGCACGGCGAATCAGAAGGTAAAACTTTTTCTGATATTATCCAGCAAGGCAAAGCCTTTGGCATGATCACTTTTGACGATTGCATTGTCGATCTCTATGAAAAAGATTTAATTACCGAAGATACGGCTAGAGCTTATGCCTCGAACAAATCTAATGTAGGTCGGGGAATTGATGTGATAAAAAGTACCCGCGGCGAAAAAACAACCGATCTGGACAAGCTGGAGGTCGATCTCTCATACGGCAAGATAAAAACCGATACGTGGAAAGTAAAATAATAAAAATTTAGTTGCGCCCTGAGGGATTACAACAAGGAGATTAAGATGAGTGAAGAAAAATCGACATTGGATGCAACGAGGTCAGGAGGAATAGATTATTCGGGAAGGCCTTTCGGATACCTTAACCCGGATAGTGAAACAGCCATGATTTGTGAAAAAGATCCCGCAATCAGAGATGAAATCAGCAAAGCACTCAAAGCACTCAATATAGATGTAGTTGAACCGACGTCATTTAAAGAAGCCCTGAGATATTTACGTTTTCATATCTTTAATGTAATTGTCGTTGACGAAAATTTCGACACCAGTGTTGGGGAAGTCAATTATGTTCTCCATTATACAGAAAACTTAATTATGCCTATCCGCCGGCAGACTTTTGTAGTTCTAATCAGTGAAACTTATCCGACTATGGATAACATGCGCGCCTACAATAAAAGTGTTAACTTAATTATTAATAAAAAAGAAATTGCCGAAGCAGCCCTGATTTTGAAAAAAGAAATTGCGGAAGATTCTGACTTTTATTACCTATTTAAGGAAAATCTCAATAAGTCTGGGAAAATTTAATCTTATCCTATTTTTTTTACTTCGCGCATAATTTCATCAGCCCGATCTTCAAGACCCATCGCCCTGTAAGCAGAAACCAACCCAAAATAGTAAGGCTTGATGTTTTCATATTGAATTGCCTTCTCAAAGACTGCCGCCGCCTGTGAAAAATATTTTGCTTTCAGCAGGATATTGCCTAAGCGATTGCAATATGCTCCAGCGCTGTTATGACCACCATATTGTACAGCCTTCTCATAAACCTTCAAAGCCTGCTCAATTTGCCCTAAACCAATAAGACTGTCTCCTAACGAACAGTAATAGAGTGGATTTCCCGGACTTAAGGCAATACATTTATCAATTAATCTTATAGCTTCCTGATGATTTGCCGCCCGCTGGAACAAAACAGTTAACTTAAAGCAGTAATTGGCGGCCTGTTCCGGATCAATTTTACCGGCGCGTACATAGGCTTCTTCACTTTCTGAAAATAAGCCTGCGGCAAATAAAGCTTCCCCCCAAAGGCAATAAAAAGCAGGGTTGTCGTCTTCCTTTTCGATGATTTTTTCATATATACCGCAGGCCTCTTTAGCTTTGCCTAGCTGAAGATAGGAGTTGCCCAATTCTGCTAATAGTCCGACATCTTCTGGTTGAGCGGTAATTGCTTTTTTGCAAATTTCCACTAATTTGTAGAAATTTTTTTCCTGTTTATAAATACGCACAAGTTCATCAAAAGCAAAGCCCGTAAAAATTTTCCTCTGCAGTTCTCTTTCCAACAGCACATTTAAACATTCTACAGCTTTTTGGGCAGCTCCGCTGTCATAATAGGCCCAGGCTAACATTAATAAAAGGGATTCTTCTTCCGGATGCGTTTTGTGAAGTTCTTCAAATATTTTAAT
>DLME01000034.1 GCA_002479215.1 Syntrophaceae bacterium UBA7544
CTCCTGGCAAAAATTCATCAGGTCTTCTTCCGTCGCTTCTCCTGCCGACTTCAGAACGACAAAGGCTTTGACTACCTCACCATAAACTGGGTCGGGAATGCCGATGACGCCTGCTTCCAGAACCGCGGAATGCTGGTAAAGGATATTTTCTATTTCCTTAGGGAATATATTTTCTCCCCCTCTGATGATCATGTCCTTCTTTCTATCAGTTATAAAGATATAGTCATCCTCATCAATATGCCCGATGTCTCCAGTATGCAGCCATCCGTTGCGAATTGCTTCTGCCGTTTCTGCAGGTTTATTCCAGTAACCCTTCATAACTCCAGGGCCTTTGATCACAATTTCGCCGGTTTGTCCGACAGGGAGTTCACGGTCTTTTTCGTCAAATATTTTAATAGTATTAAACTTCTGGTAGCACTTGCCGATGGAGCCGTATTTGGGCAGCCGCCGTCCCGCGACATTGCCGCAGTTGACGGTTGTTGCTTCGCTGAGCCCATATCCTTCCCAGATATCGATACCGTATTTTTCTTTCCATTTGCGGGCAACCTCCATGGGCATTGGCGCGGAACCGCAAATACAGGTTCTCAGCGAACTTAAATCATATTTAGCAAGATCCGGATGGTTCAAAAGTTGGATATACATGGTGGGTACGCCGCGAAATTCCGTAACTTTGTATTTTTGAATAGCGTTCATAGCTTCAACAGGATCCCAGCGGCTGATCATGACCAACTTGCCGCCTGCCATAAATTCCAGGTTTAAGGCAAATACTCCGTAACCATGGAACAAAGGAAGCGTGATCAGAGAGACACGATTTCTGCTTATTCCGAAAACCTCGCCTTCTGTGTTAGGACTTTTGACCTGTCCACCCTCCTGTTCATACAGTTTCCCCTTAGCAGTCATACCCCAACTATCGAGCAAAACCAGATCGAAATAACCTAATACGTGGGTGTACCAATTGAAATGAGTCAGCATTACACCTTTCGGATTTCCGGTGGTGCCTGCCGTATAAATCATAACTGCCGTATCGTCGTTTTCCGTTTCTTCGATCACCAATTTTTCCGAAGTCTTCTCAATGACTTTATTAAAGGAGAGCATGTCACCGGGGACCGAATCTCCTACTATAATCACTTTCTTCAGATTGGGTGCTTCTTTGCGGGCCTCTTTGATGTTATCCAGATAAGTGCTGTTGCTGATTAAGGCGGACAAACCGGCGTCCTGATAAATGTAGGCAAGTTCGGATACGCGCAGAGCCGGGTTTATCGGAACCATTGTTGCCCCTATTTTGAAAGTGGCAAAAAAAGACTGCATGAGCTGCGGACAATTGAGTAACTGAACGCCAACCCGGTCACCTTTCTTGATTCCCATGTTTTTTAAGGCATTGCCCAGTTTATTGGCAATGTTGTTCATCGCGACATTGGTGTGCCAGCGCCCGTCATGGTAGAGAAAATCGTATTCACCAAATCTTTGGATATTGTCATCCGCTAAACGTCCAATATTCATTGCCCTTTCTCCTTGCTCAAGAAATAAAATTTAAGACGATATATATACCCAAGCCTCTGTTGGCTTGAATCACCGGCTGCGTAATCAGTTTACTGGAATGTTTTATCTGTGACCGTTTTGATTCCTCCGGAAACCGTGCGATCTCTTTGAAATAATAGCTGGCATGGTAGAAAAATCCACACATTTAAATTGTACGAACATATAATCAGGATACTTTTAAGTCAATATATAAAATGCAAAGTTCTGTTGAGATTATTTCATTGACGCGCGGTTATATTTTTTTTATACTTCAAAAGTCACATCAATGAAGATTCCGCACATAAAAATCATTTCCTCTTCCCAATCCAAAAGGTGTGATTCAGAGTTGACTATGGTTTTTAACATGTTGAGTAAATCAAAAATCTGCGCTAACTATATCTCGGATGACCGCTTACGGTCGGCCTATTATTTTACTTGCGCAAATTTGTTAAGCCTCATTCGCTCTTTCCCGCAGTATACTCAAAGCGAAAATCTGCTAAACACTGTCAGACGACAGTTTCTGGGGAGGATTCACCTTAATCATCCTCAAGTAAGTAATTTTATAAACGTGTCGTAAGCATAGGCTTATTGTTTTTTGTTTGATAAAATTTTTTTTAAAAAAAATTTAACCAGGGATGAAAGGAGGACCAAAAAATATTGAGCAGTCATAAGTACAATACATGATGTGGATTCATGTATGATTTTCACTTGAGCTTCACTGTTGACGGATGATGAGTACTACAAGAAATCATTTTATAGCTTCTTAAAAGGAGGGGGTTAAATGGCAGCAATTGAAACAAAAGAGAAAATAGATAAAAAAGCCGTAATAGTAACCATAGCCGTTGTTCTGGCTATGATAGTCGATGGTCTTGATCTTCAGGTTCTGGCGTTGGCCTTTCCCATGTTTATGAAAGAAATGAATATGTCGCCGCTTATGGCCGGGGCACTGGGCACCTATACTTTGGTCGGTATGGGGCTCGGAGGAATCTGCGCCGGCTGGGCTTCCGACCGGGTTGGACGGGTTCGGGTCACCTGGTGGTCCATCTTATTGTTTTCACTGTGTACAGGAGTTATCGGATTTTGTCAGGAATATTGGCAAATTGCCATCATGCGTTTCATCTCCGGGCTGGGGCTCGGTGCGGTTTACATAATCGGCAACCTTCTGGTTTCGGAATATGTTCCTACCAGAATCAGAAACACCGTGCTGAGTATAGTTATGGCCGGCTGGTCTTTTGGTTATGTTGTGGCAGCTTTGATGTCCGGCATAATTATGCCCACCTGGGGGTGGCGGCCCATGTTTGTGCTGGCAGTGGTTCCCGGTATTATCTGTTTAATCATCCTGTATAGTCTATCCGATCCACCCAGCTGGTTTGCTTCACGTGCTGCAGCCCGGGCGGCTGCTCTGCAGGGTGCCAAAAAGGAGAATGAGTTTGCAGTGATCTGGAGAGATAAGAAGGTCCGGATAACATTTATCCTTTGGACAGTTGCTTCCTTTGGCTTGCAGTATGGTTACTATGGGGCAAATACCTGGCTGCCTTCCTATCTGGTTAAAGATCTCGGTGTCAACCTCAAGAATATGGGATGGTTCCTGGCTGCGACTTACTCGATGGGTATTATCTCGAAACCAATTGTGGGCTGGCTGGGAGATAAAATTGGCCGCCGAGTGATGTGGGTTATTGTGGGGCTGGCCGTTGCCATATACATTCCCTTCGTCATGAATTATGCGTCAAAAGACAACATCGCCTATCTTCTGTTGATCTTCGGAGGTATGTATGGCGCCCTTTACGCGATCTTTGCTACTTATTTAAGTGAGAGTTTCCCGACGGCAGTACGCGGAACGGCCATGGCCACCACATACAATATAGGCCGCATCGGTTCGATGATTTCCCCATTATTAATCGGTTGGGCTGCTACAAGCTACTCTATTGGTGTCGGTATTGCCACCTGCGGGATTGCTTATCTGATGTGCGCACTGCTGCCCGGAATTTTCATTAAGGAAAAAATGTATGATCCGAAAGCGATTGCAGCAACGGAAGCTAAATAGCCCAAGTAGTATCGTGAAGAAGATTCCGTGCTAAAGAAGAACAATAAATCCCTGTAATACAGAAAAGCCCCGTTCATACAAATGGGGCTTTTTCTATTGACTTCAAAATGCCGATATTTAATTTTATTTGCCTTGCCTTCTATCTTAAAGCAACTGCCTTTGAATTGTTTGGCAGATTTATTTATTTTGTGTATAGCCAGAGGATGAGTATATATATCAATTCCATAAGTATCCTGCAGGAATTTATTGCCAGATATATGATCTTCATGAAAATGCGTATTTACTGCCAGTTTTAGAACCTTGTCACTTAAAAAACGATTCAATTCTTCTGCCGTATGCGCCGGACCGATATCAAACAGCAGGCCGTCTACAAGATAAGCGCAGACCCAGGTTCCAGTCGGGAAATCAGGGTAGCGGCTCATCCTGATTTGCAGAACTTCCCCATATGATGTTGCCGAAACCATCAAGCCTTAATCTTTTCTAAAATAATTCAAGACTTCTTTTAACGGTCTCTTTTAATATATTCTACGCAAGCACATTTTGTCACCCCTATGCTAAAGAGGGATATTCCGTAGAAAAATATATGCGGCAAATCATGGATAATCTTGAAGCCGGCAGTAGATCGTAAATACTTTTTTATAAATTACTTAAAGTCGATTTTTTCTAACTCCGGGAAAACGACTTTTTCTCCCTCCCAGCAAAAAGCGGCAATGGATATATTTATCCTTTGCATTTCTTGTTCATAGTCATCTATTTTATCTTCCGGCAAAACTAAGACAGGAAGAGGATTTCCCACATCAGCGGAAGTTTGCAAAAGTAATTTGGCCGCCGCGGCCAATATGTTCTTTTCACTGGTATCCGTTACCAGCGCAAAAATATGAGAAATCCTATTTTTAGAAGGATCAACCACAAAAAGTTCGCGCTCAGTGTCGTTGCCTATTTTTAATTTCTGCCGTTGAAGTAACGCGGCCAAGTCGCTGATAACTAAATCGCGGTCGCACGCAAAAATAATTTCGTCCTCAGTGGAATGAGGTGCGCTTCCTACTAAATCTTCCCGAAAAGTTATTTCGGAAAAGTTTATTTCTGTTTGCGTGGATGTTGTAGCAATTGATTTTAGTTTCTCGATTTTTTTTACAAACTGCGCGGCTTGTAAGGCAAAGCGATGGGAGTTAAGCGCTCCGATTATCGCCACCTGGGTAACCGCCTTTTCATCCTCCATAAAAGACCAGACACCCCGGTAGCTATGCTCAAAAAGCGCTTTGCCCACGCCCTTTTTCCCGCCGCCGATTTTGCCCCGGTGGATTACGAAGATATTGTCCCAATAATCCCGGGCAAAAGCTCCTCCCGTCTTTCTATCAATTCCTGCCCACGGAAAATTAATTTCGGCGGTTATGGAAAGAATGCTTGACTCCTGCGGCTTTCCCACACCAAAGGCATTCCAATACCTAGTACCTTTTATAGTGCGCGAAAATTTCCAAATGCCGAGTTTTTTTGACCATAAGACTTTCGCCGGGAAACTCGCTCCCTGATGCCCAAGCTTTACTTTTATTTCTTCGTCGACAAAAGGTTTAAACCCTTTTACAAATTGTCTTACGTATTTTTTGATAACAGGCTGATCTTCTATGACTTTAAGCATAAAGCTGCCCCACCAAAAATTTTGAGATGTTTAAGGTACTTTAATATTATACTAATCAAGACGTTTTTTAAAGCGCAGTATCGCGCCGGAAAAAACAAGCATTCCCAGAATAGCCAGCGCCATATATTGCGGCCAGAGCACTTCCAGGGCAACACCTTTAAGGAAAATTCCGCGGATAATGACCAGGAAATAGCGCAAAGGATTGAGATAGGTGAGCCACTGGACAAATGTGGGCATATTGTCAATCGGGAAAATAAATCCACTGAGCATAAAAAACGGCATGATGAAAAAGAAAGTGGTCATCATGGCCTGTTGCTGGGTGGCGGAGATAGTGGAAATGAAAAGCCCGATTCCCAGAGTGCTGAGCAAAAATAAACAGGAGGCAAAAAATAAAAGTACAATACTGCCTTTTAACGGTATTT
>DLME01000199.1 GCA_002479215.1 Syntrophaceae bacterium UBA7544
CCCCGGTGCGGATGCCAGGGGAAGCCTTTAAGGTAATGAGCGGAATTGCCGGATCGAAAATCGTCCAGTAATAAAAACGGATCCAACAGCGGAACTTCACTAAAACCGAAAGCCCGCTTTAAATGAACACCGGCTCCTTCCAAAGTTGGTTTGCTTTTGATGACTTTCCGTATCTTTCTGCATTTCATCATCATGCCCCTTCTATATCAATTTTTAGTCTTTAATATTCCTCAATCCATTTAATTTTGTTTTCTTGTTAAACTTTTATCAGCTTTGATTTGAAGTCGCGGGCGATGTCGCGGCGGTCGTATAGTTTCTTTCTATTTTTTCAATATAAATCATTTAACTTTCATAATATCGCTTAGCTTAAGGAAAATCAATTTGTCAGTCCCAGCTTTAGTGAAACATTATGAAGTATTTTATCGAACGTCCATAAGGAAATTTTAGTAAGATTAGCTGATGCCAAAAGATGCATATCGATGTATCCCAAACCGCTTCCCATCAGACGATGATTATCAATGAACTGTAAAACTTCATCATGTTCCGCTTGTAGCGCCATTGGTAACGATTGAAGAAGGGATATTATTTCCTTTCTATTTTCAATATTGCCACAGGCTAGTTCCCCGATGATAAAGGGATGGCAAGCAACATTGCCTTCAATCAACAAGTTTTCCAGCCCAACATTTCCATCACGTAAATGCGCTACCCATATTGACGAATCCACTAAAACCATATCATTTATCTGCCGCTTTCCTCCGGGGTATCATCTTCAAGCCCTTCTCGGTGCCACCCAACCTAGCCAGCCTTTTGGCGCTTTCTCTTGCTATCAGCGCCTGAAGCCCAAGCCGGACAAGGGATGTTTTTTCTTTGATTCCGGTCAATTTTGCTGCATTACTCAGCAATTCTGCTTCTATGTTCAGTGTTGTTCTCATTACATTCTCCCCTTGTGCTACGTTTTATTATATGTATAAATATGCATCATTTATATGCATTTGTCAAGAGATATTCCTCAATCCATTTAATTTTATTTTCTTGTTATACTTTTATCAGCTTTGATTTGAAGTCGCGGGCAATGTCACGGCGTTCTTCGCGTTTCTTGATATCCTCACGGCGGTCGTACAATTTCTTCCCTTTGCCGATGCCGATTTCCACCTTAACTTTGCCGTTTTTAAAATAAAGTTTTAGTGGAATCAACGCCAAACCTTTCTCCCGCGATTTGCCGTAGAGTTTCCTGATTTCCCTCTTATGCAGCAGGAGTTTGCGCGCCCGCAGCGGATCATGATTATAGCGGTTACCGTGATCATAATGGCTGATATGCAATTCGCGCAGGAATACTTCTTCGTTATTGACCAGAGCGTAACTATCTTTCAGGTTCGCCTTGCCATCGCGCAGCGCCTTGACTTCTGTGCCGGTCAGGACCATGCCTGCCTCGTAAGTATCTGTTATGTCGTAGTTGCGGCGAGCCGTCTTGTTGGAGGCAATCAGTTTTTGTGCTGTATTTTCTTTGGCCATGGTTAATTTTTACATTAAAATGCTGTGAATGCCATCTTTTTTTAACGAATAACCTTAAAAGGGGATGCTGTAGTCATTTTGCTACTGGAGTATATAAATCATCACTATTTATGGATTCCAGCCTGCGCTACCCTGATACCCTGAAGGGCACACGAGGGCACGCGCGGAATGACGATGCGCCCTATTTATCACACCGGCCCAGCATTCGAGACTGTGTCGCAATGTCTTGAGGGTGTAATTGCTGGCCATATGCAATGCCGGATAGGATCAACAAAAGGGCAATTAATGGTATTACGCTTTTGATTACTTTCATGGATATCTTTTCCTTCTTTATATTTTATCGGTTTCTCTCATTATCAGCATCATACCGCTTAGTTGGCGTCCTGCATAAGGCGGGTGTAGTTGAATAGCGTATTGCAATTAAGCATGAGGTCGTTCACTTACCAATAAACCCGGCAATGACTATTCCCCCCTGTGAAACACACTGAAAAGACTTCCCAATGCAAACGCAATAGCTCGTCCCAGGACCACCGCCGGTGAAACCAAACCGACCACAGGATCTTTTTTGAACGTCTTTATGGAAAAAGCGGCCGAAGATGCCATAATCCCCAGATAGAGCCATGCCGTAACCGTTAACAATTTCGGAAAAACAAGAGAGGACAAGGTAACCGGCAGCGAAAGGGCTGCCGTCAGCGTCTGCAGCTTGATGACGACGGGGGTATAAGTGTCCTTGAAGGCCTTTCCCGGATAATTCCGATAGACGACCATCCGCCAATACCCCCTTTTATATTTCAGCCTGAGATATTTCGCGAAGGAATCCGGGTGCCGGTGATAAACCAGCGCCTCGGAATTGAATTTCAGAAGGTAACCGGCGGCGCATAGACGGTAGGAAAGCTCCGTATCCTCGTTGTTGGCAACGGGAAAGGATTCATCAAACATGCCTATTTTTATAAATACTTCCCGTCGAAAGGCCGCCGAACACGTATCCACCATGTCAATAGCCGCAACTTTCTTCAAAAGGTCATACCGGTCTTCGAACTCGGCCTGGGCGAACCTGGCTACGAGCTCGGTCTGACGGGTGCGATAGGCCCCCTTGACACCGACCGTCCGCTCATTCCGAAACGGCAGCGTCATCTGCCTGATCCAGTCCCGATCCGGAACGCAATCGGCATCAGTGAAGAGGATGATCTCGCCTCTCGCCACACGCACCCCGTAATTTCTGGCTGCCGCCGGTCCCCGATTCGGCTGGCTGATACAGTTCGCGCCGAAGCGACGCGCCAAGGCAGCGGTCTCGTCCGTTGAACCGTCGTCCACGACGATCACCTCATACTCGGCAGGAGAAACCGACTGCTGCTTCAGCGCGATAAGCGTGTCCGGCAGGGTTTTGCCGACGTTATACGCCGGGATGACCACAGAATACCGGATCGTTTCCTTTTCAGCAGCCATGTTACACTCCAGAGCCGAAAACAAGATGTTTGAAAAATGTCCGCGCCGCCTTGACTGTTCGCAGCGCAAGCGAGGGGTGCAGGACCATCTGCACGAGCTTGTAAGCCATGTATCTGGGCCTGAGATAAAACCGGCGTCTAGCTTCATCGCATAATTTCACCAGCTCGGCCGGCGCGAAGACGTCATTTCGGATAACGCAATTGTGAAGCCCGGAAGGCGTCAGCCACTCCCTGAAATCCGCGGCCGTGATCCATCCCTTGCTCAGATAGTCCAGATAGGCCTCCGTTCCGGGATAGACCATAACCGGATAGAATTGAACGGTGTCCGGATTCAGCCGCAGCGCCAGCGCGATGGTCTGCTCCACCGTTTGGTGGGTTTCCCCCGGGAACCCTATCATGAAACAACCATGAATGAGAATACCTGCTTTCCTGGCATTCTCCATGAACGCCTCCATCCGCTCTATCTTGATTCCTTTCCTGATTTCGTTCAGGATCTCCTGATTGCCGCTTTCAAAACCGACACAAAGCTGCCGGCATCCCGCGGCTTTCAGGACCTTCATGGTTTCCAGATCGAGATCGATCCGGGAGTTGGCGACAAAGGGGATGCGGACGTTGCTTTTGATCAAGGCCTCGGAAAAGGCGATCAGACGGCTTTTATTGACCGTCAGGGTATCGTCTTCGAAGAAGATCGATTTGACTTCAGGAAACGTTCTTTGAACGAAACGGATTTCCTCAATCACATCTTCCACGCTGCGTAATCGATATTTCCGACCAGTCATGGTCTGGGGATAAACACAAAACCGGCACAGGAACGGACATCCCCGGCTCGTGATCAGCGTCACCATTGGGTAGAGTGCATTCGGGTTGAAATAATCTGAAATCTGAAGATGTTTCGAATATACCCGACTGACCCAGGGCAGTTCATCCAGATTTTTTATAAATGGCCGATCCTGATTATGGACGACGGTACCATCTTTCCGGTAGGACAGACCATCGATGCCTGAAAATACCTCATTGCCGATACCGGGATTTTTTTCTAAAACCTCGGCAAGATCTCTTAATGTATATTCGTATTCTCTTCTTGCTACTGCATCCACGGCCTCTGATATAGCCAACGTCTCTTCAGGCAGGGCAGAGACATGCGTTCCCACAAGCACAATAATGGTCTTCGGAAGTCTTTCTTTCAAAGCGCTTGCTATCCGGATATCGTTTTGGATACTTGGTGTACTGGTGTCCATGACGATCAATTCCGGTCGTATCCGCCCTCCCATATCCAGGACATCTGCATCGGTCAATCCCCGTGCAGGCGCATCGGTCAGAGTCACTTCATGGCCGGCCTGTTCCAGTACGCCAGTGGTAAAAGCTAGCCATATGGGGAAATAAAGTGTGCCACTCTTGGTGACGGCAGGACTACGCTGCGACCGCGAAAACTTCGATAAAAACGGCGGATTGAGCACCCATATTTTCATATATCGCTTTCAGTCAAGGGGAAATCTTATCTTTGATAAAAGCAGGCTTCCCCAACGTTTCCCCTGTTGGTTTATGCCGAATTGGGGTTTTTAAACATAGCCCGGATTTTGTCGCCATATTGCCGTTCCTGCTCCGCAAAAAAACCGGCATCCCCAGTGTAGAAAATGGCCCTCTGCGGACAGGCAGCAAAGCAGTAAAGGCACTTCAGGCAGGGGCCAAGGGTCTTATGGTCGTCAGGGAAAAACCTCCCCAGCGGACAGACATCCCGGCAGACACCGCACCGGTCGCACCTTTTTTCATCCAGCGTGAGCGTGTCGATCCGCAGCTCATTTTTCAAGAACACGTCCTGCCGCAGACCGGTCAGGAAAAGGAGAGAGCCGAACCACTCGGTAGCCGCCAGATGAGTGAAAAAGGGCGTGTTTCTGATTTTCAGAAAAAACTTCTGCCTCTTCGGATGGTGGATGAAGCCTGCAATCGGCCCGGGCACGGGATGTTTGAACGGCACGGATTTCACTTTTTCCGCAATTCCCTGGACGACACGGTGATGCTCCCCCGTCAGAAGTCCCTTTTTCTCGGCGAGGGCCAGGGTTCTGACCTTTTGATACGGAAATTTCGCTATCCGGCAGCACAAAAGATCTATTAAATACGGATCGGCACCGACAATGATCGTATCCAAGCGGATCGGCGTTCCGCGGGTAGGCCCGAGACCTTCCATGGCAACCAGGGCGTCTACGATATGAAGATGGGGCTTTACGGCCTGGTTCAATAGAAGAATATTTTCCGGCAGATCGTCATGGGTCTTTTTCTTACTCTCCTGGCCCACCAGACATCCCATCAGGTTTTTCAGGCAGACGCTCATGCCGACCTCAAAATGGGTTTTCAGCTTGGGCAGATTGATAAAGAGGTCCGCTTCGAAACATTCTTTCGCGACCCTGACCTTGACGCCATTTTTGAAGAAAATGTCTTTAGACTCGGCATAATTCAGGTCTGTAACACGAATGCCGTAATACCTTGCCAGACGATCGATTCCCAGGCGCGAGATAACGCCGATCCGGTTTCTGTAAAATCCGCTGTTGGTCCCTTCACCGATGGTAATGTTTGAATACCCGCTGGTTTTCAGATAGGAAAGCAACGCGCTTAGAATGCGCAGGTCCGTTGTATTGCCGGTCAGGGCGTTCATATTGCTGTTCAGATTCGGCTTGATCAAGATACGTGCCCCCTTGTCAGCAGGCAAAAGGTCCCCGAATTGTTCCATGACGACCGGAAACCAGTTCAAAATCTCTTGATAGGATCTGCAGTTCACCAGAAAGATGCGGTCATCCATATATTATTTCAATGTTCTCCATACAAAGGGCTATATGTAATGTGATGAATCTATTCTGTTAAATGAGTGCAATTTTCCGTTCAATTGCCTGAAAAACATCATCAACGGTGATAGCTTCCATGCAGGCATGATGTTTCTTGTTGTTGCATCGCATTTCATCGCAGGACCATCGGCAGGGAAAGTCCTTTTCGACTATAAGATGCCCTTTGCCATAAGGTCCCGTCTCAATACTTTTTGACGGACCGAAAATCGCGACAGTCGGGGTTCCCAAAGCTGCGGCAATATGCATCGGTGCGCTGTCGTTACACACCAAGAGAGCGGCCTTCGCAATCACTCCCGAAAGTTGGCGAATTGTTATCTTTCCAGCTAACGATATAGGGCGGTTTCGCATCATGCCGGCAATTTCGCCGGCCAACCCGATTTCCGATCCTGCGGAAAGAAGCACCAGTGGCAGTCCGAACCTATCGATAATTCGGTCATAGAGGCTGGCGCATCTATGTGTCGGCCATCTTTTGAGCAGCATTCGGCCACCAGGATGAGCGCAGATAAAAGGAGTCGAAACGTTATTGTCCAGAAGCAACCGCTCCACTTCCGCTTTTTCGGTTTCCGATAAATAAATACCCCATTCCACAAAGTCGGTACTGCATCCCAGGAATCTAACCAGATCGAGATGGTATTCCACCTTGTGCTTCAATCTCTCATATGGCGTCACATGTGAAAGAAGAAAGCCACCACCACCCACGGCATAACTCACCTTCGCCCGGGATCTGGCCGGAAGCGCCAGGAATAAAATGTCTCGGATATCCGCCCTGGCCTCGATCACGAAATCAAACCGCCGTTTTCTCAACAGGCCGAGAAACGTAAAATAATTTTTCAGCGGTCGTTTATAAAACCAGAAGGGCTCATACACTATAACATCATCCACATACGGGTTGTACAAAAGGATTTCACGTCCTTCCAACGAGGTCAAAACAGTAATAGACGCCCCTAAAAATCGCTCCTTCAGAGGTTTTAGCATCGGCAGCGTCATGATAACATCGCCGATATAGGCGGTCCTTATCAAAAGAATCTGCTTTATAGTTTCAGGTAGAATAGGCACATGTTCAATAAAGGGCCGGAAAGGAAAAACTATTGAATTTCCGATAAAATCCACCAGCATGGTAAAGAATCGCTTTTTCCGGTTGACGATCTTATACACTCAAATCATCTTTCCTTTCAGATACGCGGAAATCGTGCGCATTTCGAAGGCTGTTATGTCTGGATAGGGGGAGATTAGGGTGATGTGCATATCACCTCACTAGGCGGAAATAGTTAATAATTCTCTTGAAATCACCGGTTAGGAGTGCTTTTGCCCCTTTGCAGGCGAGTCTGATTTTGTTCGTGAGAATGAAGAGGACAACATAGAGCCGCGACGGCTGTTGCCGGTGGAGGAGTCGTACCATAGGATTGGAGGACAAAAGGCGCAAAAGGCCGCGCGGCACCAGCGAATATCCCGAAAGATAGATCAAGTAGTTCAGGTATGTCCCCTTGGGGAAGGTGAAGGGCTTACGGCAAACCTCGGCCACCTCATCCATGATGATTCCCTCCTCCCGCGCCCGGTCGTTTAACTCCGTGCCGGGGAAGAAGATGAGTGAGGAAAGTTCGAGTCGGAATTTTCCCGGAAGGCTGAGCAACAGCCTCAATGTGTCGCGCACATCCTCCACGGTCTCCCAAGGATTGTCCAGAATGATGTGGTAGTCTGGGACAAGCATCCGGGATTTGTAACGGTTGAGGAGGGTGGCCGCCGACAACACCTTCTCGTCTGATATAACCCGACGATACATTCGCTTGATCCGCTCGCTGCCGGTTTGGATGCCCATCTCGGTGAAGTAAAGGCCAGCGTCCACCAGTAGATCTAGTTTCCGCTCGCTGAGCGTGGTCGGGCTGCACTGGGCGTGGAAGGGGAGGCCAATCTCGCTTTTGTAGCGGTCTCGGAACTCCTCAAAATACTCGACTGGCGAGGCAAAAAAGGTGTCGTCGAAAAAACTGATGATCTCGATATAATTAAAACGCTGCAGAACCTCCTTGAGTTCCCGGATTACGTTGTCGACACTGCGCCGTCGCAGCCGCATCATGGCGCTGCTCGCGCAGTAGGAACACTTGTGGGGGCACCCCCGGGAGGTCATCGTCCGGTACGCAAAACGATGCTGGTTGCTGAAATAGGGGAGCTTCAGGAATTGTTCCCGCATGATCCCGGCGGTCATTTGCCGGACCTCACCGGTTCTCCACTCAAAAATGTAATGGTCGCTAAAATCGTAGTCCACGAAGGGAAGTTCATCGAGATTCTCGACGATCGGTCCGGCTTCATTCCTGATGATGCCCACATCTGACCGGAACCAGCAACTTTGTACGTCGGTATAATCCGCACCTGATGCCATCTTGCGTGCTAGGTCGACGATTGCGTATTCCCCTTCCCCGATGCAGACCATGTCGCAGTGCTCTAGGCACTGTTCCGGGCGATAGGTTGGATGGGTTCCCCCCCAAATGATCGGCTTCCCGTGGAGTTCCTGCCGGAGGTAGGCGGTCACTTGCGCTGCCCGGTCGAAATAGAGGCTCATGAAGGATACCCCGATGAGATCGACATCCCTGCACAGGTCGGCGATACGGGCGAGGGTCTTCTCCTCGTAACGATAAACGTAGCTGCTGTCGAATCGGAGATGCTCGATCCCACCCGGGAGAAAGATGATCCGGCATGGGAATCCCGCCCGCTTCAGCACAGACGCAACTATCCTGACGCCGAAGGCGTCGATGTTGGGGGGTGTAGGGGTAATGAGCGCGACGTTCAATCAAACCTCCAGGAAAAGCGTGGTTGGCGGATTTACCTCCGCTGCCAGTCGCAGTTTGAATAGGAGCATTACTGGTTCGGATGAACCTGGTACTGCCGGGAAATCTCAACGAGCGTCTGCTCGCCTCTCAAAGCGTCCAACGCCATTTTTACCTTGAACGTCGGTGCATAACTTCTTCTCGGTCTTTTGCTCATAGCCGCTTCTCCTTAGCCTCATTTGTAAAAATTAATATCTTCCCAGACCAGCTTGCAGACAAGGTGTAAAAGTTAGAAAATGAAAAAAATTTCATCCCCGTCACAAAATTGCTCAGGTTGATACTGCAAGTACCCTCTCAATATTTTTCTTTTTGTAATGCATTTATGACAAATATTTTCATTAGAATAATTGCCATTTCCCTCTTTAAACATTCTCCTTGCTTCAATGTATTTATCACTATTCCAAATAACTGAAAATGTTTGGTCCTTCAGGTTTCCAAAATCGTGGTTCTTTTCACCTGTGTAATAGTTACAGCAAGGAGAAACCCCAAGATCCCAGTTTATAAAGGCAGTCCTATATAGCCAGGTGCATAGAGGAATCTGTTTTTGCTTTTTTATGATTCGATTTGAATATTCATAATTTTTGGCATATAAAAAGCCGTTTCTATTTCGATATGTATCTGGTATAATACTCAACATAATGACTTGAACCGTGTGCCCGCGCGTTTTTTAAAAAAAGATGAAAGACTTCGTGCACCAAAGGCACTGATATTCGGTGATGATGGAGTAATCAAAGTTATGTTCATAAATCCTTATTTACCAATTCAAATATTTACATCTTTTTTATCCAGATACTACAATCCTTTTAGCCGCAACATGAGATTGAAAAGTTTTTCAATAAACCAGGTTTTTCGTTGTGTATAATATTTTGGAAAAAGTAGATTATCAGTTTTTTTTATAATACCTTCTTTTAGTGCAATTTCATAAAGCTTTGTGTGGGGCTCGATGCGGAGGGAATTAAATTCAAAGTGTACTCTTTTCTTAAGTTTCAATTTTGCCCGTAAGATAAATAATATCATTGAAAAAAAATTGCGCAAATTTTGACCAGGTGGATTTTTAAAGAAATTGTAATTGGCCTCGAAACCATTTTCTCTTTCCAAAATACGATAGGTTTCCAAAATATCTTGTGTTGTAATATTTTTCCCTAATTTAGCTAAAACATCATTAGAAAATCCGTCAGGCGAAAATATTAAATTATCACATCCGGCTTCTTTTACCAGTGCCAAAAACTCCCTATCAATGTTTTTTTCGTTAAACCATGCAGACCACCTAACATTCAGCTTCCGTTTAATGATTTCCCGACAAATCTCTTCAGCATGTTTTTTAGGGATGTTGAAAACAGAATCAATAAACATAAAACGCTCTATACTATGTTTATTTAATAGACATTCGATTTCATCAACCACCAATACATGGTCTTTAAGCCGATAGCATCTGCCATTCAAAAACGGATATATGCAATAGATACAAGTGAGTGAACATCCTCGCTTTGTCTCGATACCAATAGCGTCCCTGTGTTTTTTATATCTTTCAATAGACATCCCATTGGTACTCATAATATTAAATTGCTTAGAACCTGGCAATGAACCCGAACCAGTAAATATGATTCTACCGTTTTTTCTGTAATAGAGCGAACGAACATTTTCTGGTGTTTCTATATTCTTAAGAAGCTCTGAAAAAGCAACCTCTCCCTCAAGAAAGATGCCAAAATCTATTCTCGGTTCATCAGACATTATTTCATTAGCAAATATCGAGAAACCTGAGCCACCCAGTACGATATTGGCATTAGAACAAGATTTTATTATATCTATGGTATCCTTTAAATATTTATAATAAAAGGTTACTTTTTTCTTGTTAGTAGAATCAATGTTTCGTAATGAAATGCCAATAACATCAGGCACAAAGATTGCGATAATTTCTTTAATCTCTTCAAATGGCTTTTTGGACAAATTCACATCAAAAATCTTAACAGTATGGCCAATTAGTGAGGATTTTATACAAGAAAGACCTATTGGAAAGACCAGAGGTTCCTTATCACCCAAGTAAGATGTAAGTAATAGGATATTCACAAGCAAGCATTCACATTTTTCATAAAACTGTAAACATTTTTCATACCAATATAGATAAATTTGAACAATGGCTTTAGTGCCTTACTGTTTAAAATATCGACTATAGGCGAAGTGATGAGAATCTTTAGTAATGGGCCGGGGAATTTACCTTTTTTTGAAAGCGTCATAAGGAGATTCAAGTACTCAGGCTTACGCATAGTATAGGTCTTTTCATAAATTTCCTTGTACTCATCGATCACAAGAACTTTTTTTTTAGCCATTTCATATAACAGTGTCCCAGGGTAAAGAATCAAAGTGAACGGTTGCAAACGAAATGGCTTCGGTATATTGGATATAAAACGCAAGCTGTCAATTCTATCTTCATCTGTTTCAAATGGAACATCAACTAAAAAATCATAGTTGGGAGGATACATTTTATCCTTAAACTTATTAATAATGATTATGGCTTTCATCATCCTTTTATTGTTCATGATTTCTCGGTTGTACAACCTTTGCATTCGGACGCTACCGCTTTCAATCCCCATTTGAACATATATAAGACCAGCATCCACAAGAAGTGACATTTTTTCTTCTGTTACACTAAGAGGACTGACGAGGCAGGAAAACGGAAATCCAATTTTTGCTTTATATTGTATAGCGAATTCCCTAAGATTATCAATTTTTTGGGCCATAAACTCATCATCAGAAATCCATATATAATTAACATATGACATCTCCCGTTTGACCCACATAAGTTCTTCAATTACATTGTTTACAGACCTCCAACGCAGCTTTCCCTTACCACCATACATTTCTTTTATTGTGTGGTTTATACAATAGGCACAGCTATGGGGGCATCCTCTGCTGGTCATGGTTTGATACCCAGTTTTACCAAGATACTTAGAAACCGTACCGCCTTTAAGAAATAATTCTGTTACCGTGTGTGAAATAGGTACTATTTGGTCATTGATCATTATGTGATGGTCATCCATACTGTAATCGGGAAAAGGGTAGATATCTAAATCGCGTGGCAAAGGACTTAGAGGATTTTTTATTACTTTATTACCGGTATTGAACCATAAGTTTATTGTATGCAAGTAATCTTCGCCTCTGGACATTTTATTTACAAGTTCTAGCGTGGCATCCTCACCTTCACCGATACACACGATGTCAGCATATTTCAAACACTCATCAGGCTTGATGGTTGGATGCACTCCACCCCATATGATAGGGGTAGATAACTCCTTTTTCAATTTATTTGTTAACTGAATAGCTCCATTAAAAAAATTGGTCATCAATGTGATACCAATTAAATCTGATTGCCGACATAAAGAAATGACTTCTTCAAGAATATGATTTTCGTATCTTTGTTTTTCATATACAATGTCATCACCATAAGGATCAGGAAGAAATATTAATTGTGTCTTATGGCCATGCTGTTTTAGATATGCAGAAATGACTCGAATTCCCAAAGAGGTTATATCTGGATATAATGATATTAAAGTTATTTTCATGTTTGCGGCTTTTTTACGAGGTCGTTATTTTGGGGCTCGGGCAATCCTTCGCAGGATTCTGCCTCCGGGATCAAACACCCTTCCTGGAATTCCTCCCAGAACATCCAGTGCTCGGGGTGGCGCTTGATGAAGGTTTCGAAGACCCGCGTGTATTCCGCCGTGCTGTGTCGCACGTCAGCTTTGCGGTCGTCGGTTAGCTGCAAGGCGATCGGCGCCTCTATGATAGCCAGGTGGGTGAAGTCCGGCTGCTGCACGCAGAACAGAGGCAGTAGCACTGCACCGGTGGTGCGCGCCATTCGTGCCGGCCCCGGCGGGAACAGCATGGTCCGACCCAGGAAGGGCAGTGAGATGTAGTTTTCACCGGCACCCCTGATACCGCCGATCCCGTCACCGGTGATCATCAGGATACCATTGCGCTTCAGCGTCTCATAGGCCGGCCGTAGCGACTTGCCGACGTGGACATGCTTAACATTGAATTGGTTCTCTAGCCGCAGGCGGATGCGCAGGTGGACGTTCTTGTGCACCCAGCTGTGGTCCTCGGCGTTCGCGTCGCGGTAACCGATCTGGCTGACATCATAACCCCTTATGCCGAGCGCCACGAGCGGGAACTGCTTGCACCCGTAGTGCATATGCACAAGGATCGCCCCTCGGCCCGCCTTGAGGGCCGTATCGAGGTTCTTAAGGCCCTCAAACCTGATGTGTTGCGAGAGGTTGGCGGCGTTCAGCGTGGCGTACTTGTAGAACTCCATGTGCTCAATATAGTGACGCTGGATGTTCCGCTGCGCGATGCGGTACGCCTCTACCTCCGTCATACGGCTGCCGTAGGTCGCCAAAAGGTTTGCGGCGATGCGGCCATTCCGCTCACGCAGGATCAGCGATTCTGCGAGTCCTACCGCCTCGCCGAAGAGATACGCCAGGCGCCACGGCGAGGTGGTAACGCACCAGCGCAGTGGATACCAGGCCACGAGCTTAGCCATGTCACGCAGAATGTTGTCCTTGATGATCATTGCTGCCTCAATAGAACGACTGCCCCCACCGAGAGCGGTGATTGTCAGCGAGCAGTTTGTTCCGGTCCCCCTCGAGGAAACGGGCAACGCTATCCACCATCTCCATAACCTCATTGGTCATCGCATGATATCGGAACAGTCCCTGCCGACCGCTGGTGAGCAGATTCCCGAAGCCGGAGACGTGCTCTAGCAAACGCTGTTGGTCCTGTTCGAACCCCATCGTGTATACCGGATAGGCGTTCGGCATGTCGACGACGAAGGAATCCTTCACGAGATCGCGCGACGCCAGCAACCCCATCTCGAGGAGCGCGTCGACACAGCGGTCGACAAGCGGCCCGGCCGGCATTGTGTGGAACTCATCTCCCTCGCTGCAGCAGACCTCCATGCATAACGAGCTCATACCTGGGGGCGATAGCTCACGGCTCATCGCCTTAGGTTCGTAGACCCGCTTGAAGGGGTGGTTACGCATCATCGAGAAGATCTCAAGGCAGTCAAAGATCCGATCCTGGTCCACGATGAGGTTCACAAGCCGTACGGTGCGGTATGTGAGGCGGCTTACCGCCGCGAGGAGCTCTGGTCCTGGAACAGGCGTCAGTGCACACACGAACTGTTGGAGGGGGATCGTGGAAATGTAAAGATCTGCCCGCAGCGTCCGGTTCTGGCCCACCTGTTCTACGGTCAAGCCCTGTACCAGCCCACCTTCAGTCAGCACGCCCTTGACTTCGGCGCCGAGGTGAACGCTCTCCTGCGGGAGCGTTTCGGCCATCACATCGCAGAGCTGCCCGGCACCTTTGCGGGGATAACAGGCCAGAATGTCCCTGGCAGAAGGGTGATTACCCCGGGCAAGCTGCTCACGGGTATTCCGGCTGAACCAGGATTGCACTTTCTTGAAGATGTTGTCCACAGGATTCTTACCGCTGACGTTTTCCCGCTCCCTGGCCCACAGGGGCGATATCCGCTCCGACGGCAGTCCGCAGCACTTTTCGATGTACGGGGCGTAGAAATCCTCGAAAAGCTTCGGGCCAAACCGCTCGATCATGACGGTTTTGAGATTGGACTGCCCAGCAGCGGTACGGCGCCCCTTCAGACGCCAGAGTGCAAAATCAAGCAGGTAACCCGCGCTACGTAGAGGGTTCATACGCGTGAACATCTCTATTGGCCTAAGGGGGTAGGAAAGCATGCCCCCCCGGGTCACCATCGCAAACCGGTCGCGGATGTGAATGAGGTCGTCGCCGAGCAGTTCTCTGTAGTCAGGGAGATAATCGTCGAAAAACAGGTGGGGACCATAGTCGAAGAGGAATTCCCTGCTGTTCCAGGTGTGGGAAAAGGTCTGGACCATGCCCCCTAGCCGGTCCCCCCGCTCAACAATTTCAACCTTGTAACCTTTCCGGTTCAGCAAAAACGCCAAGCGCAGGCCGCTGAAGCCGCCGCCTAAGATGAGTATCTTCTTACAAGATTCCTTCCGCTTACATTTTCTCACTCTTTGCCCTATAGAACTAAGATTTGATTCGAAGAAATCTGATGTGAGCAAATCATGATAATCCCCTTTCGTGAAAGTGAAGTTTCATGGCAACCAGCTTCAAAAACCGATGAAAAACAAGAAAAAATCGACCAGCAGAAGGCCTATTAAAAAAATAGAGAAAGGGACGGGATATTAAAACTTCCAGCACTTTTGGGGGAATACGATATTTATTCATATCAAGCAGGAAATTAAGATATCCACCTTGATATCTCTGGCCAAAAGTCTTATCATACATATCAGTGTAAAATATGCCATCAGCAGAAGCCTTTTTTTGAAGCTTAGTTCCAGGGAAAAAACTCAATGCATAGACCCTAGTATCATAAGGACGTGGTAGCTTAACTAGTAAACGGACAGTGTCCAAGAGATCTTCATTAGTTTCATAAGGATTTTCAATGATAAAATCGTAATAGGGGAAAAGACGATCTTTATAACTATTAATAATTTTGGCTGCTGTTAATGATTGATCAACATTTCCGACATGTTGCCGATCATAGAGTTCAATTATTCGTTTACTGCCTGACTGGATTCCCATACCGACATTAGTTAGTCCCGCATCAACAAGCAAGTCAAAATTCTTCTTGGTTACGTTGACGGGAGATACGAGTATATAGAAAGGAAGTTTAATTTTTTCTTTGTATTGCTTCGTGAATTCCTGTAAATCTGAAATACTCCGACTTGCAAAGGTGTCATCGCAAAAGCATATTTCACCAATAAAAGGAAATGCATTTTTAACCCAGATTAATTCTTCTATCAAGTTTCTGATGCTTCTCTTTCTGAAATAGCGCCGACCATATATATACTCGGTTAGAGGGTATTCGCCACAAAAAGTGCAATTAAACGGGCATCCCCGAGACGAAAGTACCTGGTATGCCGGATTATTAGATCGGTTATGATTGAGAGGGGGAAAGAATTTTAAGAGATGCTGGCGCCAGTTTTCTGATGTCATTGGTATAATCTTGTCTTGCATTAACAGATGGTGGTCATCAAAACTGTAATCTGGGAAAGGTAGGCTGTCTAAATCGCTTGCCAGATCTCCTGCACCATTATTGATAACTCGGCCATTTTTTTTAAGCCATATACCTGGAATAGTCGATATATCATGACCATTTTGCATGCACCGAACCAATTCAATCATGGAGGTTTCAGCTTCGCCAACGCACACTAAATCAGCTGTTTCAAGACATTCCTCAGGACATACGGTCGGATGAATACCCCCCCAGATAATCGGTGTCGAAATAGAGCTTTTAATGCGTTGAGTAAGTTCAACGGCAACTGACTGATGATGCGTCATCAAAGATATGCCGATAAGGCTAGAATCTTTGCAAAGATCGATTATCTGATTCAGGACATTTTCACTATAGTGATACTTGGTGTGTGTTGCCCTACGTTTAAGATCTTCTAACATAGGTAGAAATAAAAGCTGTGATTGATAACCGTTTTGCTTAAGCAACGAAGAAAGAATTCGAAGGCCAATCGCATCGGTAGACAGTCCCAGTGATATAAAAGTAATTTTCATAAATATTTTCCTATCAATATGCTTAAGGGGATACTACCCCGATTTTGCCCCTAGTTTCCTAAAGGAGAGGTTTGTTGTTTTTTCCATAATTTGGGTGGGATTCCTTCATCCTTCATCAACAAATAGCTGTGGATAATCCTCTGAGGCCTGGAAACGATGTTTGAGTAATGTCATCCCAAAATGACAAGGATATCTTTTCACATAGTCAGAGAAGAATTCAGCATATCGACCTATATCATATGCAGCGGTTTTTTTCAAATCGAAAAAGGCGGTTTGTGGCAAATCAAAAGGTTTTTCAAAAATAAGTAAATGTGTATCATCACTATTACGAACAACAAAAGTCGGAATGATGGACGCCCCCGTTTTTCTTGCCAACCTAAAGGGACCTGATGAGAACATAGCCTTACGGCCGAGAAAATTTACAGGTGTCCAGTTTGAACCATCTCTTCCATCAAATGCAATAGATAATATTTCGTTGTTCTTCAGAGCCTGAAGCATAGGCCGTAAGAATCTTTCTGCCTGTATGTATTTTACAGGGAGACTGTCAGCATCACGCTTTCTCCATACCCATAGTCTTTCATCTATAAGAGATTTATGCCTTTGTTTTCCTGTAAGCTGATTCACTTTATATCCCTCATATCCCAAATAGGGGAGTGGAAGAAGAAAGGAGCCGAAGTGAGCGAGCAAAAGGATAACTCCATTACCATAAGATAGCGCTTTGTTAATGTTTTCAATTCCTCTAACTTCTATCATTTCAGCAAGTATTTCTTTTGAAAGCCTTCCAAAGAAAAGAG
Source organism: Syntrophaceae bacterium UBA7544 (assembly GCA_002479215.1). Lineage (GTDB taxonomy): Bacteria > Desulfobacterota > Syntrophia > Syntrophales > Smithellaceae > UBA4810. The sequence continues at coordinate 17,013 of DLME01000199.1, forward strand.
TTTCAATTATGCGGGCATAATGATTTTCAAAACATTTCTTGGTGGCTTTCATGATTTCTTCTTTGTTTTTTTCATCTTTAAGAATTCCAGATATTTCTTTAGCCAAAGATTCTTTGTTCGTTGCGTTAATATGGTAGATTACACGCCCCAAGAACCGTCCCATTAACGATATTTTTCGCCATCCTATCAATCGAAAAAAAAGATAAGAAATTTCCCCAAAAACCCACAAGCCAGCGTCGACCAGTCTAGTCAATAAATGAGATATTTTCATAATTCTATATCTGCAAAATGATTGACGCCGCGATACATCCCATCCGCGATCACCTGCGCCCATTCCCACATTTTGTTGAAAGTTTTCATTGACATACAACGGTGGTTTCCTTATATTCCTTTCCCAGAAAAGAAAGTTCTTGTCAATCAGTGTTCCGGGTGCTAGAGCGCAATCAGATCGTCAGTTCAACGGTCGGCCCGACGCTGGCCAGTCAATAACAGAGAGCTGGAGCATATGCATAAACGAAACAAAACCTTAGAATGGGCCTTCAACCAACTGGTCAACCGCAGCCTGCAGGGATGGTCCTACCGCCACGACCGCGGGCTGGCGAAACCGACCAGGATCATCTTCTGCGTCACCCTGCGGTGCAACATCAAGTGCCAGCAGTGCGCGATCTGGCGGATGCCGAAAAAAGAGGAGCTAACCACCGAGGAGTGGAAGAAGGTCATCACCGACCTTAGCAGTTGGATTGGGCCATGTCGGATCCAACTTGCGGGTGGCGAGATCTTCATGCGCAGGGACATCACCGACATCATCGACTTCGCGACCCAGCAGGGGGTCCTAACCGGCGTGGTCACCAACGGCACGATGATCGACCGCCCCCTGGCTCGGAAGATCGTCAACTCAGGGCTCGGTTACATCCACATCTCCGTCGACGGGATCAGGCCCGAGACGCACGATGAGGTACGGGGCATCCCCGGTCTGTACGCTAGGACGATGGCGGCTGTCGACGCCCTACTCGAGGCGGGCCGGGGCAGTGGTATGTCGATCTCCTTCGCGACGGTCATCAGCCGCAAGAACATGCACGAACTCGTCGATCTCGTGCACCTAGTGGAGCGCAAGGGGCTCGACGGGATCATTTTCAACCCCCTCGGCCCAACGATCGACAGCGACCCCGAGTGGTACAAGAAGACCGACCTCTGGTTCGATGACCTCACGTCAATAAACCGGGTGCTCGATCAGCTGATCGAGCTCAAGCACAGTGGTGCGAAGATCCTGAACCCGCCCGAGCAGCTCGAAGGGATGAAGAAGTACTTCGAGCAGCCCTACCTGCTGATGCACGATAGGTGCATGGTAGGTATCACTAACCTGAGCATCACTTGTGACGGGTTCATCCATACCTGCTTCAAGATGGCACCCCTCGGCAACGTCCGGGAGGTAACGCCCCGCGATGCTTGGGATTCCGCGAAGGCTTGGGAGATCAGGCGGATGATCAAGAACTGTGACATCCACTGCAGCCCGGGCAATTTCGTCTACCGAAGGAGTCTCATAAGCGAAGCCCTCCGGTTCCTGCGGTTCGGTTAGCACTCCATAAATTTATTTCTTTTACGCATACTGGATCCTCCTGATCCCTATCCGTTGTTTCTATTCATAATCGGAAAAAAGGGGGTGTTCATCCAACGAAGCCATCATTTTTCTTAAACACAATGTATATCCGTAATGGTGGGGATATTGGTAGATATAATCCGAAAGAATATTAGCAAATTCCTGCATGATAGCGGCAGCCTCAGAAGATTTGTCAAAATTATATTTTTTACTCAATGGTGGATGAAATACAAGTCTGTGAGAGAGTTTTTTTTCTGTGATAATGAATACGGGCACAATCAACGCACCTGTCTTCAATGCAAGACCAGCTACACCTTTTGGAAAGTTTGCTATCCTTTCCAAAAAACTAACTTCCACGGTTTTTCGGGCTGCACCACCGTCTGAAGTAATGCCGACAATTTCGTTACGTTGCAATGCTCTGAACAAAGGGCGAAGAGATCCTCCTACAGGAAAATGCTTAATAGGCAGCAGATTTTCATACTGCGCTTTTTTATCTAATGATATTTTCTGAATGGCTGTCGTCGCATGCGTTTTCCAGAGGGAGGCGGAAGCGCTTATTTGATTGATTACATATCCACAATATCCTAAAATTGGGAGTACCATCTGGAAAGCACCAAAATGCGCCTGAAGGAGCAGTACCCCCGTCCCATTGCAAAGGGCTTTATCCAAATGCTCCTGACCGACAATGGATACATGTTTTCTAACATAATTACGGTCAATGATTGGATATAGCAGTACTTCAAGTTCGGAAATACAGTAGTTCTCAAAACTCTTTCTTGTGATAGTATTAATATATTTGTCATTACAATTCGGAAGAATGCGTTTCAGTTCATTAAACAGAACTAGTCGTTTTTCTTTTGACGTCAAGCATAGCAGGTCGCCGCCAATTTTACCGAGACGATAGACCCCTGATAAGGGAATGAATCGGATACAAACTCTAAGAGGAAACCAGTAAATTAACCGTGCTAAATCTTTCAATAAACTAAGCAAGCTTATGCTCTCTTCCTCTCTCGGTTCCTCTCACTGAAGGCGAGGGGATTCCATGTCGATGCAAAAAACTCTATCTGGACCGTTCTAATTTCATTTCCATGCTTCGCCACGATGAGCTCAAATGGCGTAAGGGGCGTTAACTCGATGGCACAGCCCAAACTCACGCGATCAAGGTCGGATCCATCTTTTTTACCCACCATTCCTCGCAGGGAATTTGTAGGACGATGGGAAGGCCACTTCGCGTCCCAAGCCCTTCAATGCCCTATTACCAAATTGCCGTAAAAATTGGCCAAAGTACCAACGCCACGAAATCCCCATCAAAGGACGAGTAGTGGGCCAGAAAATAATACGATCTATGCCTGCTTCCTCCGCAAGTTGAACGGCTTTCATGATCATCTCCCTGCGGTCGTTCCAATTGAACAGGACATACTTCCACTCGATTATCGGGCTAGCCTGTTCTCTTGCGTTGCGGAAAGCCACGAGGTCTTTCATGTTGTTATAGGCCTTCTCGAAACTGCCCTTCCTCTGGTAACGTGCAACCGATGCCTCGCTGCAGCCATGAATTGAGAACATGACTTCGTCTAGGAGAAGCGCGGCCTCACGCTTTTCATCCGAGTCCAGCATTGTACCATTTGTCGATGTAACGATCCGCGCTATCGGATTATGCTGACGTAGTATTTTGATCTGCTCCAAAACGTTCCTTGGCAGAAACGGTTCGCCAGCAGCCAAAAAACTTATCTGCTCAAGCCCGAGCCGGCTTACCTCACGTGAGATCTTCTCCATATCCTCATCGCTGAGGGTCATCTTCTTGCGCAGCTTTACCTCACGCAGACGGGGACAGTCCTGGCAATCGATGTTGCAGCGAACCGTGTTCTCCACCAGCAGGTCCCGACGCGGCACGCCGTGCTCTTTCTCGTGCTGCTCGGCTTCGCCGGACGGACAACAACGGAGACTCCGACAGACCACACAACTGAGCAACGGCAGGCGTCCCCGAGCGAGACTTTGTTTTAGTCGCTGTGCCGACGGGCCGTTGAGACACTCATCGAGGGTCTGATCGGAAAAGTTTCCGATCCAGGTGTCACTGGTGTAGGATTCAACACCGCAGGCCACCGTCATGTCGCAAAAGACAGAAAGACTGTGATCTGCAGTGCCAGCAAGTGAAGCGCACCAAAACCGTTGCGAGCGCATTCTTGCGTTTAATTCCATTTGACGCCGTTTCAGCTTGCGCAGCAACTCTATGAGCCTCAGATCGAACTCCATTTTAATCCTCCAATATTGATGTGTATTTATTTTTCTCTAAATGACAGCGTGTCTGCTGCCTCGGCTCGTTTTTGGATAACTCTCAAATTCAGTAGATTTCTTTGAATGCACATTATTCAATTCCTCCGTAAACTACTACCGACAAGGTCGATGGTAGTTTGTCCCTGGTTGCTTCTTTCTTAGCAACATTTATCGAAGCCATCAGCAATCCTAACATAAACCATAATTGTTTTCGGTTGATAGGCATATCAAAGCAATATACGAATAATGCGTGTAATGAAGCGGCAACAAATATTGCCTGCAAAAGCCACAGATTGTTTCTTACCTTCGGCTCAATAAAAACGGATTTATATACACTGTTAGCAATCACAAGCAAAAAAAGAAATATTAATACCGCTCCCGGCAATCCGTATTCTGCTGCTAACGTCAATAATAAATTATGGCCATGAGGTACATGAAATGCTATATCCTGCATTAAACTATCGGGGCCGCTTCCCATGCCCTTGTTTTGCATTATTCTTTCTATGGTTCTTTCCCAAATATACTTTCGCCCGGAAAGGGAATTCGGTGCAAATTCACTTTCCGAAGTCACCACTTCAACTTTTTGCAGTGTTGATTCCATGTTTTTCATATGAGCTGTTCTAATTAATGAGGAACAAAAGAAGCCTGCTAAATTCATGACGATCAAGATGACCACGACCCAGACGATTGATTTCCTCCAGGATGGAATGGCCAAACAAAGGAACACAGCAACTAGAAACATTCCAGTGACAGATGCCCTGGCAAAGACTTGGTGTATAATAGTCATAGATAAGAGAATGAAGGCGAGCAAAACACACCTAGCCTTAAGGGATTTGTGTAATTTCATCAAAAAAAAGGTAAAAAAGATTCCACTAGTCAAAAACAGGGCCAAATCATGTTTGGCGGCAAGTCCAAAGCCCACGAGTATGCCTACATTTTTCTCAAGAACACCGGCGGGCTGATTTAAGAGAGAAATATTAATAGATATAACCGTATCGAAAATCTGAAACAACTCATATTTGACTTGGAACGCAAAATTGGTCGCATAAACAGCAGACAAAGCATATATGACGGAAACAAAACAGTAGCATATTAAAACGCTAATAAATTTATCGTAACTGTCTAAATAAAGTACAAGAAATGCTATGATTACAAAACAGCTAATAAATCGCCACAATCCAAATAACGAAGTAAAAAAATGTTCAGACCTAAACACTGTAAATATAGACCAAAAAATGAAAAGTGCCAATAAGAAGAAGATCCACTTATAGGGGAATGCTTTAAAAGCTTCATCATGGATTGGTCGCTGATGGCGTTCACTTAGTTTCCTTAAAATCATTACTAATAAAAGCACAAATGAGAATATTTCTTCAAAATAAACATTTTTTATGGCTTCGGGCGATAAAATCAAATATAAACTCCCCAAAGGATACAGCAATATAAGAAGGTATATACCGATTATCGGTTTAAGGAAGACAATAAATGATAGGGACAAACATAAAAAAACGATGAGGCACGCATAAGGATAAATTACCTGCGTCATCGTAAAGGAAGCTAACAACAACAGGATAAAAAATATTAATTCCATACTGTCTATATTTGAACGCCGATAAGACCGGTATAGAAAATTCATATCCTAACCCCGATAAACGGGATAAGTGCGTTAACGAAATTATTTTCTGCCAGAAAAGCGCAGAAAATAATTTCTAACTTACTAAATAATCCTTTTAACAACTGAATCTATACCCTTTCATAGGTCTGCCGATTATATCATTAGCCCAAAGAACAGATTCGCTTCATAATAAGATCTTGTTAATAACGATCCCTTTGAGTGTCGCTTTACCCTCTGTGAATTCACGCATCCCTGTCCAACGGTCAACCTCATCAATGGAGCACTCACCTGATTGCACAACAATAATAATCTCGTGGGGCGGCAGCATATCAGCGAGCATAAAATGACTGCTGTTAAAAGGTGCGTCAATAAAAATAATTTTGTCATAATCTGAGGTGAGAATTGAAAACAATTCTGTTAATGGCTTTAGAACAACTGGCTTGAGATCAAGGTTGCCCTGGCTGCCCGCTGGGATGAATGATATGTTGGGAATTTGGTCGTGAATAATAATATCTGCTGGTTCCTTCTGGCCGCAAATGTAATCCATCAATCCAGGACGATCATTTAATCCAAACCAAATTGACGAAGAGTGATGTATCAAATCACCATCTACAAGTACAATTGATTTCCCCATTTTATAATAATATAATGCCATGGCTCGTGCGATCGTTGCTTTCCCTTCTCCTTTTGCTACACTGGTGATTTTTACAATTTGAGCGTCATTTGTTGATAGACATATTTCATGAATATGTTTGCATATGATGGTGTCAAAATCGTTCTTCGGGATAGTTGCCGAAATCCCCAGAATCGGTACATCAGCATAATCCACACGGTGCTTAAGTGTGGACAATTGCCACCCACAATAAAGGATGTTGGTGTACAATTCTTTTGCAATCAACAGAAAGGATAGAGCAAATAAAGATGCCACGAAGGTCAGCGGCAAAATAAGATACCTTTTAGGAAAGTACTTGTAATATTTAAGCTTATCTTTATTGATGCTTGCAGATGACACAACTCTGAAAAACGGCACCGGGTTTTTCATGATATTGCTGACATTGCTATGGTTTGTTAGGGAAGTAGCTAGCAGATTAGACAACTGAATCCGTTGTTCAGTCAATTTGTTGAGTTCTGATTGAGCCGCAATCAACTCTTCCAGTCTATGCTCGGATAGTTTGAGCAAGGAATTGTAATGTTCCACCTGACAGTGATATATTATATGATTTAAATCATATTTCAGCATAGATGATAGCACAGTCTCAAATATATCAGATCTTCGATCATATTGTTGAGAAAACGTTTTTTCAGCTTCCTTTTTTAGTGCTTCCTTGGTAGTTTCTAAACTTTTTTCTATAACTTTATAGGCCGGATGTTCTTTCGTTATTTCTACAGATTTCTCAGCCAACGAACGAGTTAACTCTTGAATTTTGGCCTTTAGCGTTAAGATCGTTGGGTTCGACTCCATTATTATTTGATATTTTTTAAGTGCTTCATGATTCGCAGCCTCACGATATAGATGATCAATTCTCGACTTATAGGCCTTTTCATCGAGACGTGCAGAATCTAAATCAGATTTAATGCTATAAATCTTATTGATCAATGATTGGTTTTCAAGACCCACATCAGCAACACGATAGCGTTTTTTTACTTGCTGAATTTGCACATCAACCGATTCTTGTTGTCTGCGAATTTCCAAGATTTGGTTGTCCAACCGTTCAACTATGATGCCCAAAGCGCTTCTGGCATTATTGGCGTCTTCTTTTAAGAAAGATTCGGTATAGTCCCTGGAGTATGCGACCGCAGTATCGGGATTTTTAGAATAACCCGCAATAATAAATTGCTGTGTATCCGAAACCCATTGCGCTTTTATGCCCTGTCCATTATTTGAAAATAAAAGACGGAAAAGACTTGGTTTAATCAAATATTCTGAAAACATTATTTTACCTGACCCATCCTTAATGTTCCAGCGTTTTACAAACTGATCGGCCAGTTGGGGCGCATGCATCAGCGTCACGCTATGGGTAGCAAAAAATTCGTATCGAATGTAATCTGTTGCTGTAGTGTAAGGATATGAAATATCAACGCTTTTTAATGTTTTGCTGAGATTTGCATCTAATGTAATGAGCGTCTTAGCCTCATAAATAGGGTCAAATAAAAAAGTTAGTAGCATCACGACTAATGCAATTGCGCCGGCACCAAAAAGAACGATAGGCATTTTAATATGCGCAATAGTAAGAAGCCAGTTTCTGTGATGATCAGAATAGGTTTGGCTTTGTATGTTTCGTCTTCTAAGACTAAATAATCTCATATATCACGAATTCCTTTCAGCTATATTTCTTATGCCACTGTTGAAGTCCACATAGTAGAAGATCGACGATTGGTAATTTTTTTCGAAGCATAATAAAAAGATCACGATCATGATCATCCAAACCAGTGGCAATTATACTTATCAGGACCAGACAACTACTGCCAATTCCCAGACCTAAGTTTAATGCAAGGCTTGTCCGAAATGCAGATTGGATCAGTAAACCTCCTATGATCAAAATCGAAAAAGTTACAATAGGGACCACCAGATGCGAACTGAAGGGATGTATTTTAAAATATCGGTAAATGACTAAGATGCGGATCAAAACAGTAACCATATTGCTAACTATTGTAGCGAGTGCGGCCCCGATAATTCCGTATTGTGGAATCAATAGAAGACTTAGCAGTATATTCAATAAAACGAAAGAGACTAACATACCAAATTCTATATACTGGTGATCGCCAAGAACAAACAGGAGTCCGCCGGTGCCGCTCAACGCTGTGAAAAGACTTCCAATACCGAGGATCAACAGGACAGTGGGTCCATATTGAAGAAATTGTTCTCCGAAAATCAACATCATCGGTTCTCTGGCCAACATTAGAAAAATTGAGATGGGAAGGGTAATGAAAAGCATCCAGCGGGTCGCTGCCCCGTTCAGAATCCTGACATCCTCAATCTTATTGACACCAAGTTTACCGGCTATCAAAGGTCCGAAAATATTGTTAAGAGAACCAACAATAAAGGGAAAAAAAATCCATCGGTGCGCTGCCGCATACTCTCCTACTCCTGCTGAATTTGTTAGAATGTTGAGCATAAAAATGTCTATGGAAGATCCCCATATGAATAATAGCCCGAATGGTGTTAGTGGTAAGGAATAAGCCAAAATAGGTTTCCAGTTCCTTGGAAAAATAGAATGTTTGGTGGAAAACTGACGAAATTGTGTTGGCCCCATGAAATTTTGTATCTGGTTGCGCACAGTCAGCAGCATAAAAAGTGAACAGACGATGACAGCGAAAAGAAAGGAATAAACGGCAGAGAGAAAATTATATCCCAGCGCATGCAATGCAATGAATATAACTATCTGAAACAAAGGGAAAAGCAGACTTTCGATGATTACTGCATATTTGGTTGTTTTGAACCCACGGCTTAACTCGGCAGTCACTTGTAAGAGAGCAAAAAATGGTACTGCAATCGAAAATAGTTTCAGCACGATCACCATTTCAATGTTATGGAAACAGGTAACGGCTATGAATGAGGACATGAAATAAAGTACAATCGCTATTATTACGCCAAATGAAAATGGAATAAAGGCAACCGTTCTGAAAACATCCAGAATCATATTATAACTGGATCGTTCATGACCAATTGATAGAAACCGCATGCCGGCCTTATGCAATCCAAGAGCGGAAATACTTTGCAATAAATTGCAAACTAAAAGACTTGTAACAAAGATCCCATAGTACTTTGGACCATAAAAACGGGAAATCAACACCTGTAAAAAGATCGCAAGGAGTGCCCAACCAGCTGCGCCTATCAGACTCAACCCCCCTCCTGTAGCCGCTGTCGCAAGAGGAGATCCTTCGCTCTCATTTTTTGTGTTGCCGGAAGATGAGTGATCAACTACACAGCCCGATACCTTTGCATGATGAGTCAAGATTTTTTCCTTGATGGGGGAATTTTTCATTGGAGAAAATAGGACCTTGATCAAACCTGGAAAATTCAAACGTCTCGATTCGTGGGACAAAAGACGAATATTACAAATATTTTTTTGAAAGTGGAAAATTCTTAAGATTGCATCACTTCTATAATCCGCAACTTATTGAATGGGAACGGAAAAAGACGTGGTGGACTGCTTGCCCTGTAATACATCCACCACCTGCGGCCATAATACGATGCCGCTCTCTATGCTGACGATCGGGCTGATGATTTGCCCGATATACTGCATAAATCGGCCCATATCGGCTATGGTCTTCGTGGACACGTATACAATATCACCGGGCTGCAACGTTACGTTACCTGTAACGTCGCCTTTTTCCCAAACATCCTTGAAGCTAAACGATAGAAGCTCAGGTTTTTCTTTTCCCCGGCGGATGACAATCACCTTATTCTCCTTCGCGTCATGGGTCATGCCGCCGGCTTTTGCGATGGCCTCGATGATCGTAAGGTCGGTGTCAATCGTAAAAACGCCGGGGGTGGATACTTCGCCGAGGACCATGAATTTTTTACTTGAAATCGCTGTCACCGTCACGGTTATTTGAGGGTTCACCAAATAGACGGAATAGCGCTCTTTGAGTTCATCCCTCAACGTGAAGATGCCCTTACCCGCTACCTGTATATCGCCGATAAGAGGGAACATGACCTTGCCCGATGTGTCTATTTTAACGGACCGCTTTAAATCATCCTGCCGGAAAACGGCAATTTCTACCGTGTCTCCGGCCCCAAGGACAAACTCAGAAATGTGAAGGTCCACTTTTTTTGAATCATCCAGTTTTGCATTGTCTGGTAGCGGTTTGGTAGATGCACAACCAATCAATACGATGGACGCCAACAGCACATACAGCAAACTGCGACCGAATTTTTTATTCATGATGTCACCTCGAAACAATATGATGCATTCTTAGAAAGGAGCAATTCACCCCCATGACGCGGAGATCTGAACATATCTACCCTGCAGCGCCTATCTTTTCTATGCTGCAGAGAAGACCCCTCAATTGGTAACTGCCGAAGGCCGGATCATACGGAGGGG
>DLME01000071.1 GCA_002479215.1 Syntrophaceae bacterium UBA7544
TGAACAGCACCGGCAATTGCGGAAAGCTTGACACCGCCGTTTACGGCAATGACCCACTCATGGATAAGCTCGCCCGCATGAGCGCCGATAATCTGGCAACCGAGTAATTTACCTCCCGGACTTACCAGTAATTTGATCTTCCCTTTTGTTTCCCCTTCGGCCTGCGCCCGGTCATTATCGTCAAAGTTCTCTTCCCAGAGACGATATTTAACGCTGTCTTTTTTCGCCCTTTTTTCATTCAGGCCGATACTGGCTACTTCCGGATCGGTATAGGTGCACCAGCCGATTTTTGCCGTAATCGGCTTTACGCGGCAATCGCAGAATAGCGTTGGTCAGAGCAATGCCTGCTTCATAACCGGCCACATGCGTGAAGGGCAGCTGGCCGTTGACATCGCCGCAGGCGTAGATGTGGTTAATATTTGTTTTCATTCTGGCATTGGTCGGAATGCCGCGCGGTGTAAATTTAACACCTGCCGCTTCCAGCCTTAAGCCGTCGATATTCGGCTTGCGTCCGGCGGCCACAAGCAGGGCGTCTGCTTTTAAAACACTTGTCTGTCCTTTGCCTGAGTCCGTTGCCACAGTCAGTTGGATTGTGGAATCAACATACTGAACACTTAGAGCTTTGGTTGATTTGTAAATCTTAATTCCTTCTTCCTTCAGGCGTGTCTCCAAAATAGCTGCCAGATCTGCGTCTTCCGGGCCGAGAATTTGATCCATAAATTCAACTATAGTTGTTTTAGAGCCCAGCCGCCCCAATGCCTGCGCCAATTCCAGACCGATCGGCCCGCCGCCCAGCACGATTAAACTGGTTGGCAATTTGCGTTGATTGAAAATAGTTTCATTGGTCCAGTAGGGAACGGTGGCAAGATCTTCCACCGGCGGCAGAGCCGGACTTGATCCTGTGGCAATAATCCAGCTTTTTGCTGCTATGTTTTTTCCATCAAGAATGACAGTGTGATCATCGAGAAAGGAAGGGTTACCGAAAACAACTTTTGCGCCCAGTCCGCAAAATCGTTCCGCCGAATCATGTTGTTGTATTTTTTCGATAACACTTTTCACGCGATCCATCACCGCACCCAGATCGACAGGAGGCAGCTGAATTTCCGGCAAACCAAATTCCTTTGATCTTTTCAGAAGAGAATAAACGCCGGCTGTCCGGATCAATGTCTTGGAAGGAACACAGCCGTAGTGAAGGCAATCGCCGCCAAGCTTTGTTGATTTTTCGATAAGAATTGTTTTAGCACCAAATTGTATCGCTCCTGCCGCGGCTGTAAGTCCTGCCGCTCCGCCGCCGATTATTCCCAGATCATAATCATATCTTGCCATGCTATTCCTCCAAAGGTTACTTCCCCATTATTTAACTTGCAGTTGTCTTATATTAAACTTTTTTAAATTTCGGCTTTTCTCTTAGCAATTATATCATCGGCGATATGGCGAACATTTTCCATGACCGCGTTCAAATCCATCGTCCGCAGTTGCCTGTCTTTCATTACAATTTTACCGCCGATTATGCTGGTTTTTGTATCTGCGCCGCGGGCGGCATACACTAGCTGAGAGTAGTAATTATAAAGAGGGGTAAGGTGAGGTTGATTCATATCCACTAAAATAATGTCGGCTTGCTTGCCTACTTCAATCGAACCGATCCGGTCATCAAGCCCGAGTAATTTTGCCCCGCCGACGGTAGCCATCTCCAAAACTTTTTGGGCATTCATTACTGTAGGATTCAAAGATGTAACTTTATGAATCTTTGCGGCCGTATCCATCTCCCGGAACATGTCCATATCATTATTGCTGGCGGAGCCGTCTGTTCCCAGCCCGACAGTTATGCCTAATTTAAGCATTGCGGGTATAGGCGCAACACCTGCCGCCAATTTCATGGAGCTTTCCGGATTGTGCGAAACGCGAACGCCTAAATCGGCAAATATTCTCATTTCTTCTTCAGTAAGCCAATTGCAATGAACGGCGACGGTTTGATCATCCAAAATACCCAGATCATAAAGATGCTGGACCGGCTTTTTGCCATAACGGTTGATGATGGTATCTATCTCGTCTTTATTTTCGAGCAAATGCGTCAAGTAAAGGATATCCGCTTCACGAGCCGCTTTTTTAACATTGACGAGAGTTGCCGGAGAGCAGGTATAAGGTGAATGACAGAAAAAAGCCGGTATAATCATCGGCGCATGAGGTTTCCAGCGTCGGACAAAGCGGTCGGCCGCCCCCATCATTTTTTCAAACTTGGGATTATCCGGTGTCGCAAAATCGGCAAATCCTTGTGCAACGACGGCACGCATCCCGGTAACCAACACCGCTTCGGCAATAGTATCCTCAAAGAAATATCCATCGCAAAAAGTTGTCGTGCCGGAAAGGATCATTTCAGCCATGGCCAGCATGGCGCCATCGTAAATCATTTTTTTATTGACAAAACGGGCTTCCGCCGGGAAAATGTATTTGGTGAGCCATTCCATCAGGGGGAGATCGTCAGCCATGCCCCGGAAACAAACCATCGGCAGATGGGTGTGCGTGTTGACCAACCCGGGCATGACGATACAGCCGGAGGCATCGATCATCTCTTGCGCCGAGTAGTTCATGTTTTTCTGATAGCCTCTCTTCCCCACGGCAACAATAATTCCGTCTTTAATACCGATGATGGAATCTTCTATAATTTCCATCTTGGCCGACATGGTCAGGAGCGTCCCGCCGGCAATCAACATATCTCCTTTACTACCCTGCATATGTTTACTTTCTTTCTTCTTAGGTAAATTTTAAGCAAACCGCCACTGACGCGCCAAACAAAGTATAACGTAAAATACAAAATGTGAAAATTATAGACCGAAGTATGGCCGGTTAGCGATTTTTATTTTCCTACAGCAAGTGTTGCTGTTTTGTTTCCCGAGAGATTGCACGTGGCAGTCACCTCCAGCGTATCACCCTTGGCCGCAGATACCTTATAGGTATACGAAAATGTTTCTGGATCGGGTTGTGAGTCATAGGTCTCTGTGATGATTCCAATCCCGTTTTTCTTAATTTCCACGTATTTAACATAGTGAAAACCGGTGAATGAGGATTTGTGTGTGATTGTTACAGTTAAAGTTTGTGAATTCAAATCGTATCCAAGCTTTATATCCTGCGGCGGATTGGCATAAGTAAGCGGCGGATAAACACAATAAAACATTAAAAAAACCAACACCGCACCAAAAATAAAAGTTGAAATCTCTTTTGTTTTTTTCATTTTAAATCTCCTTTCCATCTATGATTTCTTTTAACCGTATTAGGTTAATCAATAACGCAAAAGATTGACGAAAGCAATCGCGGCAAAACAGTGATTAAAAACTGAAAAGCTCAGCCGGATAATTTTGCTTCCATTAATTCATCACCAATCAAGCCCAGCGCAATACTAAAGCCCACAGCTATTATTGTCAGCAGGGTGAATAATACCATTACAGGTACAGACGACAGCGGCAAGGCAAGAACAACAGCGGCAATAAGAATAGATGTAAATAGGAAGCTCAACCCGAATATAATTTTCTTTTTCAAAAAGGGCGTTGTCACTTTCCGGAATCTGGTTTTGCCGTCAACAAGTCCGGTTAGCAAGGCCAGAATAAGAAAAAATGGAAGAGCAGATGAAATCACTTGCATTGTGCAATTCAAAACTCCATTAATTTGAGGTGGCGCGACAAAAGATAAAACAGCCAGGACAAAGAGAGTAAAGGCGAAAGATTGTGGAAAATGTACAATAATGGGATGAATATGCAACCCCAGGATTTTGCGTCTTTTTTCCGCTACCGGGTCTTGATAAGGTTCAAACATCTTGGCAGGCACCCCACATGCCGGGCATACGTCCGTTATCTTACCGTCTACGGTTACATAACCGCAAGCTTTGCATCTGATCAAATTCGCCATAATATCTCCTGAGATTTAATTTTCTTTAGATTATACAATAATTTATTTCATTATCAAATAACAATTAAAAAATTATATTATTGAAATGTTGAAATTTATCCGATAATGTCACTTAATCAAAGTATGGAGGTATCTATGAGCGCGTTACTCCTTGCCCGGATTCAATTCGCCTTTACTGTAGGCTTCCATTTTCTCTTTCCGGCTATGACGTTGGGCACTGCCCTGGTCATACTTATTTCGGAAACACTATATCTGATCAAGAAAGACGAAATTTATAAAAAGATCACCGATTTCCTGGCTAAACTGCTCGGATTGATATTTGTAATCGGTGCGGCAACAGGCGTTACTCTGGAGTTTTCCTTCGGCATGAACTGGTCGGAATATTCCAGAACCGTAGGAGATATTTTCGGACCAATTCTGGCCGCTGAAGGCGTTATCGCTTTTTTTCTGGAGTCAGTATTCATTGGAATTTTAATCTTTGCCAGAAACAAAGTTTCTCCAGGAGTTTACTGGCTGGCCGCGCTGTTAGTATTTTTAGGCGGACATCTTTCCGCTTTCTGGATAGTGGTGGCCAATTCCTGGATGCAAACTCCCGCCGGCTATCAGATAAACGAAGTTGGAAAAATTATTTTGTCAAATTTTACACAGGCAGTTTTTAATCCATCAACAATGATCCGTTTTTGTCACACGGTAATGGCTTCGTGGATGACCTGCGCAATAATGATCGCGGGCATTGCCGGATACTACGTAAGAAAAGGCCTGCACGGCCAAACAGCAAGGACGCTGCTGAAAATCGGTATAATACTTTTTGCCATTACTCCGCTTTTACAGCTGGCCACAGGCCATGTACATGCGATAGAAGTAATCAATATGCAGCCGGAAAAGGCGGCCGCGCTCGAAGGACATTTCGTGACGAAAAAAGGCGTGCCTCTTTATATCGTGGGATTTGCCGATGAACAAAACGAAAGAACCTATGGAATTTATGTACCCAATTCTTTGAGTTTTCTTTACAACTTCGATTGGAATTCGGAAATAAGGGGATTGAAAGAATTCCCCAAAGAAAACTGGCCGCCCGTCAATTTTGTCTTTCAGACTTATCATATAATGGTGGGGATAGGAATTCTATCTATTGCCATGGGTTTGCTGGGTGTTTTCCTTCTTTTAACAAAAAAAATCTATGAGGCGAAATTGTACCTATCTGTCCTTCCTTTCCTAATACCACTGCCGCATATCGCCCATGAGACAGGCTGGATATCGGCGGAAGTCGGCCGGCAGCCCTGGATAATTTACGGACTAATGAAAACCGCTGATGGCGCTTCCACGGTCGTATCCGCAAACGATATTCTGGGGAGCCTGATAATGTTTTTATTGGTTTATTTGCTGCTGTTTATTATGTTTATCATGCTGTTTTTAAAATTTGTGAAAAACGGACCGCCGTCATAATTGCTGTGCTGTAAATGATCGCTTAAGAATAAGGAAGGAGCAACGAGATGGAAAATATCCAAAACTTTCAAATATTATGGTTCATTCTTATTGGTATACTTTTTCTGGGCTATTCGCTTCTGGATGGTTTTGACCTGGGAATCGGAACGCTCCTGCCGTTTCTCGGCAAGAAAAAAGAGGAAAAGGACATTCTGATAAATTCTATAGGGCCTTTCTGGGACGGCAACGAAGTATGGTTGATCACCGGCGCTGGAGCTCTTTTCGCCGCTTTCCCGCAGGCTTATGCCACAGCTTTCTCCGGTTTTTATCCGGCGATGCTGCTTGTTTTGCTGGCGCTGATATTTAGAGCAGTGTCGCTGGAATTCCGCGCTAATGACGAAGCCAGAACAGGACTATGGGAAATATTTTTTATTGCCGGCAGTTGCCTTGCCGCGCTCCTCTTCGGTGTTGCTTTAGGTAATGTAATCTATGGAGTGCCCCTCGACAACAAAATGGAGTTTGCTGGAAACTTTCTTACATTGCTGCGTCCCGTACCGCTTTTATTCGGCATCACCGGATTTGCTGCTATCCTGCTGCAAGGGGCTTCTTACGCCGTACTGAAAACCGAGGGTGAACTGCGGCAGAGATCTTTTCAAGCATTAAACATTTTGCTGTGGGTCAATGCGGCAACTGCGAGCATTTATTTTATTGTAATGGCTTTTAATTTCCGACCGCTTCTGGAAAATCCTTTATTCTATGCGGCGATTCTTATTACTTTGCTGGGGCTGGCCGAAATATTCTTTTCTTGGAAAACTAAAAATGATAACGCTCTTTTCTGGAAATCGTCTTTATCCTTTGCTGGATTGTGGCTTGCGGCAGGAGCGGCTCACTTTCCCAACCTGATCAAAGCAATTAACGATCCGAATTTAAGCATAACAATTTTTAACGGCTCCACCAGCTTATATACTCTGAAGATAATGAGCGTCATCGCTCTCGTCGGAATGCCGATAGTTGTCGGATATACAGTGTTTGTTTACAGGGTTTTTAAGGGTAAGACCGCAGCAGATCACTATTGATGTCATATCATTTTATTAAAGGGTATTTATACTGTGTGATAACGCAGCTATGTTTTAATTAGCTCCCGTAGCTAACTTCCTGTACTCAAGCATTTGGCAATTTTGGCACATATGCTTCCTTTCAAACCGTTATCAATGATTCTATTTTCTAGATATTTATGATATCGATGACACCATATTATTATAACATAGGAGATGACCGTGGAGTATCGCCAGTTTGGTAAGTTGGATTGGAAGGGATCTGTTTTGGGGTTTGGGGCCATGCGGTTGCCGGTAATTGATGGCAAGATGGCGAGCATCAATGAAGAAGAAACCAGGAAGATGGTTCGTTATGCCATTGAACATGGGGTCAATTACATAGATACGGCGTTTCCCTACCACGAGGGGCAGAGTGAGCGCTGTATCGGACGAATCCTTCAAGACGGCTATCGCGATCGAGTGAAACTGGCGACAAAATTGCCGTCATGGCTTATTCACGCTCCCGATGACTTTGATCGGTATCTCAACAAGCAACTCGACCGCCTACAGACCGAGCGCATCGATTTCTATCTCTTGCACGGCTTGAACCGGACCTTCTGGACCCATCTTCGAGATATGGGTGTCCTGCGATGGGCTGAATGCGCTATAGCAGACGGTCGCATCGGTCATCTCGGCTTTTCTTTCCATGATGATTTTCCTATATTCAAGGAGATCGTGGACGGCTACGATTACTGGACGATGTGTCAGATTCAATACAATTACATGGATGTAAACTTCCAAGCGGGTGCAGCGGGGCTCCGGTACGCCGCAGAGAAAGGCCTGGCCGTGGTGGTTATGGAGCCACTGCGAGGTGGCCGACTCACTAGGAAACTGCCACAGGACACCTCAGCAATCTTAGAGAAGGCGCATTGCACTCGCAGCATGACCGATTTGGCACTCCAATGGGTCTGGGACCACCCCGAGGTCTCCGTTGTATTGAGCGGCATGTCAAAGATGGCTCATGTTGTCGAAAACGTGGCCTACGCCGAGCATTCTGCCGACAATACTCTGTCGGCAGAGGAGCGAAAACTCATCGATCGGATAAGGGAGGCTTACATAGGATTAGCCCCAATCCCATGCACCAACTGTCAATATTGCCAGCCCTGTCCGAATAGCGTTGATATTCCACGTATCTTTGAACTTTATAACGATGCCTTGATGTACAATGATTTTCGGACACCACGCTTTATTTATCAAAGCGTCACGGGCCTGAAGGCGGAACAGCGGGGAGACCGCTGTATCGAATGCGGTGAGTGTGAGGCCGTGTGCCCACAGGAAATTGGCATTCAGGAATGGTTGAAGAAGGCGCATGAGCTTCTCAGTGTTTCGCAGTAAAGATTGATCTTTTGACAGTTAACGAATATCAGCAAAAAGGGTTGTACGGACAACAATCTAAACTGACGCTTCATTGAGCAAGTCAGCATTTGCTTCTTCCTGTAATGTTATTTTTCTTATCTTCCCAATACACACAACATTTCAATAGGAAATAATCAAAAAACTGCGGAACTCTAACTTAATATGTGGTACAAGGATCTGCGGCAGGTAAGTGTATCGCAAATGTATCATAATTAACTTTAATTGGAGGAAATGTATGAAAGAGAAATGTATGGGAAATTGGCCGGGAATGGGACTGATCTTGGCGGGCGCGATTGTTTTTTTGGTGGGAGTGATCATAATATTATTTAAAGAGCTTAATATTCCACGTTACTGGATACCGGCAGTCGTTGGAGTAGTGCTCATAGTGGCCGGAGTCATTGTATACAGAATAAAGAGCCTGTGATCAGCAGGAATCTTGTTGTTTCCCTGTCTGACAGAGGTGAGGATATGTCACCGGAAATGAAGCAAAAGAAAGAATTTTCAGACCTGACTATCGAATTTTCCTGATGATTAGTAAAATAATGGGGCGTTAGTGTCTTGGACCAGTCTGGCTTTGAGACCCCGGGACGTGTCGGCGAGCTAGAAGGCAATTTTCACCTTTACAGGTTTCCGATGCCAGGGCTTGCCTTTACATTGATAGTAGGCAAGAACATTTCTGCTAATTACCGGGAAATGTGTTTTGTTCACAGTTATGGAAATCGCGTTATTGCGAAAGCCCTTCGGATGTCCTCAATATTATCGTTAGAAAGTTCACCATGCCGTTTTGCGGTAACCACCATATCGACAAGGATGTCAAAAGGCAGCTCCGGACAGCCTCGTGAATTATTGCCGCTGGTATCCTTGTAGATGTACTTGATTGATCGGTTTTGAAACTTATTGTCATCCCATGAGGCCCAGTCAATACAGAGTTCCCCGTCCCTACGTGGTTCTATGTGTGAAGGTACCATAACTGCTCTGCCTCCCTCTGTATTATAGTATTTGAACAATATAGTATACATATATCAACAGTGTAGTCATGCCGTCAAGTTTTTTATTCGACTGAGCACTCGTGATCTAGGTCGTTACTCTCTTTCGATTCGCTATTCTCAATTCTTCTATGTAAAAAAGCAAGTCCCTTTCTTTAATAAGGAACATGACTAATATTTTTTTAAAAATACTGGTTAATACAGTTCTTCCTGTAACAAAGCATATGGAAATTTTGGTGTGTATACTTCCTTTCAAACAATAATCATTAGTAAGTATGTAATGTTTTCCTTTTGAGAAAAAGACACTTGTGCTATGATTATATCTAAGTTAGCTAAAAAAATTAAACTCGGATATTAATTTGTTAGCCAATAGGAGCATCTATGGGTAAGATTAAAAAATATCTGTGCTTAATTACATTGTGTATGTTTTGCACAATCATAGTAACGCCAGTTATGGGCGCTACTGTTGAAATATTGCAGACCACTAACATATCATCCAAAGTCACTGCTATTGGCGGATTACCAAAATCGGTTATTATCAGTGGTGTTTCGGGCGATGGATCGGTGGTTGTTGGAAAAGTCAGAAACAAAC
This sequence comes from Syntrophaceae bacterium UBA7544, assembly GCA_002479215.1. Taxonomy (GTDB): domain Bacteria; phylum Desulfobacterota; class Syntrophia; order Syntrophales; family Smithellaceae; genus UBA4810. Next base: position 9,351 of record DLME01000071.1, read on the forward strand.
AACCTCCGCAAGATTATCAAATCTTTCGCTACACCCGATCCAGTGGAATAGAAAGTCTTGGAACCTTTGGGAAAAAGTCCATAGACGACATACGTCTTTCTGCTGATGGGTTAGTGATCGTGGGATCGTTTTATATTAAAAATGAGGGTAGTCATGTCTTCCGTTATACACAATCAAATGGGTTTCAAGACCTCGGTACAATGGGGCAGAAAGCATTAGGGGTAAATGCTGTTTCCGCTGATGGTTCGGTGATCGTTGGTGATTTTTCATATTCAAGTACTCCAGAAAATAGGCCGCTTTACCATGCCTTCAGATATTCTCAATCACAGGGATTTGAAGACCTTGGTACCATGGGTGCGGAGTCAGCTTTCGCCCGTGGTGTTTCCGCTGACGGTTCGTTAATTGTGGGAAATTTCCACGTTGCAAAAAGAAGTGGCTCCGGATCTTTGGACTGGGGTGGTGACCATGCTTTTTCATATTCGCGTTCCGCCGGTGTGCAAGACATTGGTGCAGTAGGCGGGCCAGCTACTTTCGCCACTGGCATTTCTAATGATGGTTCTGTGATTGTTGGCTTCTTTTTTGGAGGATTTAGCTTTTCTGAATATAGATACCACAACCATGTCTTTATTTATACAAAAACAGGTGGAGTTCAAAAACTGGGTGCAATGGGTGGAGCATCAGCAGAAGCCTATAGTGTCTCGGCAGATGGAACCCAGTTCAGTGGGAGTTATGTTGATTCCAGCTTTTTTACATCTCGTGAATCCTATGCCTATACGGCAAAGATAGTTTTGCCAGTAACTCAAGAGAAAAAATAAGTCAGCTAGGAGCAACCGGGGGTTGAAAAAGAGAAAATAGTATCGTTTCAAGTAATTCCATGTGTCAGAGAATAAATGCATTATGGCTAAACCGTCATTCCAGCGGACAGCCCACAAGGTCTGCTGCTGAAATCAAACAGTACACTCTTTCAATCGGTAATCTTCAGTTTCGCCGGCTTCGTTAATCTTTTTGTTTGTAGGTGATACAAACACTTGATTGTTTATTCCTCTTCTTGTTTTGCCGGTTGATAAATAAAGTAAAATAAAAATATTGAGATGAAAGACAAGGAGCCGAAAATCAGAAAGGCAGGCGTGTAGGAACCTGTGTTGTCGAAAATTATTCCGGCCAAAGGTGGCGCTAAAAATCCGGCAACTCCGTTGGAGAGGAAAAGGGTAGAATATATTGTTCCCATTTTTTCCGTTCCATAATGATTGGCGATTTCGGCGGCATAAAGCACCAGGCAGGCGCCATAGTTAAAACCGGCAAATACTACAAAGAGAAAGAAAGTCAAATCATCTTTAACTGCAAAAGTCACGGCGAGGCAAACCAGAGAGGTGCTGATCAACGATAAGAGTATCGCCTTTTTCCCTTCCAAAAATCCGCCGATAATTCCCCAGCCTATTCTACCGATGGCGTTGAAAAAGGCCAGGATACTTACCGCCGTTCCGGTAATCACTAAGCTTAAGTTTAAAGAAAGACCAAATGGTTTGATATTACCGATAATCATTAATCCTATACAGAGACAGGGAAATATACCGCATAAAAGACCCCAAAAGTTGCGGTCTTTGAAAAGATCGATTGTTTTAATATCAGCGACAATGGTTGAGGAATCTTTCTCTTGAGGTGGGTTTCGTAAAAACATGGCAGCTATAGTGATAATTACTAGAAAGATTAATCCCATATATTTGAAAATAGCCAGCACATTCACTTGATGAGACAATAGATATTCGCCAATCAGGGAAATAATAATAGGGCTACCTCCATATCCGGCAACGACAATGCCGGTCATCAGACTCTTATGATCAGGAAACCATTTAACACAACAGGCGATGGGGCAGATATAACAGAGCCCCACACCAATAGCAGCACCGACGCCAATAAGTAAACGCAGGGCTGAATATGATCCGTTGGAACATCCGGCCAATATATAACTGCTGCCCAAGATAATACCGCCGACAACAACAGGAATTCGCGGCCCCAGACGATCCTGAATGCGTCCTCCGAAAAAAATAAATAATGTAATTACAAGCGAACCGGTGCCAAAAATTGTCTCTGTCTGGGTAATGGAAAGACCAAAGGTCTGTTTTAAAGCAGGGACAAAAGTACTCCAGGAATAACCAACGCCCAGGCAGATTTGAATTAATACAGCGACTATTAGAATAACATATTTCTGCATAAGCTATGTTTAAATGTTCTGACTTTCATGTCCTGCAGTTTGACTAGGGCTGTGTAAATTACATCTTAAAAATCAATTACAAAATTGAAGCTCTCCGCGGCAAGCTGCGGAGAATCTTCGATTCTTAAGGAACAATATCTCAGTCAGTACGCTCGCTACCAAATTTAAGGTTTAGTCGGCGGCACATAAGGAGTGTTCAGATATTTCTTAGCTTCTATCTGAGCCGTACCTTCTCCGCCTTCCACTTCCAGCGCCTTTGAATAATACTCTTCTGCCTGCTCCCTTTCTTTTCGGGCGTCGTGAATCATTCCTATGCGCAAAAAAGCCAAAACTCGAACCCGGGCATTATAAAGAGATGTGTCTTTTAGAGCCTTTTGGAAATATTCCCTGGCTCTGTCATATTCCCCTTGGGTAAAAAGGATTCTTCCCATTAATTGATTATAACGGGGCTGGAGTTGGGAAACAAAGGGCGGAATGCCCCTCTGAATGCCTCTTTCAATCTCCCTGGCTATATCAAAAGCTTCTTCGAATCGACGGAGTTCGGAAAGGATATTGGCCAGTGCAAACAAAAAATTATAATTGTTTGGAAATTTTTCCTTTAATTCCTGGGCAAAGGGCAAAGCTTTTGCGGGGGTTTTTTCAAAATTCAAATAACCAGAGGTCAATTCAGATTGCGCAAGTTCTTTCAGCAGATAGCCCTTTTGTGCCGCCAATTCCAACTCCTGAAGTCCTTTTTTTTTGTCTCCCGGAGTAATCAAAACAGAAGACAACATGCGGGTAAAGCCGGGAAGATAATCGATATGGTAATGAAGCAACCCCATAAGGAAATATACATCATAATTTTGTGGATCTCCCTCCTTAGCTTTTTCCAAACAATCCCATATATTCGATGCTTCTTGTGCTATAAGGAAATATTTTTTTTGATGGATCGCCCAGTGAACTTTGACAATTTTCGCCAGTGCAACGGCAAAGTAGGCCTGACCATCTTTAGAATTTTTTTCAATCCGTTTTTCTCCCTTGGTGATGGCTTCGCTGATGTTACGCAGCATGAACTCTTGATTTCTATCCCTATCCTTAGGCTCAAAACTCATTTCATACGAGAAAAAACAAACCATAGCCATATAGGCATATCCGGTTGGATTTTCCTTATCCAGCTCCAAAGCTTTTTGTAGATAGATGTTCGCGTTTTGGTTATCCAGATTAAAAGCTTTTTCGATTCCTTGTTTGAGATAGAGACGGATTTGATCTTCTTGTGTCGGAACGGCTCCCACTTTGGTTGCAGCGGCGGAGAACAGAAAAACCAAACAGACGACAAAAATGATAATTTTAGAGTAGTCTTCTTTCATAATCAGGATGGAAACTTATCTTCCTTCGTAAGCATATCGACGGCTATTCACACTGCTACATAACTTTTGAACTACATAGTTTTTTATCCAGAAATTGTGGTCGTTTTGCCGCACAGCGCTTTTAGAAAAAGATTCGGGCATCCACCAACGAAACACCCTGCCCCGCGGAATGGACAATTATCGGATTTAGATCCATTTCGCTGATATTGGAGTCGGTCGTCATGAGGTAGGATACCCGGCAGATGACATCGACAAAGGCATCCATATCAACGCGCTCTTTACCTCTGGCTCCCTGAAGAAGAGGATAGATCTTGAGTTCTCTCAACATACTCCCAGCTTCTAGCTTAGTTACCGGAGCTAAGCGAATAGCCGTATCTTTAAATATTTCGATGTAGATACCACCAAGCCCGGCCATAACAATCGGGCCGAAAAGTGGATCACGGCGTCCACCAACAAAACACTCGATGCCCTCCGGCGCCATTTCCTGTATCAGAAAACCGTCGATGGCGGGACGCTTATCCAGGTTCTCTATCGCCTTTCTCATCTCCGACATGGCCGCGTGTAATTCCTTCTTTGTGCGGATATTTATCCTCACTCCGCCTATATCGGATTTGTGGGAGGCATCTCTGGACAAAAGTTTCAAAGCAACAGGATAACGACAACGGATGCCGTCAAGCGATTCTTCAGCGCGGATAATCTTACCCTTCATTGGTTGCAATCCTATAGCCTCGCAAATGGCCAGAGCATCATCCGTCAGAGGAATACGCCCTTCCGCGCGGCAGCGCTCCCGGATAGCATTGATCACGTTTCGATCAACAGGGTAAACCGGTTCCGCACCTCTGCTGTTTCGCGTCTGCCTGCTCTCGTAATAATTTAGAGAAACATGAAGAGTTGTGGCCGCTTCCAGCGGCGATGTAAAAATAGGGAAGGCATAATTCTTCGAAACATCAAGAATTTCTTCCCGCTCGGAAATCATGGCCAGTGAAACCGGTTTCCGGTATTTCGCCACCAGTTTTTCTACACCCGCCAGAAATGTCCGCGACATTTCGGCTTCGTATTCGGCGATATAAAGATGATTAAAGAGAACGCCATCGAACGTTTCCAGTTTCAGAACCTCCTCCAGAATGTTTGTGAATATCGTATAATCAAAAACTTCTCCCAGATCCAAAGGGTTCTGATGAGCAATGACCCGTGTATGGTAAATAGTTTTGAGTTTTTTAATAAATGCCGGCGGAAAGGGAACCATCTCAAAACCGTACTTCGCGCAAGCGTCGGCGGAGAGAACCGCATGCCCGCCGGAGCGGGAAAGGACAGCAACGCGCCTGCCTTTCATCAAAGGAAGACGGATAATTTTTACGGCATTGATTAAATCTATTTCATCTTCAACGCGGATTATAGCGGCCTGTTGAAACGAAGCGTCGACCACCTCATCACTGCCGGATAGCGCCGTCGTATGGGACTGGGCAATATTAGCGCTCGCTTCGCTGCGGTTCGATTTCTGAACAATGATGGGTTTTTCAGATTGCCGAGCCAGATTATAGAATTCCCGGCCTCTCTTGAAACCTTCCAGATAAGCAGTGATAATCTCTGTTTTATCATCTGTTAAAAAATAGTCTAAAAAATGAGCCTCATCGAGCTGCAGTTTGTTACCTATGGCGACAAATTTACCCGGAGTCACACCGTATCCGGCAAGAGAGCGCAAAAAGGTTCCTCCAACACCGCCACTCTGGACCATCAGAGCCACCTTACCTCCGGGAGGAGGTATATTCTTAAAAAGGCCGAAGGGCATCATCATCTTAATATCAAAGTTGATGGTGCCAATACAATTCGGCCCAATGACTTTCATGTCGTATTTTTCGGCAATCTTCAGGACTTCCTCTTCCAGGAAATAATCGCCGGAAGAAAATTCGCTGAAGCCGCCAGATTCGATAACGATATGGCGAATGCCTTTCCTGCCGCAGGCATCCATAAGGGACGGTACAGTTTTCGCCGGCGTCAGAAAAATGGCTACATCCGGCGTTTCCGGCAGGCTTTCAACATTCTTATAAACGCGGACGCCATTAATCTCCCCTTCCTGACTGCCCACGCCGTAAAGGGTTCCTTCATATCCATTCTGGCTGTTATTCAACAAAACGATCTGCCCTAAATTCATCTTCGTAGTCGATACTCCAAATACAA
>DLME01000217.1 GCA_002479215.1 Syntrophaceae bacterium UBA7544
GGTCTTAAGGGAGATGATATTCTTTTGGAGGCGCGGATTCTGGCTATCGCCGATGTCGTGGAGGCCATCACTTTCCATCGTCCCTATAGGCCGGCCATTGGAATCAATCTTGCACTGGAAGAGATTTCCCGGAATAAGGGCATCCTTTATGATGCTGCTGCTGTGGATGCCTGTCTGAAATTATTTCGAGAGAAAGGCTACGCCTTGGTTTTAAAAAAGTAGCTGATAAGATAAGACGCGGTCAGTTGTCAACCTCAATCTGATCTGGACTGGATTAGCCGCCCCGCTGATGTATGAGCAGAAAAAAACGAAGTCCGTTAATTCCTTGGGCGGTGTTCGTTTAATTTAGGGAGTTGCTTTCGCACTTTCCAATGGTAATCGATAAACTTTTCGTGCTTTTATTTTGTTTAGTAGTAGATGTAATTTTTATCAGCACAGTCCCAGGTTAATTAAGAAAGGAGAAAATCATGATATTGCCGGAATACGTAACAGCAAAAGAGGTCGGAAGGGTGTGTGCTGAGATCGGGTTGGATGACTGGTCAAAGCGAAAAGAAGCAGTCGTTTCGACACAGGAAGCGTCCAAAATCCTCGCCATTGTCAATACGGAGGGCATGGCTATTCACTTAGAAGATTTTCGCCTGGGCCTGGAGGTGGAACTCGAGCATGGGACGAGATTCAGTGATGCCAATGTTACCAATAATCATCCGATCCTGACCGGAAAGATCGTTTTAGCGCATCTTAAGGAAGCCATGGATTACTATCAGAGAATCGATGTCGCCGAAATGGAAGGAGATCTTCTGAAGGCGATTCTTTCGGGAAATGTGGAAAAAATAAAATCCAAATACAAAAAACTTATTGCCGCACAAAAAGCATTAAGTGAGGCGGTTGCTAGTCAACTGAAGTAAGGCATTTTACAAGCGGTGATAAAGGCTTTTCAATAATGTTATTCTCTGTTTTATTATCTCTTCAGCCTTTTTATAATCGAGGGGATCTTTAAAAGCCAACATAAAATTCAGTTGGGCATTATCCAGCAAGGAATCGCCGCCGGTATAGGAAAGGCCTCCAAACTCGCTGAGTTCCTCATTGATGTATGGGTCGGAGGTCAGCACAGGATATGACGGCAGGCCGATGAGATTAACTATACCGTCAAAGGCATAATAAATACCCACACCGCTCAGGACCAGCAGGCTGGTTTTGATATGTTCAAATTTACCTTTCAGGTTTAATATTCTCATTTCCCATAAAACATTTTTGTTAAGATTCATAAGCTTCTCAATTTCAGGAATGTCCTTTTTTGTCATTGCTTGCCAATTCTTCGGAACTTCCAGCCTGGACGACCTGGCCATGGTGGTAAAAGCCAGATCGGGGATCACTATATTGGTGTTATCAGTATTGACGAGATCCATGGTGATGTGTCGGCGAAAGTCATAATCCATGTAGGATAATGAGGCTCGCTGGACAATTTTACTTTGAATGAAAACCTTCTCATCATCAGCCATGACTGAAAAAGCAAACGCTGCCAGATTAAATCGTTTGAAGTAACGATCAATTGTTTCTTTAATATCAGGGTCTTGCGAGTTCAGCACCGGTTCCGGGATCTCCAGGGTGCCCTGCAAGAGTTTAGGCTCACCCGCCGGATTTCCCACCAACTCCGGATGACCTTTTTCCTGAGCGGTCAGGTACCACTGATCCACCGTGTGGAACTTCATATCGAATTGTTTGTTTTTGACGTGCACCCGTAATGTTGCCGGCGAGCTGAAGTAGTAAAAATCGACCAGTTCGACCTGTAATGATGGCGCGGATATCTGCTCCATGCTGCCGGAATATGTTTTGTCCAGCTTCCTGCCTTTCCAGGCCTCTTGTAAATAGTTTTTTACGATTATCTTATTATTGAAATATTCGTTGGTAATTTTAAAATTCCAGGACGGATCAAATATTTTTTTGAAATAATATCCGTATTTGCCTGATCTGTTGCGTCCCTGAACCCGGAGCTCGCGGGCCGCATTCCCTTCTCCGGTCTGGAGTATCGTTATGTTCTTGGTAATGACCGCTTGTTTCATCCGATCATCGAGTACTTCCTTTATCGGTTCCTGTTCCCGCCAATCAGGAAGCGGCAAAGACCGCAGGGCATCCATGATCGGAACGATCTCGTCATTCTTAGTTCTTTTTCCCCTTTTATAGGTGAACATCAGCGCCGGACCGCCCCCTTCTATTTCCGCGTCAATCATTCTTGTGTACATCTTTCCTGTTTCGTTAATTACAAAAATGGTGGAAGCGGCACTGCTCATATTTTCAATAATAAAAGCGCCTCTTCCAGGGGAAGTAAATGCCCTGTTAAATGTTGCCGGCAAGCCGGTATCGGTAAAGTAGATTTTTTGCCCGGCGGGGTCAACGACATAAATGGTCGCTGTCAAGCCAAACTGAGTTTTGTTTCCATCGATATCTTCCCAGTATGTCACGATATCATGCATCGGAGTAAGTCTTTTCCATGGCGCGCGCAAGATGCTAAAACTAAAGCTCCACAATTTATTTTTCGGTAGATATAGTGAATCGGAGAACGGGGAACCGATTTCCTCGTCCCAGGTTGTTTTTTCCTCGAGGGTAGGCTGCCAGAAATAGAATCTGCCGTTGTTCGAAACTGCTACTATCATAGTTCCATCAGTGGAAAATCCGGCGATTTTGTCATCAGGCTTGAATGATGGAACATCTTCCCCAAATGGTGTGCCGGTACTGTCAAAAAGTTTCCATTCTCCCTTGATACCGGTGGTACTTTCATTGGGCTTAATCCAAATCTTGCCGTCTTTCAGGGCATAGTAATACTCATATGAAATCCCTTGTTGACTGTTTTTCAAATATACATTTTCAGGAAGTTGATCCAGACCATATGCGTTAGGGCAAAAACCTATAAGAACAGCTATAATCACGGGTATGAAACCCCAAAGCAAGCGTTGGAAACTTATTTCCGTAGCAAGCTGCGGGGTATTCAACCCTCCGCCTTTGGCGGGATTGTTCGACTTACAAATTTTAATGTGTTTCACTTTTAGAATTTGAGTTTCACAAATAAATATTATTATACCGTTCAGAAAATTACGGCATTCTGTTTGAATCACGGGCATACTGCCCTCCGCTTCGCGGGATCAATTCCACTAACGCTTCAAACTTCACGTAGTTCGTTTTCAGCGAGTGTCATTGATTCGACCTGCAAGCTTCAGCATGTGTGACCTTTAGGGTATGCACTCTGTTTCTGAAACTTGGGTCTCATTACAACTGACAGATATTACTGCACTGCATTTGTGGAGCACCTCCGGAAGGAGCCGAAGGCTATTTTCAAAGACACGACATCCCGTAACGGGATAATATCTGAGTTTCATTAGAATTGGAGTTTCACAATAAAGTTATCGTGCATATTGAGGGGTATGATACCTCATTTTTCAGAATTTCTGAATATCTTAAAGTTAATACTTATTTTTTTAAGATAATTGACGTTGATGACAAACCTCATATTTTGTTACCCATATTTTCTTGACATAACAGGTTGGGGTACATATAGTTTTTGCATGATTGAGTTGAATAACGCAACCAAACGATACGGCACTCTTACCGCCGTCGACAATGTCTCATTTTCCGTCCAGGCGGGTGAGTATTTTGCTCTTCTGGGACCTAATGGTGCAGGAAAGACGACAATCGTTAAGATGTTGCTTGACTTTGCACGGCCGACGTCGGGAAGCCTGTCGGTAAACGGTCTTCCCAGCACGCAGGCAGCGAGTCGTAACGCAGTTGGTTATCTGGCGGAGAACTGTCATATTCCTCCGTATCTTTCCGGATGGCAGTATCTGCAGCGCTGTGCGGAACTATTGGATATGAGCCGGTTAGATGCAATGCGTCAATGCGGACGCATTGTCGAGCTTATCGGCATGCAGGGCAGGGAACACACAAAAGTGAGTACCTATTCCAAGGGCATGATTCAACGGTTCGGACTCGGCGCTGCACTCATTGGAAATCCGAAGCTGTTAATTCTCGATGAACCCACCGCCAGCCTTGATCCCATCGGCATCAGAGAAATACGTGAGCTTCTAGAATCGCTTAAAGATCAAGGTATGACTATCTTCCTGAATTCCCACCTGCTGTCGGAAGTCGAAAAAATATGTGATAACGCCGCCATCATCAATCAGGGCAGGCTTTTGGTGAAGGATGCAATTTCCGCCCTCGTCAAAGATAATGATACGCTGGAAGATGTGTTCGTAAGGCTGGTGAAAGGTTGAGATGAAAATGCCGAAAACACTTCCCCCCATCATCAGAATTGCCAAATATACGCTTACGGATGAAATACGACAGAAGAGCTTCATCATTATGTTTGCTATCTGCGCCATATTTATATTTCTTGTTCGCGGTTGTTATCAGGGCAATTTCATGGTGAACGGGCAGACGCTCGATGCCGAAACTGTTATCCGGGTAGTGTCGAAATTGACTTTTCACGTTATTGCTGCAGGCGCGATGCTTCTCACTGCTTTGCTTTCGATGCGTGTATTCAGGCGCGATCGGGATGAGGGGATGCAATCGTGCGTTCTCGCCAAACCGATAGCCCGGTGGCAGTATGTCGCGGGCAAGATCCTTGGCTTGTGGGTTTTATCGGTCATGTTCATGTTCAGCCTGCACAGCGTCGTGTTCATAATTGCCTCCATAAATTTGAATGCTGTCCTGCCGGAATTCCTCATTGCCTCACTGCTATGCTTTTTCAACCTGCTCTTTGTGGTTGTTGCCGTGTTCCTTTTATCGCTCCTGATGTCCGACGTATTCGCTTTTCTTTGTGTTCTGGGAATCGGTATAGTTGGTCTGGTGGCCGATGGGATATATGCTCTAAGCCACAGTCAAATGGCGCAGGCGATGATCGGACAGTCCGGCGCGCCGTCGGACTGGACATGGTGGAAAGCCGTCTACTATTTATGGCCGAAACTTTCCGGTGCAGAGCGGTTTGCATCTTCGTTTATCGGCGGTGAAGGATTCCCCGGATTCGGGTCTATATATCCGCTCATCAACATCCTTGCCTATTGCCTTATCCTCGGCACGTTGCTATTCTGGCGCTTCCGAAACGAAGATATAGTTTGACCGCCGCTATAATTCTAGGGGGAAAGCTAAATCCAACAATCGCATCTGCGGAGCAAAACCCCACCCCGTGACCTTTGAGCTGTTACTCTCTTTGGCAACCATCACGCAATAACTTAATTGAAGAATAGCTAAAAATCAATTATAAGCAAGAACAGTAATAATTGAAGCGAGCCTATGTCAGAAAATAATAGTTTAAAAGAAAAAGTTTCTTTGGCTCCTCGCAGTCCCGGTGTTTATTTAATGAAGGACTCGGCGCAGAAGATTATTTACATCGGCAAGGCCGGTAATTTAAAAAGCCGTATCCGTTCTTACTTTACCGGTAAAGATACACGTCCCATGGCGCCGTTTTTGATGACGCGCATAAATGACATTGAGTTCATCACGACCGCCACCGAAAAAGAAGCATTGATTTTAGAAAACAATTTAATTAAGCGTCACCGCCCCCGCTATAATGTCATCTTGCGTGACGATAAAACTTACTATCACTTATCCCTTGATCCCGCGGAAAAGTTTCCCCGTTTACAGCTTGTCCGCCGCCGGCAAAATAATGCGGCACTTTATTTCGGCCCCTATCCTTCGGGACTGGCGGCCAAAGAAACGCTGCGTTTTGTGCAGCAGATGTTTCCGCTGCGCAGCTGCCGCAACCGTGAATTCCAGTTGCGCAGCCGTCCCTGCCTGGAACATCAGATCGGCCGCTGTTATGCTCCCTGCAAGGGATTGATTGCTGAGGATTCTTACCGGAAGTTAGTGGAAAACGCTGTCTCTTTTTTGCAAGGACGCAGACGTGCCCTGATTACAGATATCAAAGCGCAAATGGAAGAGGCGGCGCAGAATTTAAACTACGAAGAGGCCGCGCGCCTGCGTGACCGCATCAGCGCTCTGGAGCACACGCTGGAAAAGCAAAATGTCGATTGGGGAGGCACAAAGGATCAGGATGTTCTGGGCGTTTATGGCGATGAGAATGTTTATCAACTTTGTATTTTGTTTGTGCGCGCAGGAAAGCTTCTGGGTAGCAAATCATTTGCGCCGGTTAAAATGAAAATGGATTTGGCCGAAATTATTTCATCCTGTCTGACACAGTATTACGATGGCGATGCGCAAATTCCTAGTGAAATTATTATTCCTTGTCATTTGCCGGATGAAACGGTCATCACCGAATGGTTGACGGACAAGAAAGAGAAGAAGGTTTTGCTGACCATTCCTTACCGCGGAACAAAAAATGCCCTGCTGGATATGGCCGTTGCCAATGCCCGAAGCCTCTGGGAAACCGGGCAGAAGAAGGAAGAACAAAAATCGGCTGCCCTGCATATTCTTCAGGAAAGATTATCACTGGAAAAATTACCGCAAAGAATTGAATGTTATGATATTTCCAATATCAGCGGCAAGCATGCTGTGGGTTCAATGGTTGTATTTCAGGATGGCGAGCCGGATAAAGCGAGTTATCGACGCTTTCGGATCAAGACTGTATCCGAAGCGGACGATTATGCGATGATGTGCGAGGTGCTGGCGCGCCGGTTTGCGCATGGAGAGAATCTGCCTGATTTAGTTGTTGTTGACGGCGGCAAAGGCCAGCTAAACATAGCTCTTTCCGTGTTGAAAGATTTAAAAATTAAAGTGGATGTCATTGGTTTGGCCAAGGAAGAGCGCACCATATTTTCCAGTAAAGGCATCATTAAGATGAAAGCCGGAAAATCCGAAGATCGTGTTTATCTGCCGCGGCGTAAAGACCCTATTTATCTTAAAGCATGGCCCCATGCTTTGACGGTACTGCAAAGAGTAAGGGATGAAGCACACCGTTTTGCTTTGAGCTATCATCATCAATTAAAACAAAAAAGTGATCTGCGTTCGATTCTTGATGAGATTCCTGATGTTGGCGTGGCGCGCAGAAAAATACTGCTGAAACATTTTGGCTCGGCTGAGCAAGTTAAAGACGCAACGCTGGAGGAATTGAAAAAAGTGCCGGGAATTGGTAAGGAGTTAGCTGAAAAAATATATTCTTATTTGAGAAGCTAAAAGTGAGAATGATTGTCTAATATGAGTTTGGTGACGATTTTTTTTCTGGCTGTCAGTCTGGGTGTGGATGCTTTTTCGGTAGCTATAGGCATTGGCGCGTCAAATATCCACGGGTATGAACCCACAAAACAGGACTTGGAAACCGATTCCGCGACAAACAGGGAGGTATCATACCCTCCGTTTTGCGGGATTGTTCAACTAGCCAATTCCAATACGCTACGCTTTTGGAATTGGAGTTTCACAAACACAAAATCATGGCAGCCTGTTTTACGTCTGGCCTCGTCTTTCGGAGCTTTTCAGTTTGCTATGCCCATTATCGGTTGGCTGGCCGGTTTAACAATAGTTAATATTGTAGCCGGGTATGACCACTGGGTGGCTTTTGCGCTTCTGGCTTATGTCGGCGGCAGAATGATTTGGGAAACATTGAAGAAGGAAAAAGAAAAGGAAACAAATGATCAGACCAAAGGGTGGCCGCTGTTGATGCTTTCCATTGCCACGAGTATTGATGCGTTGGCTGTGGGTTTCAGTTTCTCTTTGTTAAAGACGGAAATAATATTTCCCGCGGTCATTATCGGCATCGTTTGTTTTTTCATGACAGTTACTGGTATGTTGTTTAGCAAGGGGCTCGCCGGAATCTTCGGCAAAAAAGTAGGGATATTCGGTGGTGTGGTTTTGATTGTAATTGGTGTAAAGATTTTGATTGATCATTGGAGGTAAAGCATATGCATTATCAAATTATTAAAGTCGGGAAAGAAGAAGTAGGACTGGTTTGGGACGATTCCGGAAAAAAGACGCGAGTGGAATATATTTATTTGCCCAATCCGAAAAGGAAATTGAAAGAGCTAATTATAAAAGATTTTCCTGAAATCAATAAAATCACGCGCAGGATTCCGGGCGGTATTGATGATCGAATTGCAAAATTATATTTTGGTAAAAAAGAAAATATCGATCTTTCTCTTTTGAATTTATCGCGGCTCACAGATTTCTCGGCAAAAGTATTAAAACAAGCATGTAAAATTCAGCGCGGCAAAGTAGCCACTTATTCAGGATTGGCGGGGAAAATAGGTGTTACGGGAGCGGCCAGAGCAGTCGGAACGGCATTGGCCAACAATCCCTTCCCGTTAATCATGCCTTGTCATCGCGTTGTCCGGGCGGATGGTTCATTGGGCGGCTTTGGCGGAGGTCTGGCGATGAAAAGAGAACTGCTCAGAAAGGAAGGTATTTCTTTAGATAGAAAAAGACGAGTTCCCGCGAAATATTTCTGGAAGTAACATTATAGTGATGGTGGCCGCGAAAGAAGAAAATAATGGAGATGAAAAAGCCGGGAGCTAACTGCATTACTTATGTCCAAGTAACTCCCGGCTAAATATTTTATATACAATTGTTCAGCGGCGATCCAATCAACCAACCGGCCAAACCTGTTTGAATGCTGTTTTCGGGAAAAAACAATATGGACATTCATCAGGTGGCTGATCGCCGTAGTGGATGTGTCCGCACATACGGCATCGCCAGGCGATTGCGTTTTTCGCCGAAGGTTCATTCAAATCAAGTCCCCGGATCAGGGGAAGGTCTTCCAGGGGCGGCATTGCCGGTTTGTAATTATTCAATACGTAACCGGAAACAATCAGCCGTTGCACCTCACTGGTGCCTTCGTAAATGCTGAATAACCGGATATCCCGGAGTAATTTTTCGATGGGGAACATTTTAGTGTATCCGTAGCCGCCGAAAATTTGCAGGGCATCGTTAACCACTTCCATGGCTTTTTCCGTTGCATAAAATTTGGCGATAGAGGCGCTTATCGCGGGATCTATCCCGTTATCCGCTTCCCATGCTGCTTTCCAAACTAAAAGACGGGACGTTTCCACTTTTTGATACATTTCCGCAATCTTGAACTGGATGGCTTCAAAGTTTGATATCTTTGTCCCGAAAACCCTTCTTTTCTTGGCGTAATCAATAGCATATTCCATAGCTGAACGGGCAGCTCCTACGGCAAATGCCCCGATACTCGGCCTGGTCAGGGAGAAGGTTTTCATTGCCAGGATAAACCCTTTGCCCGGTTCCGCAATGACGTTTTCCTTCGGTACTCTGACGTTTTTAAAGTTGAGCCCCGCTGTATTAGAACAGCGCTGCCCTAATTTAGGAATAGGCTTGCCCACGGAGACTCCTTCCCAATTTTTTTCCACCAGAAACGCACCTATACCCTCATGTTGTTTGGCCGGATCGATTGTTGCGAAAACCGTCATGTAATCAGATACGCCGGCGTTGGTAATCCAGTACTTTGTTCCGTTTAAAAAATAATCGTCCCCTTTTTTTTCGGCCAGGCAGCGCATTCCGGCTACATCGGAGCCCATGACCGGTTCTGATGTAGCGAAACAAATGCGCTTGAATTCGCGGGTTATTAGCGAAAGATATTTTTCTTTAAGTTTTTCGTTGTCAGAAAGAATGATCGGCGCCATGCCCAGAGAATTATCGAAGATTGATGTGGCTATGCCCGGACAGGCCGCGGAAATCTCCTCGGTGAGGATAACGTTTTCTATAAGGCCGAATCCCTTGCCGCCATATTTTATGGGGATATTAGTGTTCATAAAACCGGCATTGAAGGCTTTTTGCAGCAAAAAAAGTGGAATTTCATCCTTCTCATCGTAATGCCACACTGCAGGCAGGATTTCCTTGACTGAAAATTCACGAACTTTTGCCTGTAATTCTTTTTGCTGAGGGCTTAATTCAAACTGCAACATGATTTCCTCCTTAATATCTTTAATTTTACTTCCGGATAGGATTTTTTTTCGATAATAGATTGCTCTAAGTTAAGGCTAAAAGACAATGCGTTTAACAAGGTGTATTGATTTGCTTCCGCTAACATTGGGTTGTAGTTCCTCTTCAAATTAAAGCTCTTTATATCAGACGCGAATCGGCAAAATGACGGTTTCTATTCCATCCCACTGTAAACGGCGTTGAATCGCGTAAGCTGTTTCGTTATGCAGCAGTCTTTGAAATAAATGTTCCTGGCGAAAGATCAATTTCCCAGTGAAAACCATTGACTTATGGAATTCTTTTGCCAGCGATTCACACAACTCAGTCGCTTTTTCCACAACATCTGTTCCGGTATCAATTCTATAGTCTGCGGCCATCCCGTAAGAGCGGACAAGATGCACATATTTTTTAAGGCCGTCTTCTACCGAAGTAGTTAATTGCTGCATTTCTGCGGTTCCCTTGAAAGCTCCCTGATCAACTTCGGCAATCGATATAAAAATGAAGTTTTTATAAAAATGCGGAAATTTTCGGTTAATCGAAAGCCACGTATGCAGGCCAAATCCGTTGAAACCGCTAACAAGCATGATTGCTGTGGGCTCCCTTGGATTCAATGGTTCGTTATTAAAATTTTTGCCCGGACGTATCTTTTGGAGAATATCTTCCAACTGGAGAGCCGCCTGCCGGACTTTATGATAATGGCGTTTAATTAAATAGCATGAACCTATGAGAACGGACGTTATTACTAATGTAGCCCAGCCGCCTTCCCCAAATTTTTCATAAACAGTTACGCAAAGTATCGTAACGCAGAGAATAAAACCAATTACATGTATGATTATGTGTCTTTTCCAATTTTTATCTTTTTCTTTATCATGAAGAAAAAAGCGGATCATGCCGAACTGAGAGAGTGAAAATGTTAGAAAAACATTGATCGCGTACATAACAACAAGAGCAGAAATGGAGCCATGCGTATAGAACAATAGTATAATTGACGCGCCTCCCATTAGTAAGATGCCGTTTTGCATTGTGAGCCTTTCGGAGAGCATGGCGAAGCGATGCGGAAGCCAATAATCAGTTGCCATGTTGGCCATAACACGTGGTCCGTCAACAAAACCTGCTTGAGCACCTACCAAAAGCAAAGCGCCTTCGGAAAGGATCGTTATCAGTGCAATCCACGCTCCCGAAGACCAATTGCTAAATACTTCATTGGAGAGAATCGCATTTAGTGTTCTACCTTCAACCGGTTTTATCTGAAAAAGTGCATAACAGATCAATAAACCGGCGGCGGTGAAGGCGAGCGATATTGCCATGTAAGCCATCGTCCGCTTTCCCGTCTGAACTTTTGGCTCTCGCATGATCTGCATTCCGTTGGATACTGCTTCTATTCCTGTATATGTCCCGCCTCCCAGAGAGAAGGCCCGCAAAAAAATTGCCAGTATGCCGATAAAGCCGATTGATCCGATATCCTGACGGAAACTGCTGTTAAACTGGCTCAAGACAGTTTCAAATTGATCGACATGAGTAAATAACCCGTAACCAATCAGCAAAATATGAGTTAGAACAAAAACAAAGAATATAGGCGCGAGAATCATGACGGATTCCTTGACGCCCCGCAAATTCATAATGATGAGTGCGAAAATAAGAAAAGCGACGAATATCAGTTTGTATTTTTGATATGACACGGGCAAAAAACTGAAAATGGCATCGCCGCAGGAAACTAGAGAAACCGTGATTGTCAGCATATAGTCAACGATCAATGCGCTTCCCGATATTACGCCGGCGCTATCGCTGATGGTTTTTGTCGATACAATATACCCGCCGCCGCCTTGCGGGAAATGTTCAATAATGCGCGTGTAGGCATAAGCAATAATAAAAACAGTAAACGCCGTGGCGAGACCGATAAGGATGGCAATATAGGAATGAGCGCCAAGAGCCTTGAATGCTTCTTCCGGGCCATAAGATGAAGAGGATAAACCATCGGCACCCAAGCCTATCCAGGCAAGGATTGGAATAAGGGATATTTTATAAAAGATGGATGGCTCATTTACATTACGCGGTTCGCCGACAAGTTTGTGCCATAATCTGTGCGTTAGACTTTTTTTATGTTGAGAGTCTATAGTCTCCATGACAAAATCACTCTTTCTAAAAGACTATGCGTGAATGATTACTTTATTATCATTTTTTAAGCTTAAAGTTTGTTTCTGGAATTTTGTTTAGTTATAGCCAGATTATCACGGTGGATGACTTCATCGTAATCTTTGTGCCCCAGAACCTGGCTTATTTGGGAAGTTTTTAAACCCTTGATTTTACGGATTTCAGCGGAATTATAATTGACGAGACCTTTGGCCAGAGGTGCTCCTTCGCGGTCAACGCAGCTCACGGGATCGCCCAAATCAAAATCTCCTTCTACATCAACGATTCCTGAAGGGAGAAGACTCTTGCCTTTTTCCAGTAATGCCTTTTTAGCGCCGTCGTCAATAACTAATTTGCCGCGGGGATGTAAGGTGAAGGCGATCCAATATTTCTTACTGTTTAAATGATCAGCCATAGGAAGGAAAAGCGTTCCGATTTCTTTTCCCGCCAGAATGTCGGCCAAAACCTTTTTTCTTTTACCGGGAGCTATGACACACGGAATGCCGATGGCGGTAACTTTTTTGGCGGCCAAAACTTTGCTTTTCATGCCGCCCATTCCCACTGCTGTAGTTTCTCCGGTGGCGGCGGCTTCAATTTCGTCGGTGAATTCACTGACCAGAGGAATAAGCTTGGCTTTTTTGAATTCCGCCGGATTGCAATCATAAAGTCCGGCAGTACTCGTTAAATTGATAAAAAGATCGGCCTCGACGATATTGGCGATCATCGCGGCAAGATTGTCGTTGTCGCCGAATTTTATTTCGTCCACGGCAACAGAGTCGTTTTCATTGATAATAGGGGTAACGCGCCACTCCGTCAAAGTGGAAAGAGTGTTGCGTATATTTAAATACCTCTGACGATCGGTGAGATCGGAAAGTGTCAGCAGAAGCTGGGCAACGTAAAGACCGTTCTTTTCAAAAGATTTGGAATAAACACGCATTAATCTTCCCTGACCGATAGCGGCCGCGGCCTGTTTTTCGGGTATGCTCTTGAGTTCTCCGGTTACGTTCAGGCGATGTTTTCCGGAAACTATCGCGCCGGAAGTTACCAGCACCACGGAATAACCCTGACGCACCAGATCGGACATTTCTTTAACAAGTGCATGAATAATCTTGAGGTCGAGGCCGTCAGTGCCGGACAGTACTGCCGAACCTACTTTGATCAGTATTTTTTTTGCGCTCGAAAGAGTTTCTTGGCGGATATTCTTCATTGCTCTATTAGTGTTTTGCTTGATTTAATAATGTGATTATATTTTTTAATATTTCCTGTATTCCTTCTCCGGTGACAGCGGAAAAAAGATGAAGTATTATCCGCTTTTTTTTGAATAGCGCAACTTCTTTTTTAGCTTTCTCTCTAACAAAGGGAAGGTCAATCTTATTGAGAGCCACGATTTGCGGTTTTCCCAGCAGTTCAGCATTGTAATGCCCCAGTTCCTCATTGATTGTCGTAAAGTTAGACCAGGCATCAGTGTTTGGTTCAACGGAGATATCAATAATATGCAGCAGTAGCGATGTTCTTTCCACATGTTTTAAAAATTGAATGCCCATGCCGGAACCATCATGCGCGCCGGAGATAAGGCCGGGTATATCGGCAAGAACAAAACTTTTGCTGTTCGAGTATTTAACAACGCCCAAGTGTGGTGTCAGGGTGGTGAAAGGATAATCGGCAATTTTGGGTTTGGCCGCGGATACGCGGGAGATAAAGGTTGATTTACCGGCGTTAGGAAAGCCAAGGATGCCTACATCAGCCAGCAATTTCAGTTCAAGTTTAAGCGTGAATTCTTCACCTTCCATGCCCTCCTGGGCAAAATGAGGTGTTTGATGGGTGGAGGTGGTGAAGTGAGCATTGCCCTTACCGCCGATACCACCGCGTGCAACAATAAAAGTTTGGCCTAACTTCGACAAATCTGCCAGCACCTCCCCGGTTTCGAAATTTTTGATAATTGTTCCCACCGGTACGACAACTTCCAGATCTTCTGCGCTTCTGCCGGTGCGATGGTTGCCAGAGCCGTGGCCGCCGTTTTTGGCAATTTGATGTTGCTGATATTTTAAATCCAGCAGCGTGTGATGACTTTTCGCTGTGCGAAAGATAACATCACCGCCTTTGCCGCCATCGCCCCCGTCCGGGCCGCCGCGTGGCACAAATTTTTCCCGCCGGAAACTCACACAACCGCGGCCGCCATGTCCGGCCTTGATATAAATTTTTACTTCATCAACAAATTTCATGTTGAATTATTCCTTGGTTAGAAAGCTTATACCATTTTTAAATCAAAGATGATATCGAGGCGGCAAGGAGGTGGCGACGAGGCGTATTATATAAATACGTTGAGGAAGCCAACGACAAAACCAACAAAGATGGCGCTTTGATTTAGAATTGGTATCCAAAATAAAAAGGCGCTTTGTTACAAGCGCCTTTAAAATAAAAAATATTTACACCATCTTTTATGATGCGTAAACGCTTACTTTTTTTCTAGTTTTGTCGAATCTTTCGAATTTTACCACTCCATTAATCAGAGAGAACAAGGTAAAATCTTTACCCATTCCCACATTGTTTCCCGGGTGGATTTTTGTGCCGACCTGCCGCACAATTATCGATCCCGCATGGATATTCTCGCCGCTAAACACTTTGACGCCGCGCCGCTGCGAATTACTGTCCCTGCCGTTGCGGGAACTTCCTTGACCTTTTTTATGTGCCATTACTTCCTCCGCTAAATCGAAATCTTCTTTATTTTCATGCTGGTTAATTGCTGGCGATGCCCGGTTTTCTTATGGAACCCCTTGCGGCGTTTCATGTGGTAAACGTGAATTTTCGGACCTTGCTTTTGCGCGATGATTTCTCCTGTGACCTTGGCTCCGGTCACGAAAGGTTTACCGATTTTTACGCCCTTATCGCCGGAGACCATTAGAACTTCGTTAAAAACTACTTCCGAGCCTTTCTCGCCTTCCAGCTTTTCTACGGATAAAACATCACCTTCGCTGACTTTGTGCTGTTTTGCTCCTGTTTTTATTACTGCATACATTAGACTATCCTTGATTATGTAATTAAGAGCGAAGCTTATAAATAATTTGCGTCTATTTGTCAATATAATTTAATTAACCGGACAATTTTTAATTAGAGGACGTTTTTTGGCTAACATGGTGAATTAATATTAAATCATCTTGCGTATAAAGCTTGGGCGATGTAAAATAAAGCTGTAATATTAAAAATGATTGAGTGAAAATAAGGTTGCTGTAAAAATGGTTGAGACGTGAAAAAAGTAATAACATATTTTATAATCATAATGATTTTTTTGTTATCCTATGTGTCGTCATGGGCAGCAAGCGATTTATCGAGGCAGTTTATCGAAGAGCTCCTCGTGGAAAAGGGATTGGATAAAGCGCAAGTTCAGAGCATGATATATGATCCCCGAATATCTCTTAGGCCGGATATAGTTATCCAGAACCTTTTCTACGCGAGTCCAAGGGGAACCGAAGAAG
This sequence comes from Syntrophaceae bacterium UBA7544, assembly GCA_002479215.1. Classification (GTDB taxonomy): domain Bacteria; phylum Desulfobacterota; class Syntrophia; order Syntrophales; family Smithellaceae; genus UBA4810. Next base: position 15,477 of record DLME01000217.1, read on the forward strand.
AGCCTTCCGTCATGAGTATCGATCCCAAACATATCGAAAACGGCAGGGCTTTCATTAAAGAACATGCCGAATTATTATCTTTCGTGGAGAAGCGTTTTGGAACATCTCCCCATATCGTCACAGCAATTCTCATTGTAGAATCAAGACTGGGAACCTACCCCATGCGCTATAATGTTGTTACAGTTTACGCCAACTTGGCACTACTTCTCGACCCGGATTATTTTAGTCAAATACAGGAAGAATATGCCGATAAGTATCCGCTGCTCAATGATCAGGCCACTATTACCATGGCGCATAAAAGGGCGTATTGGGCATTGTCTGAACTCTACCACCTTACTCTTATAGCTAATAACTTGGGCATGGATCCATTGAACATAATGGGATCATTTGCCGGAGCTTTGGGGCCGGCTCAATTTATCCCTTCTACCTTTCGGAACTACGGAGTTGATGGAGACGGAGACGGCATAGCCAATCCATTTAATATGGAAGATGCAGCAGCAACCATGGGCAATTACCTGAAAAGTTCGGGCTGGTCTGAGGATGCTTCCACCGAGAAAAAGCGCAATGCGGTGTGGCATTATAACCGCAGC
>DLME01000295.1 GCA_002479215.1 Syntrophaceae bacterium UBA7544
ATGCCCGATATCGATATCGATTTTTGCCAAGAGGGCAGGGATGAGATTATTAAATACGTAACCGAAAAATATGGCAAAGATAAAGTTTCCCAAATTATCACCTTTGGAAAAATGCAGGCCAAGGCAGTTATACGCGATGTCGGCAGAGCTTTGAATATTCCTTATAGCGAAGTGGATAAAATTGCCAAATTAGTTCCTAACGTTTTGAATATTAATCTGGATGAAGCGATAAAAACGGAACCAAGGCTTGCCCAGGAGGCCAAAAATAATCCTCAAGTGGCCAAACTTTTATCTTTATCGAGAATTTTGGAAGGTTTGAACCGCCACGCGTCCACTCATGCTGCCGGAGTTGTTATATCCGATGTGCCTCTGGTGGAAAGAGTTCCTCTTTGCATACCTAAGGATGAAATTGTTTCCCAATATTCAATGAATGATATTCAAACCGTCGGCTTGACCAAATTCGATTTCCTGGGTCTTAAAACATTGACAGTCATAAAAAATTCGGTTAACTTCATCAAGGAATCAAATAATATCGATTTAGATATTAATAGTTTACCTCTCAATGATAAACAAACATATGAACTCTTAATGAGAGGCGATACAGACGGCGTATTCCAATTGGAAAGCGACGGCATGAAAGATATTATGAAGAATTTAAAGCCGGACCGTATCGAAGATGTCATTGCTTTGATTGCTCTGTACCGGCCAGGCCCCATGAAAATGGTTCCAGAATTTATCAGCCGCAAGCAGGGAAAAACAAAAATTAGCTATGGGCTTCCTGAATTGGAAGCGATTCTCAAGGAAACATACGGAATAATTGTTTATCAAGAACAGGTTATGCAGATTGCCAATGTGATCGGAGGCTACACGATGTCCGAAGCCGACACCTTGCGCAAGCTGATGGGCAAAAAACAATTTGCCGTGATAAAGGAAAAAGAGAAACCCAAGTTTCTCGAAGGCGCAAAAAAGCAAAAAATCAATGAAAACAAAGCAAAAGTCATCTGGGATCAGATGGAAACATTTGGCGAATACGGTTTTAACAAATCCCACAGCACCGCCTACGCCATGATTACGTATCAGACGGCTTATCTCAAGGCAAAATACCCGGTCGCTTTCATGGCTGCTTTACTCACCAGTGAAAAAGATAACCGCGATAAAATAATAAGGTACATGAGTTCTTGTAAGGAAATGGGCATAAATATTCTGCCTCCGGATATAAATGAATCATTTAAAGATTTTAGCATATCAGGAGAAAATATCCGTTTTGGTTTGGCCGCGGTGAAAAATGTCGGTGAGGCCGCCATTGATTCCATTATTTCCGCCCGGGAAAAAGGCAATTTTTCATCATTTATGGATTTTTTGACACGCACGGATTTGCGCAAGACAAACAAAAGAGTTATCGAAAGTTTAATAAAATGCGGCGCATTTGATTCACTTGGCTACAAAAGACGCCAACTCATGCAATATTATGAAGAGGCTATGGAAGAAGCTCAACGCCGGCAAAAGGAAACTCAAAGCTCACAGTCGAGTTTTTTTGAAGAGTTCGATTCCGGCTCTTCTGCAAAAAATGGAATAAAATCAAATGAGATGCCTGATGTTCCCGAATGGGATCAAAAAGAACTCTTATCTGTCGAAAAGGAAGCTTTGGGCTTTTATATCTCCGGCCATCCCTTACTGCGTTTTGCGGATCGTCTAAAATTGGTTACAAACAGTGATTCCAGTAACTTAAACACCAAAAAGGACAAGGAAACCGTTACCATTGCCGGAGTAATCAGCAGTCTTGTAGAAAAGCAAACCAGGAGAAAAGATGTAATGTGTAATATTACTTTGGAGGATTTACAAGGTTCCGTAAACATTATATTTTGGGCAGACACCTATAAGAAATATTACTCCGTATTGCATGAAGATGAGCCGGTTGTTATTCAAGGAATTGTTGATATTGGAGATGAGTCACTAAAGATCATTGCTCAAGAGGCAGTAGCTCTTTCCAAAGCGCTGGAGAATCCTTACAAACAAGTGCGCTTCATGGTTAACGCGGATAAAATTTCTAATGAAACTATCATGTCTCTAAACGAAACAATAAAAAAGTATCATGGCAAATATGACGGTTACCTGCATATTATCAACGGGAAAAGCGAAACCATCATATATTTGGGAGATGAAATGCGCGTAGATATTAATGAGAAGTTAAAAAAAGAAGCGGATAGTATTCTGGGGGAGGGCGCCACAGTATATTCCTAATATCATTTTCTACTTTGGCCAACTTTGTTGCGTTCGTCGTCGACTTCCTCAACATATTAATAATATGCCTCGTTGTTTCCTCCTTGCCGCCGCGTTATCCTTTGAATAAAATGATATTAAGAGGAATGCAATTTCATAATTCGTCATTACGACTCCACTGCGGTGTCGTGAAACTTTAAGACCAAAGACGATACACTAATTTATTTTTATTGAGTATTTTATAAGTTGACTTCTATGAAATATGAGGCAAGAACTTATAGAAATTTAATCTCCAAAAACAATTTAAAATCATACAATGTCGCTATCGCCGAAAGCGATCTTTTTATAAGCAGTGATGTCAATCTGGCCTCTGAGGCCAAAAAATCCTTACTCCATCACCGTTTGTTATTAGAAAATTATATAAAAAAACACCCTCAATTTTTGTCTTCATTGTTGCCGTTGCCTGAGGATGGTTTAGCCCCACCTATTGTGCGAGATATGTTAATTAATTCGAATATTTGCGGGGTAGGGCCGATGGCTGCGGTTGCCGGTGCAATTGCTCAATTCGTAGGCAATGACTTATTCGATCTAACAGAAACTTTAATAATTGAAAATGGGGGAGATATATACCTTAAATCCAAGGAGAAATTGACTGTTTCCGTGTATGCGGGGAAATCGCCCTTAAGCTATAAAGTAAATTTTATTGTTAAACCAAAGAATACACCTTTTGGCATTTGTACATCCTCGGCGACCGTCGGGCCATCTTTGAGTTTTGGGAAGGCTGACGCGGTTTGTGTTCTTTCTAAATCAGCAACCCTGGCCGATGCCGCGGCTTCAGCTATCGGCAATAATGTTAAAAGTAAAAATGATATAAAAAAAGCGCTCGATTTCGGAATAAAAATTAAAGGCGTTACAGGAATAATAATTATTTTGGGAAGTGAAATGGGTGCGATAGGGGAGGTTGAGTTTGTTTAAAAAAATTGACAAATATTTTTATTGGGGAGTAGGGTGGATTAAACAATGAGCAGATACATTAGCACTATTGATGAGAAGGGGATTTAATGTCACGAGCCGCTGATTACACCATCAAAGGGTTTCTGTATCAATTCAATAAAACGTTGCTCGAAATCCTCAATTCTCAGGATGATCTGACCCCGAAAAAATGGACATCTCTTCAAGCCGCTTTGACATAATTTTGTTCAAAAAGCAACGGCGAGTCATAATTTCGTTGCGAGTGCCTCCTTTCCCGGTTGTAGAATGTTTCTATGTAATCAAAAATACTTGTTTTGGCTTCAGTCCTGGTCGCGTATTTTTCAAAGAAAATATGTTCTACTTTTAATGAATGAAAGAAACTTTCCATAACGGCATTGTCATAACAGTTTCCGGAACCGCTCATGCTTTGCACATAACCATGTTTATTTATCGGTCTAGAAAACAAATATTTGAAAAGCAGAAGTCAGAAAAAAGCCTCAAAGATTTATATTTAAATGCCTAATGTTTACATAACATATCTTATAGGACGTAGATAGTTTACGATAAAAGTCGTCAAAAGTTTTAATTCTATTAATATTTTAATGTAATTTGGATCGATTGGTTGGTTTTATAGTCCGTCGTCGGCTAATTGCTTGATTAGCTTCGCCTGGCGGTCAGAAATCTTCTTCGGAACTTCGACATTGATTTTTACGTATTGATCTCCTTTGCCGCCGCCTTTAAGTCCTGGAACACCGTATCCTTTCATTCTTATCTTCGTGTTATTCTGAGTACCGGGGCCGATTTTGAGTCTCTTCGTGGAGCCATCTAACGTAGGAACATCAATGGTTGTTCCCAGCGCGGCCTGGGTAAATTTGATAGTTTTTTCAACGTACAGATCATATCCGTCTCGGGAAAAGATGGGATGAGGCGACACATTGATATTTAAGTATAAATCACCACCGGGTCCTCCATTATAACCGGAAAGGCCTTTACCGGGCAACCTTAACTTTTTACCGGTACTGATTCCGGGCGGTATCTTAACACTTATATCTTCAACACGATTTTCCAGCTGAAAAGAAATTTTCTTATCGGCGCCATATACTGATTCTTCCAAAGATATCGATAAGTTATACTCGGCATCCTGTCCCTTCTGAGGCATGTTGGCGTATTGCCGGCCACCGCCCATGGAACTGCCGAATAGACCTGCAAAGGGATCGTCATCTTCCTGAAAACTGCCGCCTCCCCTTCTGGTCGTGCGAAAAGTAGTTCTGCCGCCACCTCTCGCCCCGCCAAAACCGAAACTGCGCAATATTTCATCCAGATCGAAGCCCCGGAAAATATCTTCCTGTGAATATTGTTGACGATACTGGTCTGCGGAACCGAAGGTATCGTATTCCTGACGCTTTTTTTGGTCGCTTAAAACCGCATAAGCTTCACTTATTTTTTTGAATTTCTCTTCAGATGCTTTTTTATTGTTAGGATTCTTATCCGGATGCCACTTGACGGCTAATTTACGATAGGCTTTCTTAATTTCCTCGGCGGAGGCCTTTTTATCGACCCCTAAAACTTGATAATAATCTTCTGCCATAATTATAAATACCTATTAAACTTATTGTTTTAAAATATTTTTGATAGCCAATGCGATTTGTCTATTAATTTAAGCAGTCTTACCGATTTGGAAAGCCGCTAAATTCATTTTTATTAACTTTTCCGGAAACGATTTTTTGATGATTTTTTCCCAAATAGCTGAATTAATTTCCATTAAATTGGATATGGCCCCCAAAAGAACAACATTGGCGGCTTTAACATTTCCCGCCTTTTGGGCTAGCTCCGTGGCATCGATTTTTTGAACAGTTTTATACCTTTCCTGTAAAAGCTTAGTAATATCTTTAGGATAAGGTAAATCACCTATATTTACCGCTGGGGGATAAATTTTTTCGCTGTTTACTATAAGTGAAGCATCTTTGCTCAGATAATTCAGATAACGCATGGTTTCCATCTTTTCAAAAGAAATAATAATATCAATACTTTCGAGCTTAGCCAAAGGGGAATAAACTTTGCTTCCGTAACGGACATGGCTGGTGACACAGCCACCGCGTTGAGCCATTCCATGGACTTCGCTTTTTTTTACGTCAAAACCGGCTTCCATTAATGCCTCACACATAATGTCACTGGCCCGCAGAATGCCCTGCCCACCTACACCAGCCAGTAAAATGCTTTTTACTTCATTATCCATGTAGATGTCCGTATTTGTTAACTTATTGATCCAAACTTACATACCTGCATACATAAACCGCAGCCGTTGCAAAGAGTTTCATCAATCATTGCTATCCCTTCCCTCTTCGAACCTTCTTTTTTCTCAATTTTTTGCCAGGAAATAGGAGGACAACCAAGCCCCAGGCATACTTTACAGCCGGTGCATTTGTCGGGATCTATCTTCAGCGCTCTTTCAGTCTTTAATTTTGACCTCTTAAATAAAACGCAGGGACGTTGAGATATGATTACCGAGGGGCCGTCTTTGGCCAACTCTTCTTTGATAGCATTTCTTGTTTCTTTAAGATCATACGGATCGATAACTCTTATATTATCTATACCTAGCGCCGAAACTAAAACTTTTAGATCAAGCTGTTTTGTCTTTTCTCCTAAGAGCGTATAGCCTGTTGCCGGGTGTTCCTGCATTCCGGTCATAGCTGTTGTACTGTTATCACAAATAATGATCAAGGCGTTGCTTTTATTGTACGCCATATTTAAGAGTGGAGTTATGCCGGAATGAATGAAAGTGGAATCACCAATCACCCCTACTATCTTACCCTTCCCTTTTTCTTTTAGGGCTTTGCTCATTCCGTGAGCCATACCGATGCTTGCTCCCATGCAAATGCAGGAGTGCAATCCTTCCAGAGGTTTCATGAAGGAAAGAGTGTAACATCCGATATCGCCTGCCACAAACACCTTCAGCTTGCCTAAAACATAAAATAAACCGCGGTGCGGACAACCCGGACAAAGATTTGGCGGCCGTGATGGAATATTCTGCACAGAAGCGGTTGACGGCTTAGTTGATTTATTGATCGCGTTTTCGATAATTCCGGGATCAAATTCATTCGTATAAGGAAAGATTTCCTTGCCGATAACCTTGATACCCATCGCCTTGATTTGCTCTTCTAAAAAGGGATCAAGCTCTTCAACAACGTATATTTTTTTAACCTTAGCCACGAACTCGCGGATCAATTTCTCCGGTAAAGGGTAAACCATCCCCAATTTTAAGTAGGAATAATCAGGAAAAACATCTTTAGCATAGTTATAAGGCATTCCCGCTGTGATGATGCCGACATCGGGATTGTTAATTTCCATTTTATTTTCGCTGAATATTTCGGCATATTCTTTTAAGTTCACTAAACGTTTTTCAACTTCAACGCGTCTTAAACGGGCATAAGCAGGCACCATAACAAATTTTTCCGGGTTATATGAAATCCGTGTCTTGTCTTGATGTGGTAGAGGTTCCTCCAGAGAAACAAGTGATTTGGAATGTGAAACCCGGGTCGTGGAACGCAGGAAAACGGGTGTGTCGAATTTTTCGCTGATTTCAAAAGCCAGCTTGACGAATTCCTTTGCTTCTTGCGCGTCGGCCGGCTCCAACATGGGAATTTTAGCAAACTTAGCGTAATTGCGGTTGTCTTGTTCGTTTTGCGAACTATGTAATGAAGGATCATCCGCGCTGACGATGACCAATGCGCTGTTGGTGCCTGTATAACTCACCGTGAAAATAGGATCGGCAGCCACATTAACACCGACGTGTTTCATAACGGCTAGTGCTTTTTCTCCCGCTAAAGCGGCGCCAATGGCTACTTCAACGGCGACCTTTTCGTTGGGCGACCATTCCGCGTATACTCCCTCATATTTGGAAAATTCTTCCAATATTTCCGTGCTGGGAGTGCCCGGATAAGCGGCGGCAAACCGGACACCTGCTTCATAAACACCGCGGGCAATCGCTTCATTCCCTGACATTAATACTTTCAAAAGTTTAATTCTCCGGATCAGTTTTAGCTCAGAGATGATATTTTGCGTTTAATAAAAAGAACCATTGAAGGATCGGCGGTCTTGACCAATGCATTCTGATAATTTTCCAAAGCTTTTTTCTTATCGTTTAATTCTTCATAAATTCGAGCGATGTTGCGATAACCAATCGCTTCAAAACCAGTGTTGTTGCTTTTTTGTGCTTCCTCAAAATAATTGAGTGCGGATTTAAAATCTTTCTTCGCCTCAAAACAGTATCCCAATGATGTTAAAGCCAGAAACTTAATTCCGGCATCATCAGATTTAGTGGAAGACACAAATTTTTTATAACTATTAATGGCATTATCCAAGTCACCTGAATTATAATAAATATTACCCAGATGATAATAGGCCATCCGCGCGCTCCAGCTATGCGGGTATTTATCAATCAATTCCTGGAAAATTTTCATGCTTTCTGGGACAGCCTCAGGGTCTACTTCGCTTCTGATCACACTGGCTTGGGCCTTGGCGTATATTTGTGCCGCGGTTGTCTGATAATTACTCCAGTAGAGATAAATACCGAACGCGATAACGACAGTTAAAATTACTGTAGTCGCAATAGCAAAGAAACGAACCGTGTTTTCGGAAATATAATCAGTGATTTTTTCGAAGCTGGATTGAAAAATATCGGGTCCTTTCAATTGTTTTTTGGATAGTTTTGCCGACATATTATTCCCCTTTAATATTATATTTATTTAATAATTCAAGAATTTGCGAAGGAATTCTGCGTACCTTCCCCTCTGAATTTGTACAGGCATGAACGGTATAACCTTCCACGAGAAGATTTTTTCTGTCTTCGTCCCAGACATAGGAATTAAATTTCATGCTCGCTCTTTTTATATAATCTATTTTAGTCTCAATTGTAAGAACATTGTCGTATTTTGCCGGCAAAAGATAGTGGCAGCTAACTTTAGTCAAGGGAAGATTAAAGCCCAGATGTTCCATTTCTTTATAGGCAATTCCCAATTGCCGCATCAATTCATTACGGCCGACTTCGAACCACTTGATATAATTGGTATGATATACTATGCCCATAGCGTCTGTATCGGCGTATATCACTCTAATTTTTGTTAAGTTGTTGACTGACAAATGTTCTCCAATTCTTGATGAAATATTCCATTAATAAATAGCCGGGAGAAATTAAAATGGAGCTCTCTTTAGCGGCTATTTCATTGAAGGGCAAGCCGGAAACTTTGTTTTCAGATTTCTCGGAAGATAGAACCGCAAAAGGACTGGGATCGCTAACATGGGTTTTCAAATCCAGCGGTGTCGGATGATCGCTCATAACAAGTACACGATAATCACCGAAAGCTCCGATATTGTTTAAAATAGGCCCGACAATTTTTTCATCAAAAAATTCAATTGCCTGAATTTTACCCGCGGCGTTACCCTCATGTCCCATTTCATCGGGAGCCTCCAGATGGACAAAGATGAAATCCATGAATTTCAACGCATCTAGAGCCATTTTGGCTTTGCCTTCATAATTTGTGTCAATATAACCGGTTGCCCCTTCCACGGGAATAACTTTTAATCCGGAGATAACACCAATTCCTTTGAGCAAATCAACGGCGGAAATCATACCTCCCTGCAGATTATATTTCTGTGAGAGAGAAGCAAGGTGAGGCTTTCTCCCCTGCCCCCAAAGCCAAATGGAATTAGCCTGTTTCTTGCCTGCTTGCTGTCTTTGGGCGTTAATCGGATGGCATGCTAGAATTTCTCCCGCCCTCTGCATAAGCGAACTTACTTCTTCGGCAAAATCACCACGTGGAAGATAAGATGCAATTTTTTTTCCTGTTATGTCATGGGGTGCAGTAGTTTCCGGCGAGGAAGAAGCGTTACGGCAAACACATAAATGACGGTAACTCACGCCCGGGTAAAATTGAAATTGATCCGATCCTATTTGTTTATTGATATCCAGGATAATTTCTCTGGCCTCTGGAGTGGAAATATGGCCGGCAGTGAAATCATCCATAAAGGCATTGACGGAATCCTTTTCACCGATGGTTACAAGATTGCAACGATAAGCTATATCATTTGGTCCAAGATTTATTCCCATGCTGGCAGCTTCCAGCGGTCCCCGGCCGGTATAAGCATGCACGGGGTCATACCCCAGAACGCTCAAGGTGGCAACATCGCTGCCGGGGTTTAAACCGGCAGGAATTGTATCCACCAGGCCCAGAGTGCCTTCCTCGGCAATCTGGTCCAGATACGGTGTAAAGGCGCACTGAAGAGGCGTTTTCCCTCCGAGCAGATTTGTCGGATAGTCGGCCATTCCATCGCCGAGCAACACTACATATTTCATATGAATGTTTCTGGAATCTTCGTTGTGAAAAATTTTAATTTAGCTCGTCCTCAATTCTAATCAAAATTGTTTTGTCCAGCACGATATCAAGTTTGTCTATTTTTTTCAGAGCTTCGCGCACATTTTTTTCTTTGGCTTTATAAGTTGTCATGACTACGGGCACGGCGCTGTTTTCTATTCTTGCTTTTTGAATAACGGTGGCAATGCTGATATTATTTTCGCCCAGTATGCCGGATATTTTAGAGAGAACACCAGGCCGGTCAACAGCGGAGAAGCGAAAATAATACTTTGTTTCGATTTCATCCATGGGTTTGAGTTTTATATCTCCCATGGCTGCTTCGTTGATTGATCTAAGCGGCGTCCTTCCGGAGATGCCTTTTAAAATATTGCGGGCGATGTCGATAATGTCACTTAAAACGGCGCTGGCCGTGGGCATCATTCCCGAACCCTGTCCGAAAAGAAAAACCGGACCGGAAGCATCACCCACGATGTGAAAGGCATTGTAATTTTGATTGACATTGGCCAGAAGATGAGCAGAAGGAATCATCGTCGGATGAATTCTCGCTTCCACAACGTAATTCTTCATGATGGCAATGGCCAAAAGTTTTATTCGGTAGCCTAATTCTTTGGCGAAGGCAATATCTTCACTGCCTATTTTGGTTATACCTTCACAATAAATTTCCTTTAAATTGATTTTTTCCCCGTAGGCCAGCGATAACGTTATGGCCAGTTTATGAGCTGTATCGATTCCCTCGACATCGAAAGTAGGATCCGCTTCGGCAAAACCCAGAGCTTGCGCCTCCTTCAAAACAACGTCGAACTTCTTATCTTCATCGGTCATCTTGGTCAAAATGAAATTGGAAGTGCCGTTCATGATGCCCAAAATGGAATTGATTTTATTGGCTACAAGACTCTCTTTCAGGGTTTTGATAATCGGAATAGTGCCGCCGACACTGGCTTCAAAGCCGATGTCTATGCCTTTTTGTTCGGCAGCCAGGAATATTTCATTGCCGTGAGTGGCCAGAAGAGCCTTATTGGCAGTGACAATATGTTTGCCTTGAGAGATAGCCTCTAAAAGAAGAGTTCGCGCCGGTTCATAGCCACCCATAAGTTCGATGATGATGGAAATGTCTTTATCGTTGATTATTTCCTTAGCGTCGGTAGTCAACTGATTTTTATTAAGTTTAACCGCTCGCGGTGTGGTAATATCGATATCGGCGATTTTCTTTAAAACCAGCTTCGCGCCAAGCTTTCTGGTAATCAACTCCTCGTTTTGCTGTAGTAGCTTGACAACGCCTGTTCCAATATTCCCTAACCCGATTAAACCGATATTAATATTTTTCATCGCATGTACCTAAATTAGCCTAAATTTTTATGTTTTGTCCGTTTTAGGACAACAATTTCGAATGCATTTCCTATAACAAATACAGCCATTTTGTCAAACAGATATAAATCAATGAGACAAGGTTTTTTGCATGTAAACTTAGGAAATGGATGAAACGAAAATCAGCGGATTACGCCCTATTGTTGTTTAGAGATAATTTTATGAGCTTTCCGGCGCCGAGTCGTTTTCTTACGGAGATCAGTAGAGCGTACACTTATATTCCCATCAACTTCCAGCACCGCCAGATCTACCTCTGACAGTGAGGCAACACTGTGCTCCCGTATCACTTCCATCAATTCATCTTCCGTTATCCCGGCGTTCTTCAGATTTGAAGACAATATTTTCCCATTGAACACCAGCATGATGGCTTCACCCTGGATTGCCTTTCCGAGCTTAGGAAAGCGGATTTGCATTTTTTTGATAATTTTGAAAAATGTCTATTATAAAATTCATTTTTATCCTTATAAATCAAAGCACTTAAATCAATAAAAACTACTTCAATTGGGTATAAATTTCATTATGCAATGGTGTGGGAATGGCCAGCTATTTGTCCGATTTTATAATATATACTTAGTAAAAATGTCAATCTCCGTATCTCTGCCGCGTTCTCTATCTACCTGCATCGAAGTCTTGGTATCGTAGGCAAAATGGCTGATTCTCATCTCTTCAGTCTTTAGTCTCTTGCGTCCTGTAGGGTATCAGTCTTTTTCTTATCCAGTCCTGGCTAAATCCAGTTTCTCCTGCCACTTCCAAAGCAATGTTTCTTTCAAGATTAAGTGTTCCGGTTTTTCTAAAAACGGGTCGCTGGCGGCCAATTTAAAAGCGTCTTCTTTAGCATCGTTTAAAATGCGGGCATCACGGATGATACTCGCAATCCGAAAATCAGGCAGACCGGATTGGCGTGTGCCCAGAAAATCACCGGGGCCGCGAATGGCCAAATCTTCTTCGGCAATGGCAAAACCATCGGTAGTTTTTTCCATCACCTTTAACCTCTTGCGGGCATCTTGCGAAGAAGCGTAATTGGCGAGCAAAACGCAGGTGGACGCGATTTCCCTTCTTCCGACACGGCCGCGCAATTGGTGCAACTGCGAAAGGCCGAATCGTTCCGCGTGTTCTATAACCATTAGCGATGCTCCCGGCACATCAATTCCCACTTCGATTACAGTTGTGGACACAAGGACATTGATTATATTGGCCAGAAATTCTTTCATTACGGCATCTTTTTCTTTTTCCTTCATCTTGCCGTGAATGAGGCCGACTTTGTATTCAGGAAAAATATCGCGCTGTAAATGTTCCGCCATATTGGTCGCGTCTTTCAAATCCAGATTTTCCGATTGTTCCACTAACGGGTAAACGATAAAAGCCTGATGGCCTTTGGCTAGCTCTTCGCTGATTAATTGATAAACATTGTTTCTTTTATTTTCACCCATTAAAATAGTGCGCACCGGCTTTTTTCCTGCGGGCATCTCATCGATTACGGAAACATCCAAATCGCCGTAAACCGTCATTGCCAATGTCCGCGGAATGGGTGTCGCCGTCATGACTAACACATCCGCGTTAATTCCCTTGCCGCGTAAAGTTGCTCTTTGCATGACGCCGAACCGGTGCTGTTCATCGATAACAACCAGACCCAGCCTATGAAAATCAACACTTTCCGAAATCAATGCGTGTGTACCGATAACTATATTCGCCTCTCCGCTGATTATTTTATCCAATGCTTCTTTTCTTTGAGCGGTATTGAGGCCGCCGATAAGCATAACCGTTTTTAGCTCCAACGCGGTTGCCCAATTCTGAATATTCTGATAATGCTGTTGAGCTAATATTTCAGTCGGCGCCATTATTGCCGCCTGATATGAATTTTCGCAAGCTGTAACCATTGCTGCCATGGAAACGATTGTTTTCCCGCTGCCGACATCACCCTGCAATAACCTGTTCATTGCGGTTTCTTTAGCCAGATCGGCTTGTATTTCGTTGATCACTCTTTTTTGCGCCATCGTCAAATCGAAAGGCAGAAGCGCAAAAAATTTATTTAAAAGAGTTCCCTCAATATTGAATTTAATACCGGCATCTAAAATCCGCCCCGTTTTTTTTATAGCCATCCCTAATTGAAAAAAGAAAAATTCATCATAAATCAGTCTGCGGTGAGAAGGCGAACGATTGGAATTATATTCCTCCAAATCTTTATTGTTCTCCGGAAAATGGACAGACCTTAACGACTCCTGAATATTGGGCAGATCGCGCTTTTGACAAATATCCGCCGGTATGGGTGAAATAACATAGCGGGCGTAATTTTCCAGCGCCTGATACATAATTTTGCGCAGATATTTTTGACGCAGGCCTTCCGTTTCCGAATAAATAGGCACTATTCTTTTAAAATTTAAAAGATTTTCCGCTTCATCTTCTTCCAATATTTCGTATTCAGGATGAATCATCGCTTTTCCCGCGTAATTCGGCCTTGCTTCTCCTGTAAAAATTACTCTGGTCCCTTTCTTAAAAACACCCAAGAGATAAGACATCTGTCCTTTAAACCACTTCGCCGTTAAATTGGCGGTACTATCGCTGATTGTAACCTCTAAAATATGCTTCTTCCCGTAGTATTTGTATTGAGCGCCAACAACGCTACCCGCTACAGTCTGAATTTTACCGGTTTCCAGATGATTGATTTTTTTTATTTCCCGCCTATCCTCATAAGTCCTGGGTAAAAAATACAATAAATCTTCGACTGTATTGATTTTTTTAGCTAAAAGACGTTGAGCCATTTTCGGCCCAACGCCCTTTAAATATTGAACCGGCAGGGTCAGCTTGGACAGAGCTTCTCTTAAATCAGATACTCTTTGTATTGTCTGTGGGTCGTCAGTGTAAACTGAAGTTGTTGCTGGCAAAGAATCAATTGCTTTTTTCAGTTTTTCCCAGATAACTTGCGCTTTTTCTATCTTGGTCTTTTTTAATTCCAGCTTTTGCCAATCATAATCGGAAAATATCTGCGACAATTCCTCAATCAAGCTTAAGACATCGTTATTGCCAGCCAGCAGTGAACCCTTAAGCGCCGCCAGCAAATTCAAAAGAGATTTGCCTAAATCTTTTATATGAGATAAATTTTTATAATTATCTTTGGAAGCAAAATTCAAAGGTTGTTCAATTTTTTGCAGAATCTTTTTTAGTGCATTCATTTAAGTCTCCGCAGGGGGAAGTTAGCAAACCTAAATTATTTCCAATAAATTGATGCTTTTTTGTTAACAAATATCATTTATTTGCGCAAGGAATGATTGACTTAGTAGATGATTTACGTTACATGAGCGGGCACTATATTTTTACATAGAAAATCAAACTTATAGGAGATTATGCCAACTAAAACTACATACAAGTCAGCAGGAGTAGATATCGATACCGCCAACGAATTTGTCGACCGCATTAAACCATTGATCAAGACAACGACGCGCAAAGAAGTTCTTTCTGGTATCGGCGGTTTCGGCGGGCTTTTCCATCTGGATTCGGCAAAACTGAAAAATCCGATACTGGTTTCTTCCACCGACGGTGTGGGCACCAAACTCAAAATAGCCCAATTAGTGGATAAGCATGATACGATCGGGATTGATCTTGTAGCGATGTCGGTCAATGATGTTGTTGTTCAGGGCGCCGAACCTTTGTTCTTCCTCGATTATTTCTCCACGGGCAAAATCGATTTGGAAAAAAGCGTGCAAATCGTCGATGGTATTGTTCAGGGCTGTATTCAGGCCGGCTGTACTCTTCTCGGCGGAGAAACCGCTGAAATGCCCGGTTTTTATAAGAAAGGTGAATATGATCTTGCCGGATTTTGTGTCGGTGCAGTGGAATCCGATAAATTAATTGACGGCTCTACTATCAGTATTAACGACCGGGTGATCGGGCTTACTTCCAGTGGCCTGCACAGTAACGGATTTTCTTTGGCCCGGAAAGTTCTACTGGAAAAAGGCAAATTGAGTGTTAAGGACAAAGTTCCCGGCCTGAACAAAACAATAGGTCTGGAACTTTTAGAGCCGACACGAATTTATGTTAAATCTCTTCTTAATCTTTTTAAAAGCTTCAATATTAAGGGTATTGTCCACATCACCGGAGGTGGATTTTACGATAATATTCCGCGAATAATTCCTAATTCCTGCCGGTGCGTGATTAACAAAAAAAGTTGGGAGGTGCCGCCCATTTTTGATGTTATCCGAGAAATAGGTAATATCGAAGAAAGAGAAATGTTTCGTGTATTTAATATGGGCATAGGTATGATGATCATTGTTGCGGAAAAGGAATGCCAGGGAGTTCTGGAGCAGTTGAAAATGCCGGCAATGGGCGAAAAAGCCTACTTAATTGGTGTCATAGAAAAAAGAGAAGATAGTCAGGATCAAGTTTGTCTTACTTAGTGAAACTCCAATTCCGAAAGCGAAGCATATCGGAATTGGTAAGTTGAACAATCCCGCAAAGCGGAGGGTATAATACCTTTAGCTTGCTTTGGGATTTATACCCGTGACGAAGATTAGGAACTAATTTATGGCTGCTTTATTGAAATTGGGAGTTTTAATATCCGGAAACGGCTCTAATCTCCAATCGATTATTGATCATATCGAAAAAGGGTCTCTAAAAGCGGCTATTAAAATTGTTATCAGCAACAATCCCGATGCTTTGGGGATAACCAGAGCAAAAAAACACGGTATTCAGATTGCTGTTTTGAAAAATGACGATTTTAAGTCTAAAGAAGATTTCGATTCCGAATTGATAAATATTTTTAAAAAAAATGATGTGGACTTGGTCATTTTGGCCGGCTTTACGCGTATTCTTACCGCCGGTTTTTTGCAAGCCTTTCCCCATAAAATAATGAATATCCACCCTGCCCTGCTTCCTTCTTTCCCCGGATTGCACGGGCAAAAACAGGCCTTGGAATACGGCGTTAAATTTACCGGCTGTACAGTGCATTTTGTTGATGAAGGCGTGGACACAGGCCCAATAATCATTCAAAGTGTTGTGCACGTGAGCGATGATGATACTGTGGAAACACTGGCGGCAAGAATATTAAAGGAAGAACATCGGATTTATCCGCAAGCGATTCAATTTTACGCTGCAGGCAGACTAGAAGTGAAGGATCATAAAGTGAAGCTTAAATCTGCTAAAAAATATTCTTCTCCTTCGCTACACAATCCATCTTTGACCGGCTTTTGATGATTATTATCTAAAAAACTATCATGTATGAGGAAATAAAATAATTCATGTATGATCTAATTGTGATTGGCGATGATCTTTCGTCTTACATTGCCGCGGCTTATGCATCTCATTACGGCCTTAATACTGTTCACATAGCAAAAAACGATTGTAGAGCAAAATACTCGATTGGCAGTTACGCTTTTAATATTGATCCAACACCCTTAACTGGTTTTGGCGTTAATCAACCTGGTTTTTCACTTTTAGCTGAACTTAATATCCCATTGATTGAACAAGAAGCCTCTTTGTTAAATCCCGCTTATCAGATTATAATGCCGGAACACAGGATTGATTTTTTCAACGACAAAGATTCACTTGTTCAGGATATTATCCGGGAATTTCCTGAAATGTCTAAGGAAATTAAAGCATTCTACGATATAGTTGTAAGAAACTCCGCTGCCTTTGCTAAATGGCTTCACGATCATCAGTTCATCCAGCCCAGAAGCATAAAAGATTTCTTTAACTATTTGAAATTTTTCCCTCGTTTAATGAGATTTAAATTCGATGCCAAGAAAATTGAGCGAACAATTTTACAGAATCCTTCTTTCAGAAAGATTCTGGAGGTGCAATATGTTTTGCTTTCCTGCGCCAAAGACGGTTATGATTCTTTTACTTCACATTTTCAATATTCGGCACCTCTGCGAGGCGTCTACCACTTCCCGCAAGGGAAACAAACACTTTTTAATTTGTTAATAAAAAAATTGCAATCCGCCAATGGTCTATATCTTGGCAACAATAATTTACTCTCCATCACAAAAGGCAAACTAATTGAAGTTGAAGTAGAAAACAACAAAGGCATTATTTCTAATATATCCGCAAAATACATGATTATCAGCGCTAAATCTGAAGACATGCGCTTATTGCTCAAAGGCAAAAAAAGAATTAATATAGGCGAGCTAATCAGGCCAGTTAAAATTTCTCATTACCCTTTTACGATTCATTTAGGCATTCCGCAAAAATGCATACCCGAAAAAATGGCCAAACATGTTGCGGTAATATCTAACGTAGATAAAGATATTTATGATAATAATTTGATTCTTTTAGAATCGAATACTTCTCCTGAAGAAAAAAGAAGTATTTCAGAAAAAAAATTGCTAACGGCAACTGTTTTTCTTCCTATCGTTTCAGCTGCCTGGTCGAAAGAAAACTTAGAAGCTCAAGCTCAATCAATAATCGAGCGTCTTGAATATTTTCTGCCTTTTTTAAAAGAAAATATTCGGTTCATCGATATAGAGAAATCCATCGATATTTCAATAAAATATCGTAATATAGTTAATCCAAAATATAAGCTAAGAAACTCTTTTATTTCCGGATTTTCCGCGAAAAATAATAAAACCAGTTTTAGAAATATTTACCTTACCGGAGCATCTCTATTAATGGACGCAGGCTCTGAAGGCGAAATCAGTTCCGGCATGTTTGCCGTATACAGAATACTTGATAAAAGGAAATAAGTAATGAAATATAACTTTTCGATTAGGAATCTTGGCGAACGGTTAATTAAATCGCCTCTTAATATCGGTAATTTCACGCAAGATAAAAAAAGATTATTGTTTAATTCCTATTTAGATGACTATTTATCGTTAGCCGATAAAGAAGGAAAACCTCTTTCTTTGGAACTTGCCGGGCCGAGAGATAAAATATTTTTCGATCCACATCAGACAAAAGCGGCAATTGTAACATGCGGCGGTCTTTGCCCGGGTATCAATGATGTAATCAGATCGATCACCATGACTCTCTTTCATCGTTATGGCGTCAAAGATATTTTTGGAGTTAAATATGGTTTAAGAGGATTAAACTCAATATACGGGCATGAGTTAATCAAATTAACTCCCGAAATTGTGAAAGATATAACTAGTATCGGCGGCAGCATTCTTTCGACATCTCGAGGTCCTCAAGATTCAGTCCAAATAATGAACTTTCTTTCCCGATCAAAAATTTGTATTCTTTTTTGTGTAGGCGGAAATGGCACAATGCAGGCTGCCGCGCAATTAACCGACGTAATTTCCGAAAATAATTTAAAAATATCAGTAGTTTGCATCCCTAAAACAATTGACA
>DLME01000028.1 GCA_002479215.1 Syntrophaceae bacterium UBA7544
GAGACGGGGATCAAGGTCATCGATGCCCTTATCCCCATCGGCCGCGGCCAGCGGGAACTAATCTTAGGCGACCGTCAGACGGGAAAGACAGCCATCGCAGTAGATACTATCATCAACCAGAAAGAGACGGGAATTATCTCTATTTATTGTGCAGTCGGCAAGAAGAGCGCCGATGTGGCCAAGGTTATCGCCGATTTGCGTGACCGCGGTGTGATGCAATCTTGTATTGTTGTTGTGGCTACAGGCGAAGATACGCCCGGCCTGCAGTTTGTCGCGCCCTATGCGGCAACGACAATGGGGGAATATTTCATGGAGCAGGGACGCGATGTTCTCATTATTTACGATGATCTTACATCGCACGCCCGCGCTTACCGCGAGGTATCTCTGCTGCTGCGGCGGCCTCCGGGACGCGAGGCTTTCCCCGGTGATATCTTTTACATTCATTCCCGGCTGCTGGAACGCTCCACACATCTGCGTCCCGAATTGGGCGGTGGATCATTAACCTCTTTGCCGATTACGGAAACCGAAGCTCAGGATTTATCTTCCTATATCCCCACAAATTTGATCTCGATTACAGACGGACAAATTTACCTGTCCCCGGTTCTTTTCAACAAAGGAATCCTACCCGCCGTCGATGTCGGAAAATCGGTTTCGCGCGTGGGCGGTAAAACACAGTTGCCTGCTTACCGCTCCGTGGCCGGCGATCTGCGCCTTTCCTACTCGCAGTTCGAGGAACTGGAATCGTTCTCCCGCTTCGGGACGCGTCTTGACGAGAGCACCCGCAAAACCCTTGAGCGCGGGTGGCGTGTCCGGGAAATATTGAAACAGGGACAATACAAACCCCTTAGAGCATCGGAGCAGATAGCCTCGCTTCTTTCCGTGACAGGAGGAAGTCTGGATAATGTTCCGACAGAAAAGGTGAGGGAGGCGGAAGAATCTCTCCTCCAAACAGTAACACAGCAACTGTCCGAGGTCTGCGGGCGTATTGAAGCAGGAAACAAACTGGAAATATCGGACAGGGATAACGTCTTGATGAAAGTCAAGGCTGCCGTTGCGCCTTTTGAAGTTACAGAGGAAGTTGATGCAAACAACTGAGTCTATCAAAAGAAGGGTGAAGAGCGCGGGTGATCTTCTTTCCGTCGTCAAGACCATGAAGGCTCTAGCCGCAGTGAGTATCCGTCAATACCAGCGGGCTGTCGAGTCCCTGACCGATTACAACAGGGCGGTGGAGATGGGTCTGCAGATAGTCCTGAAAGAGCGGATGGAGCCACCAGCACAGACAAAGGCCCCAACAATGAAGCGTCTGGGCGCCATCGTTTTCGGTTCCGATCAAGGATTATGCGGCCAGCTTAATGAACAGATATCTGTCTTTACTCTGGAACATATGAAGAATATCGGCATCAAGAAGGAAAATCGTATGGTTCTGTCTGTAGGTGCACGAGTAGCCGATTATGTAGAGGATGCCGGACAGCCGATCTCCGAGGTTTTGACAACGCCCAGTTCGACGGCCGGGATTACGCCGCTTGTTCAGGAAATTATTATGATCATTGATGAGTGGCATTTCCGCCATCAGGTCGACCATTTTTTGCTTTTTTACAATAAATATCTAACGGGAGCCTCCTACAGCCCTCATCTGGTTCAGCTCCTTCCTGTCAACAGGGAATGGCTAAAAGAAATAGCCCAAAAAAAATGGGATTCTAAATCACTGCCAATTTTTCGGATGGATGGTGATTTGATTTTCTCTTCGCTGATTAGGGAATATCTCTTCGTTTCTTTATACCGTGCTTTTGCCGAATCCCTGGCCAGCGAAAATGCCAGCCGTCTGGCTTCGATGCAAAATGCTGAGAAAAATATCGAAGAACAGCTGCAGGAACTTCATGGACAGTTTCACCGGCAGCGCCAGATGACCATTACCGAAGAGCTGTTAGATATTGTGGCCGGCTTTGAGGCCTTGAGTGAAGAAAAGGGTCAAACCATCGTCAACCAGAAAGAGGGTGATAGTCATGATGGTAAAAAAACACATATGCGGCATATGCGCTTGGCGCAGGGAATGTCAAAAAAGGTTTAAGTTATCAACGGATGCCTTTCTTGGAAGCCATTGTCCTGATTACACCAGGGATTTATCTATTAAAGCCAGTCCTGCGAATGAACTGGAAGATGAAAAAGCGATCATAGATAGAATGGTTGCGCAGCAGGTGGATAAGTGGCGCAAGCTGTTGGATAAAGCATTAAAACACGGAATTGAAATAGAAAAATATAAAGGCGGACCGGTGATAACTATTTCCAGAGAACCGGGAAGCGGCGGAAGTGAAATTGCCAGAAGGCTAGCCAAAGCATTAGATATGGATTTGATCGGTGCTCAAATAATACAACATGTAGCGGATAGCGCCAAGATGAGCAGAAAAGTTATCGAATCACTAGATGAAAAAGAGGTATCTTTCCGGGATACCTTACTTTCATCTCTGTTTGGGGAATACCGTCCCTGGCCGGGTGAATTTCTGCAGCACCTAACCAGAGTGATAGGGACTATCGGAGTCTTTGGCAATACTATTATCGTAGGAAGAGGTGCGAATCATATCCTGCCGCGAGAAAAAGCATTTAAGGTCAGAATAATTGCCCCTCTGGAATACAGGATTAAATATTTCATGGAAGATAGGGGATATTCTAAAGCCGAGGCGGAACAATATGTAGTCAAAACAGAAAATAACCGCAAGGCATTTGTACGGAAATATTTTAATGCCGATGTTGCTGATCCCAAACACTATGATATCATAATAAACACGGAAGGAATGTCGCTGGAAGCAGCAACACAGGCAATTATCGCCGCCTTCAAGAAAAAAATGAATCTGGATCTGGAAGATTGAAATTTTTACAGCATGCAGGCGTAGACTTTTATAGAGAAGCAGGGTAAATTAAGTGTTTATACCGCTGATAATCCAGATATCTTTTCTCGTCATTTTTTGAAAACATTATCTCCGGACTTCTTTTTCCCATAAGGACATACGTATAAGCACATGCCGCACACCGGCAGTTGTCCTTTTTTCGTCATTGCCACAAAATAATCATTGCACAGTTGAGCGTTATATCTCATTTCTCGTGATTCATTCGGATAAAAATTTCTTCCTGTAAACGCCTTTATGGGACAAATGTTCACGCAATCAAGACAATCGCCGCATTTTTCGTCCATAGGCTTCCCGGTTGGCTGGAGCAGAGCGTCAGTTAAAATAGATGCCCAGCGAACACGTGGACCGTTATTCGGTGTAATTAACAGACAGCTTTTCCCAATCCAGCCAAGCCCCGAAAGATGCGCGCCCAGCTTATGAGAAAAAACAGCGCAAATGCGTTCATCATCGTATCTTTCGGAAGCAGGAATCGGCATCACATCATAACCCAGCTCCTGAATAAAACTGCTTATCATGGAGGTGTTATAATCCAATCTATCATTAATTATTTTGTAGGCATGGAACCTGTAATTTACCGCGACAGCTTTGTTCGAGCGTAGCGGCAGTTGATTGACAATGGTATCCGGAAGTTTCAAGCCGATAGAAATACAATACTGGAAGTCAGAAAGAATATTTCCGCCCTGACCGATTATAAAATCTTTTGCCAGGGAGAGATCGCTGATTCCAAAATAATTGACGTCGAATTTTTGGGTAAATTTCCGAATTTTTGTATTCAGGTCCATAAATTATTCATCATTGGAACTGGACACTATTTTTAATTTTTTCCATTAATCGCTTCAATGTCGGCTAAATCTTTTTAGCAAAAAAAATCGGATAACGCCATCCAATTCATTGGCTACTGATTTTTTGCAAGTTCTGCAATTTTGCGCACTTCTGTAAAGTGATTTCCCACAGGAGGGACAATGATAACGTTCACATTCAGCCCTTGCCCACTCTATTGATACCTCCTAAAATATCATAGCCTCTATCTTTCTGATTTATTTCGGTCCTCAACTTTTACTTCCATGACGATATGACCCCAGCCGCCGCACCTCACTCCAACATCAGGACAGCTAAACCGTTTGAACCTCATTTTATTAGGATCAACGCCGGCATAAAGAAGTTCAGCTAAGGCGGGCATGGCCAGAGCAACCGAATGTAAGGCGAAAATACAAAATTAAAGCCGTTTTGGACAAAACATCTTCGTTCCTGGGATTGGCCCGGAATATCTTCATTTCTTTATCATTATAATTCAAGTGTTTCTGAATAGTTTTCCAAATATCTTCACCAATTTTCATTTTATCTCCTCCTTAACAGAATTTATTTGTCAAAGAAAAACTTATAATCCCGAAAACATTTGCCGTCGGTATGCATCATACAGCCTGTCACCTTGGGTTCCACTTCGTATTTTATGCCCAAGGTGTTAAGCCAGGTATCGATCCGCAGCATGATGCCGCATTCATAACGGTCAATAACGCCCAGCGCTTTTATTCCCTCATACGCGAAGCATGACTCCCACTTAGCGTGCATTAAGTTTTTGGCAGGCGTGCTATATTTATATTTCATAAATTTGCCGGTAGCGATCTCCATTGCTATATCAAAAAAACTTTTAAACTCATCAAAGGTATTAAGCTGCCCAACACCAACGGCCTTTTGAATGCGTTTGATCTCTACGGTGGACATGTCACGTATCGCGGCTTTGTTTATTTTATTTGTTTTTTCAATACCGCATTCCTGCAGACAGTTGTAAAACCACATGGCATCGTGAGTCATCCAGTTTTTGTTCAAAATTTCTTTTAATTCATTTTTGCTAAGCGAATTTGAGTCAGCATTCATTTTATAAATTCTCCTTATCCTGGATAATTTCTATTTCAATGCTGCCTATAGTTATTACAACCAGAGGCCGTTGGTAATTTCTCCCATATAAACAGGTTCAAAAGAGTCAAAAGCAATATCTCTAACCTGCGTAAACTTCTCCCACAAAAGTTCAAGATACCCTTTTTGACATGTTCATAATCCCGTTTCCTGACAAAAAATATTAAACCGGTAAATTGGAAGTCCAAAACAAGTATCTTATAGTATAAAATATTGGTGTTTTACAATAAAATGATATTTTTGATAAAACACTATTAATAATTGACAGTTATCTTAACAAAGAATATAGGTACGATATAGGAGGTTATTTACAATGGCAAGATACCTTCCCATATATATAATTGAAGCCCAAAAATCTTTTTCACAAAAACTCAAATCCACTTAATTTAGGAGGCAAGAAATGGAAGAAAAACCCTGGCATCGTCACTATGATTACAACGTTCCCACAACCATTCGCTATCCGCGTCTGGCCATTCACAATCTCGTTGAGCTGCCGGCCAACACCTACCCGGATAAAACCGCTCTGAACTATTTCGGAACGGAAATTACTTTCTGGGATCTGCGTACCCAGATCCTGCGATTTGCCAATGCCCTCGGGGCCTTGGGGATACAAAAAGGAGATCGGATCGGAATTCATCTGCCTAACTGCCCCCAGTACCCGATCGCTTATTATGCGGCCTTGTCCCTCGGCGCCATCATCGTCAACCTCAACCCCCTTTATACCCCTAATGAGTTGAAAATGATGGCGAACACCTCGGGACTGACGACGTTGATTACCTTCGACATGGCCCTTCCGGCGATTCGCACGTTATGCAAAGATATCCGAATACCCAGGGTCATCGTGACCGCCGTCACAGACTACATCAAGGGATTCCCCGTGAGTTCCTTCAAGAGTCTTGATCTGGAGGAAGGGTGGCTCCATTTTTCGGAACTTCTCGATAAATCCACGTCGACCAAGCGTTCCAGGGTAGAGGTAACCCCTCAAGATCCAGCCTTGATTCAATTCACCGGCGGCACGACGGGCATTCCCAAGGGCGCTGTTCTTACTCATGGAAACGTTATCGCAGCAGTCTTGTATTGCGCCTTGTGGGGAAACCCAACGATGATGCTGACCCCACCAGAGCGGCGGAGTGTCATGGCGGTCCTGCCCTATTTCCATGTCTACGGAAATATCGTCGTCATGAACTGGGCCATGTTCCAATGTGCCACACAGATACAGGTTCCCCGCTTCAACATAGACGAAATGATGGGGCTTCTGGCCAATTTCAACGAGATCACCTTCTTCCCGACAGTTCCCACCCTGATAAGCGCCCTGATCAACCACCCCAAGGCGGAAGAGCTAAACCTTGCCAAAAAAATCGGATTGTTGAACTCCGGAGCAGCACCCATGGCCACGGAACTCATCGATAAGGTCAAGGATATGGGCATTTATTTCAGCGAAGGTTACGGTCTGTCCGAATCCACTTCCGTCGGCATCAGCAACCCGATCCTGGGCCTCAAAAAAGTGGGAAGCATCGGCATTCCCATACCCGATAACGACGTCAAACTCGTGGATATCGAAAACGGCACGACGGAAATGCCCCAGGGACAGCCGGGCGAGATCATCATGAAAGGCCCCGTCATCATGCAGGGGTATTGGAACAACCCGGAAGAAACGGCAGGACAGCTCAAAGACGGTTGGCTGCACACGGGAGACATTGCCATAAGAGATGAAGACGGTTATATTTTTATCGTAGATCGTAAAAAAGATATGATTATCGCCGGTGGATTCAATATTTATCCGCGCGATATTGATGAAGTTCTCTTTCAGCATCCCAAAGTTGCCGAGGCCGTAGCACTGGGTGTTAAAGACGAATACCGTGGCGAGACGGTCAAGGCTTTCGTTGTTCTGAAGCCGGGAGAAACGTGTACACAAGAGGAAATCATCAAATTCTGCAAGGAAAAGCTGGCACCCTATAAGGTGCCCAAACTGGTTGAATTCCGTGATTCGATTCCCAAGTCTGCCATCGGTAAAATTCTGCGCAAGATTTTAAGGGAGGAAGAGGAAGCGAAGGCGAAGGCAAAAGCAAAACAGAAAAAATAAGGATCGATTGTAGAAATGCGGGACGCGAATTTTTCTTTTGCCTCCCGCATACTACTACATAAATAAATTGGAGAAATAAAAGAATCTTGATTTTTAGAAATTCAGTGTCATCAATAGCGATGACAAGGTCTTGCCCGATTCAATAATATCACTTTCTCTTTTTTGCGTGAAGTCCCGTCCGGATTTTTCTTCGATCATTTGGATGGATTTTTCCATATGGCGAATAAATTCTCCCGCGGGCATCATTTCGCCGTAGGTTCTGGAAAAAGAGTATATGCAAACATCATTTTTCCCTACTTCCTTGGCTATCGTTATAGCATCCTTTAACAATCGCAGTGCTCTCTGGGCTATCGCGACAGTGCGGACAGGTGAAAAATCCCACAAGGCTACGACATGACAAAAATGAGTCGTTGGGCGATAGGCTTGAAGCGAGATAGAATCTTCATGAATTTTGTACTTTTTGATGCCTAATTCTATTATAAAATCATTTTGAAACTGCGGTGACATATCTTTTCTGCGAAAACCAAGTTGCCATTGAATATCGTCAGACGGCTGTTTTACGACCTCTGGTTTTGTGTCGATAGGTTTTTTAGGATTGATAAAGATGTCTTCATCGCTTTTAAAAATCGCCTTTAATACTGCTACGCTATCCAACAGATAGGAAGACCGAATGCCGGAAGGCGACACGGTCATTCCCTTTTCCAGAAGGTTTTCCGTCTGATCGAACGCCGAAAAGACTGTTTGCTTCAGTGATGTGATTTCCTGCGGTCCTTTAAAGAATTTACTGTTTTCCCGCAAATATCTGACCGTCATCATGGCTTTTGCCAGATGAACCACCGCGTACTCACAATAAAAATCTTCAGATTGGCTGGCACAATTTTCACGGATATATAAAGCCTCATGTTCCGCCAGTCTGAATAGACCTAACGCCACGGGATAAGACGGGGCATCGATAGCCATATTGCGAAAAAGGACCATCTGCAGAGTCCTGGCTGTCAAATCGGTCGGATCGATGCTCAGAACTATGCGAAGAATTTCGATGGCCTCCAGAAATCGCCGCCGGTAATAAAGTGTTTTCACGATTTCGACACCCAAAAGAGAGTTATGGGGAAATTTGAAAAAGGTTGTTACGGCATTCCGTTCGGTGCTTTTAGCAGACTCAAATCCCGTTTCTAGCGGAGGCCAAAGCAGTTTGTTCAGCTTTTCTACTGAATCAGGATTGTTTCGCAGAATATTATCTTCTAGTAAATCGGAAATAAAATCGAAGTAAAGCATACTCCAAAATGCCACAATCCACCAGATCGTGAGAGTCTCACCGTTAAACAATGTCGTTTCTGTCGGCCGCGGGCAAAGGATAACCTTAATATCACAAATTAGGAGACACTGACGAGCATAATCCGACACACGTATTACCGGATCTCCGGGTAGTTTTGCAGTCAAAATAGGAAGCAGAAAATTATCCAAATTGGCATACTCTCCGGCAACGATCCCTATGGATAAAAATCTATTATTCGAATAGTATTTGGATAGAGTCCAGCGAATAGCGATCTGATGAGCTAATGACACAGCGCTACGCAGGCACTGCTGATATGATACGAGATCGCCCGCTTCCTCTTCTTTGGGGAAATCGATATACAGTGTTGTAATATCGTGCGACCTGACCTTACCCCACCGTCCGTAGAGAAAATGATTTATGGATTGTTCGATATAGGTTTTCAGGGTTTTTTTCAACCAGCCTAAGATTTCATGATCGATAACATCGCCGCGGCTATAAAGAGCGAACCCGATGCGCACCCCTTCTTTATAACTTTCCGTTTGCTTGCCTTCGCGGCAAATTTTGAGCAATGTTTCAAAGTTCCACATTGCAGCTATATCGGCGCGTTCGTGCCCTAACCAAAAGGCTAGGCTCCTCAGGACGTTTTGTTTGTAAGGCGTATCGACAGGTTCTTTTTTCAGCCGGGTTAACATGGAATTGGTTACTTTGGGCAAAGAGACTTGCGCCTCAGCAATCAGCGAGTTAATCCTTTGCGTCAACGCCCGTAGGGAAAAATTTAGTCGTAGCATCTCTTCTTTTTTATTGAGCAGTTCTTCAAAATCTAAGTGTTTGGGTGGATCGAAATTAATAACGCTTTCAGTTGAATGGCGGATAAATAAATCCAAGCTTTTTGCATCGGTTGATTTGATAATGCCGTTGCGGACGGCAAAATCAATAAAGGAATCGAAGATGGCGGCATTAGCTCTGTTTTGAGAAAACACTGTCCATGATTCCAAAGTGGGAAAAGCCGCCAAAAGGGCGGATATGGCCTTTTCTTTTTTGTTCATTGAGTTAACTCCTTATAAACAATAAGATATAATTTGTAAATCTTAGTTCTTTTATTTCTTACTGCCCAATTAGGCAAGAAGAAAAACAATATTATTTTTTACCATAAAACGCTATTTTCAATAAAACACTACTTATTCTTGACAGTCATTTTATAGCAACATATACACATCAAATTCGGTTTTTATAGTCAAGAAAATTCCTTCAAATAATATTTTACCCGAAGGATGTATCGCATGGATAGTTATAAATTATTTATCGACGGCAAGTTTGTGGATGCGGCAGGCGGAAAAACGTTTGAGACAATCGATCCGGACGAGGTTACTGCTCTGTACAAGCAGGCATACTGATTAATTAACAGGTAATATTAAGGAGGTTATTTACAATGGCAAGATACGCTACTCAAGAATGGTGCGATCTGTTTAAAGAGGCGGTCAATAATAGCAAGGCTTACGAGGAGTCGGCAAGAACATGGGAAGGCGATTTTTATTTTGTTATGGAACCCGGCGGCCCGGTCAAGGAAATGTTGGCCACGTATATAGACCTGTATCATGGTAAATGCCGCGTGGCCGAAGTAGTTAAAGATCTCACTAAATACAAACCGGAATTCATCATCAGAGCGCCCTATGCTATCTGGAAGCGAATAGCTTTGAAACAACTCGATTCCACTCAGGCGTTGATCACCAAACAATCCAAGCTCACCGGCAATATGGCAAAAATCATGCGCTACACCAAGGCCGCCAATGAACTTACTACCTGCACAACAAAAGTACCGACTGAATGGCTGGACTGATTTTTTTGTAAAATGCCTTGGTAATATTAAAAAGCACAGCGCTCAATCATTACTAAGATTTGCTTTTTAGATACATTATATTATTTTAAAGGTAATGTGGCTTTAATCTTTCCAGCGGCACCGGAAAAAACAGGCGCGGCATGACCACTGACCTTGGAAAGGAGGGTTTATTCGTCAAAAGAGAGAAGACACTGGAAGTAAATAATAGGCAATAGAAAGAAGGAGGATTAAGAATTATGAAAAAATCGTTTTTTAGTGCGACAATTTTAATGATCACGGTTATGGTTATTGGTATGTTTAGCATGTGTGGCACAGCCGTCGCGGAGGAACCCATCATCATCAACGTCGCAATCATTAGCCCGTTGAGCGGCCCGGCGGGACCCTGGGGGCAAGTAGGCTTAGACGTCTACGAAGCATGGCTGGAACTGTTCAACAAGGAGGGCTTCCGGGTCAACGGCAAGCTTTATAATTTCAAAAATATCAATTACGACTCCCTGAATACGCCGGAGGGGGGCGCTGCCTGTGCGAAGCGGGCCATCTTCGAAGACAAGGTCAAGTTCATTGTCGGACACTGGGACACGAGCTTTCTCGCCGTGTCGGCCATAAGCAACCCGGCCAAGGTCATCCTGATCGCCCGAAACGGGAATGAAGCTGTCGGCGGCGGGGCCTACAATCCCGAGAAGATGCCTTACGTTGTTTTCGGCACGCCGTCCCATGAGAAGTTCCTCTCGGACATCAAGGCGATCGTGGCGGCCTACCCCAATTACAAGCGGATCGGCATCAGCGATTCAACCCTCGGGAAGGGTGTCGGCTGGGACTACGTGGACCGTGATCTCACGGCGGCGGGCATCCGGTTCCACCATGAATGGTATCCGTTCGGAACGCAGGATTATTCACCCTACATCACCCGGTTCAAGGAGGCGGGCTGCGATGTCATTTACGGCGCCGGCGATGTCCTGGCGGCGATGATGATTACCAAACAGCGTTGGGACATGGGGCTGAAGTACATCAAGACCGGCACCGCTGGCGGGCTTCTCGATCCCAAGATGTATATCGACGTGAGCGGCTATGACGCCTCTCAGGGCTTCATCGCCCAACATGCCAACCCCTTGGATTACAAGAAGACCAAGGTGAACCCGAAATTTATCAAGATGTTCCGGGAAGTGCAGGATATGGTGTCGAAGAAGCAAGGGAAGCCGTTTAATTATACCGCCTGGACGGATTGGGGCTGTGCTCACATGCAGATCCTGGCGCAGGCCATGATGAAGGCGGGATCCGTGGACGATCCCGATAAGATCATGAACGCCATCCGCGGCGGTACCTTCGATACGATGGCGGGGAAATACACCATGTCGGGCGCCAAGACGTACGGTTCGCCCATTGTCTTCGGAAACCCGGGGTGTATTTCCATCATCAAGGGAAACAAGGAAGTCTATTTAAGTGAGAACCCCTGGAAACCCATTCCATAGTCATTAGTCGGGAATGTTAGGAGAAAAGGTATGCCCCCTGCAGAAATATTGATCGAAGGATTGACCCAGAGCTGCATCTATATGACCATGGCCTTCGGCATGGTGCTGGTCTTCAGCATCCTGGGTATTTTGAACTGGACGCACGGCCAGCTCTTCATGCTGGGCGCGTTCATCGTCTTTTACAGCACCACTGCGGCGGGCATACCATTCCCGATCGGCATCCTCTTAGCGGGGCTCGTGATGGCCGGCATCGGCATCCTGATCAAGAAATTCATTATCGACCGTATTAAAGGCGAATTGTATATAGGCGTGGCAACCCTGGCGCTTATCTTTGCTCTGGAAGGCGCTGCCAGCCTTCTTTTCACCAGCGACGACCGGGGATTAGCCATTATCCTCCCCGGCGTCCTGAACCTGGGAGTAGTTGCTATAAGCTATCAGAAGATGGCCGTTATCATTTTCACCCTGATTGTGATGACGGCCATGTATTTCGTGCTGAACCACACCAAGGTGGGGCTTGCCATCCGGGCTGTTGCCCAGCAACCGGTGGCAGCGAGTCTATACGGCATCAGCACCGAACGGCTGTCTCTCATCGTCATGGGGATCGGCTGCGCCCTGGCGGCCATGGCGGGGGCCATTATGGCCCCTCTCTACCCGATCAACCCGTTTATCGGGCGTACACCGATGATCATGGCCCTACTCGCTATTGTCATCGGCGGACTGGGGAGCCTGACCGGGGCAATCGTGGGAGGGCTCATCCTTGGGTTCCTGCACAGCGTCATTGCCTATTACATATCCTACCTGTCGGAGGTCGTACTCTTCGGGTTGATTATTTTGATCCTGCTGGTGAGACCGCAGGGATTATTCGGAGCGTCTGCAAAATGAGGTATTTTTTCAAAACAATTCATCTGATTGATTATAAGAATATTGTTCCCAAAACCGTCATCGGGCTTTTCATCATCCTGATCCTTTTGATCCCCGTCTTCACGCGGAATGTGGTGACCCTGTCGACGCTCATCATGACCGGTATCTGGGCGGTGGCAGCCATGGGTTTCACCCTGGTCCTGCGCACCGGGCAATTCAGCCTGGGACAGTCGGCATTCATGGCCCTGGGCGGCTATGCGTCCGCCATCCTCACGGCTCAGATGGGGCTGCCCTTCTGGCCCAGCTTTCTGGTATCGGGCCTGGTTTCGGGACTGATCGCGCTCCTCGTGGGCATGGTAGTATTAAGAGTCGGGGGCATCTATTTCTCCATTATTACGCTGGCCCTGGGCGAGATCGTGAGGATTATCGCCCTGCAATGGGAACCTCTCACCCGAGGGAGTCGCGGAATCATCGCTTCCGCCCCGCCACCCATCATCCTGGGCGGGCATGAACTGGTCAATTTCAATGCAAGTCTGGCACCATATTTTTACTTTATGATCTGTCTGGTGGCCGTCACCGGACTGGTTTTCTGGCGGATCGGAGAGAGCCGCCTGGGAAGGACGTTCGCCGGGACTGCCCTCAATCCGGTCCTGGCCGAGCATCAGGGCATCTATCTGATGAAGTACCGGGTCATTGCGTTTACCGTGGCCGGAGTCTTCACGGGGTATGCCGGCGCCCTTTACACCCATTTTCTGCAGGTGATCACGCCAATGGTTTTCGGGTTGTGGCAGTCGATCCAGATCATGATCATGAGTATCGTCGGTGGTATCGGTTCTCTGGTCGGCGGGCCGATCGTCGGCTCCATTCTGCTCTACAACCTGGGCGAATACCTGTCGCGTCTGGATACCCCCGGCCTTCAATCGTTTCTGTTCGGTTCCGTGGTGGTGATCGTGGTCATGTTCCTGCCCCAGGGAGCCGGGCTGGTAAACCTGTGGGAGCGCTTCTGGAATAAGGTTGTCTGGCGGGAAGAGGAGTATGAACCGGATGAGCCGGAGGATTAAACAGGGAGATTTATTCACATGCCTTATTTGGAACTAAAAAATGTCTCAAAGCACTTCGGCCGACTCGCCGCCGTGGAAGAGGTGAACCTCCAGGTGGGAAAAGGAGAAATCCTGGGCATCGTGGGGCCCAATGGTTCCGGCAAAACCACGCTGATCAATCTTATCAGCGGCTATTACCGCCCGACCAAAGGAACAATTTATTTCAATGGCAAGAAAATATCCGGGTTACGTCCCGATAAAATAGCTGAGTTGGGCATCATAAGAACTTTTCAGTCGAATGTGCTTTATGAAGGCACCACCGTAGTCGAAAGCATGCTGATTAGTTCCTATCAGCAATACTCGACCAATAACTGGCAATCATTTTTGGAGACGAAGGCATGGAAAGATGACAATGAAAAAGCTGTGGGCAGGGTGATCGAACTGGTAAAGCTTCTGGACCTCTTGAACGACACATTTTTACCGGCGGAAGGGCTTTCGCACGGATATCAAAGGATGCTCGGCATTGCCATGGCCATGATTGCCAATCCGCAAGTGCTCCTTCTTGATGAGCCCACCACCGGCATGAACCATGAAGAAGCGATGTTTGTCGTAGATAAAATTAAACTGCTCAGCGAACAGGGTGTAACCGTGATACTGATAGAACACAACATGAAAGTACTGCTGAACGTGGCTACCAGAGTAGTTTGCCTCAGCTTCGGCAATAAAATAGCCGATGGAATACCTGAGGAAGTAATGAACGAGAAAGAGGTCATCGAAGCCTACCTCGGAACGGAGATTTTGTAAAAATGCTGGAGCTCAAAAATATCTGGGTTAAATACGGCAAAAAAGCGGCGGTTAGAAAATTATCCTTATCCGTGAATAAAGGTGACTTTGTCACTATCCTGGGCGCAAATGGAGCAGGCAAGACAACAATGCTTAACGCCATTAGCGGAATCGTCAAGGTGAAAAAAAATGAGGGTGAAATTTATTTCAAGGGTGAGAAAATAAACGGTTGGAAACCGGGCAAAATTGCCTCCCTGGGTATCATCCAGATTCCGGAAGGCCGAAAGCTTTTCCCGCTCCTTACAGTCAAGGAGAATTTACTGATAGGAGCCTATCTGCGAAAAGACAGAAAAGGTATACAGCAGTCGATGGATGAAGCATTGACGCTGTTTCCGGTTCTTAAAGACAAACTCAACGCCAAAAGCCGGGAGTTAAGCGGCGGCCAGCAGCAAATGCTCGCCATCGCGCGCGGATTGATGGCCAAACCGGAAATGCTCTTGCTGGACGAACCTTCGCTGGGGTTAAGTCCATTGATTCGCCAACAGCTGGCTGAAACAATCAAAGAGATCCACCGCGAAGGAGTTACTCTGGTGCTCGTGGAACAAAACGCACGGCTGGGATTAATGCTCGCTTCCTACGGTTATGTTTTGGAAAACGGCGAAATGTCATTGCAGGGTAAGACGTCTGATCTGCTGAAGAATGATGATGTGAAAAAAGCTTATCTGGGTGTTTAGAAACGCAATTCAGAAATTCAGTATTCCCTTGACATACAAGACCGGACTTCTTATACTTCATCCGCAAGGAAGTAATGTCTTATTAAATATCAAAAATAATGGTGTAGTGGGTGATTGACGATTATCGGCGGTGTGGATAGGCTAGGGGGATATATAGTACCTGGCTGTCTTGGTAAGGAAAAGATTATAGTAACGTTAACAACGCAGGAGATGAACCATGGCCATAGTGAAAGAAAAACGCAAGTTCAATTTTGTCTTATTAGTGGTATTGATTGTTGTCATTATTATTTACGCATTGTCTTACTTCAAAGTGTTCTAAAGAACGCTAAGTCAATAGGACGGAAAAACCAAGGAAACTATTCTTTCGGGTGTGTCTGAAAGGTAGGTTAAATTTTTCGTTGTCGTGCCGCACTTTCCCTCCTGACCTAGCTGGTCGGGATTATGGCGCCAGATAACGTAGTTGTGTGGGATTTTAAGTGGCTGTTCTCTGCGTCTTAATGGCCATGCAGATCGGCAAAAAGATGTATTAAAGCTAAAACTTTTTTTCCGCTTTGATATTCCCCTGACGAATTTCGCTAATAAAATCTTTTTCATCAAAAATTTTATTTTCAAAAATGGTTACGCATGAACCTACCTTGAAAATTTTATGAGCGTCACTGCCTCCTGTTCCGGGTATCCCGAGCTTACTCATCGCCTTCACGACTTTACTTAAAGCCAGATCGGTATGATCGGGATGACAAAGTTCGATGGCGTCAATCGGCAATTTGTAAATGCGATCACCGGCACCATAATAATGGGATTTCCCCCCGCGGGATAATTTGTAGGGATGCGCCGCGATGAGGATGCCTCCTTCTGAATGCACTTTTTCGACAAGGTCCTTAGCCGAATAACGGCCGGTTAGACTTTGTTTTATGCCGAACACTAAAAAATCCCCTTCTATTTCTTTCTTGCTGCTTTCCGTAGATATCTCCTGCCCATTGATCAAAACTATACCGTGAGACTCGGCCAACTTTCCAAGTTTATCGAATTCTTCATCAGGCCAGCGCATGCCGTGTTCGGTAATGGCTATACCGTCAAGACGCGTTTCAACCGCCTGATGAATTAGTTCTTCGGGGTTTATGAAAGAACAATCGGAATATCTGCGTGTATGGACATGGATATCAAAAGCAAACATAAATACACTATCTCATCCACTCCGGTGCAACACCGGTTATTAATTGATAATTTAATTATACACCATTTCCTCAAACAAGTTGTGATATTTCCAAAACTAAACAGCCGAAAATTTAAAGCTGATTTTTTTTGAGTTATATTCATGTATTCTCGCAGATGCCGACGGATTACTTGATATACGCGGATGATTATTGTATGAATTTGTCATCAGCGCAATCAGCATCAGATAGGAGAGCTT
>DLME01000135.1 GCA_002479215.1 Syntrophaceae bacterium UBA7544
AAAAATTATCAACTCAATAAATGAAATGCAATCTTATTCGGAAACAATAAGAATGCAAGGGAAACGATTAGCATTTGTTCCAACTATGGGCTATTTCCATAAAGGGCACCTTAATCTCATGAGAGAAGCTAAAAAAATGGCTGATTATTTAGTCGTAAGCATCTATGTCAATCCCACGCAATTTGGACCGAAAGAAGATTTATCTAAATATCCGCGTGATTTTAATCGCGATCTAATGATGGCGGAAAGTGTCAATGTTGATGTAATTTTTTATCCAGCCGACAAAGAAATGTACCCTGAAAATTATCAGACATATGTGAATGTGGAAGAAGTGACCAAAAATTTATGTGGTTTATCGCGTCCCGGCCATTTTCGCGGTGTAACAACTGTATGTGCCAAACTCTTTAATATTGTCAAACCGCATGTCGCCGTTTTCGGGAGAAAAGATTTTCAGCAATTTATAGCTGTAAAACGAATGGTTGCTGATTTAAACCTGGACTTGCAAATAGTCGGATTGCCTACTGTGCGCGAGACCGATGGGCTGGCTATGAGTTCGCGCAATGTTTATCTGAAAGAAAACGAGAAGCCTTCGGCCTTAACGTTGGTTGCTTCTCTTAAATTAGCGCAAAAACTTTATGAAGGTGGCGAAAGAAATGCTTCCGTTTTAATAAATAAAACGAAAAAATTAATTACCAATGCTCCATATACCGATATTGATTATATAAAAATATGCAATACGAAAACGCTTACCGATATTGATGAAATTGCCGGTGAAGCGGTTATAGCATTGGCCGTAAAAGTGGGAAAAACGAGACTTATAGATAATCACGTTTTTGGTGAGAAGTTATATTCATAATTCCTAGCCTTAAGGAGTAATATGACTATGCAAAGATTCATGTTAAAATCGAAAATACATCGCGCTACGGTGACGGATGCCGACTTACACTATGAAGGCAGCATTTCCATTGATGAAACACTTATGCAGGAAGCCCAGATTGCGCCTTATGAAAAAGTGGCAATATACAATGTTTCCAATGGGGAAAGATTTTCCACGTATACCATAAAAGCCAAGCGGAACTCCGGGACAATTTGTCTCAATGGCGCCGCTGCGCGC
The DNA here is from genome assembly GCA_002479215.1 of Syntrophaceae bacterium UBA7544. Lineage (GTDB taxonomy): Bacteria > Desulfobacterota > Syntrophia > Syntrophales > Smithellaceae > UBA4810. Next base: position 1,115 of record DLME01000135.1, read on the forward strand.
AAGGTATCTAAGGGAGATTTAATTATTATTGCGACTTATGTAATTGTTGATGATAAAGACACAACGAAATGGCATCCTAAATGTGTTCTGGTCGACGATAAAAATAAAATAAAAAAAGTCAGTTAAATTTAATAATTGATTATTGATGATTACGCTAATCATTAATAATATCAATCGATTACCTGGGTACTATTTCTTATTTTTTCAGGCAGATTATCCTCTTAATATAAAATATATTATAAATTGAAAAAATCATTTAACTAAAATACATATATGTGTTAATTGCTTCCATCGTATTTTGACGTTGGCTAAAAAAATATTTACAAGGAGATTTGAAGCATGCAAATTACAGCGGAAAGTGTAAAGATAGGTCATCCGGATATAGTATCTGATTCTATAGCTTCGAATATTATTGCCTCGATATTGGAAGCAGAGAATAAAATAGGCATGGACATAAACTGCATGCCGCACTGTGGTCTGGAAGTATTTTTAGGAAAAGGTCTTTGCCTTGTTGGCGGTGAAGTTTCCACACGAATTTATATTGATATTGAAAAAACGGTGAGACAAACAGTTCTCGGCATCGGCTATCGAGATTCCGATTTAGGTCTTAACGGCAATTCCATGGGTATACTAAACGCGATCATTCCGCAATCGCCGGACATCAATATTGGGACGAGAGCAGATTTAGGAAAGCACAAGGAAATTGGAGCAGGAGATCAAGGCATTATTTATGGTTTTGCTTGTGATGAAACTCCGGAATTATTGCCGTTGACTTACGTATTAGTCAATAGAATGATGCGCGCTTTTGAAAATTGCGGTAATCCTATTTTTGCTCCGGATGGAAAAGGACAGGTCACAGTGGATTATGACGCCGATTGGCGTCCGCAAAGAGTAACCACAGTACTTATGTCCAACGCCATAGATTATCGCCAGGTACCGGATAAATTTCGCTCATCGATCGAAGAACAGGCCCGGCAGATTGCCTTTGATTGTTTAAACGATTGGATAGATAATAAGACAAAATTCATTTTTAATCCCACCGGTGAATGGAACGCGGTTAATTCATGCTCTGCGGCAGATTCCGGTGTGACCGGCCGCAAATTAGTCGTGCAACTCTATGGCGGTTACCCGGGCGCTCAATTGGGCGGCGGTTCCATTGTCAATAAAACGCCGGAAAAAGTAGATTGTTCAGCGGCCTTCGGCGCAAGATATGTGGCCAAAAACATTGTTGCCGCCGGGCTGGCGAAAAAATGTTCTGTACAGCTTGCTTACGCGATCGGAATTGCGCAACCTATCTCTATCTATGTCAACACTTTCGGAACTGGAGTTGTGTTAGATGAAAAAATTGCCGGGATTGTTAATCAGGTATTTGATTTAACCCCCAAAG
>DLME01000099.1:0-13111 GCA_002479215.1 Syntrophaceae bacterium UBA7544
TATTCCTGACAAAACAGGAAACATTGATATTCTTTGGGGTGCAACTTTTAATATTATAACCAATTTCTTACGCATCATTTCCGATGATAGTTTACCTCTTCCTTCTTCTTCCAGAACAATGAAAAAAGTTTTGTCCAACAGTTATATCTCCGGAAATCGCTGATCCTTATGGCTGCTTTAAAAATAAATGGCATTTTTATAAAAACTGTAGTTTTCGACTTTGATGGAACACTGGCAAAATTAAATATTGATTTTAAACAGATGCGCGATGCCGTTTTGAAACTTATTTCTTCTTACGGTATTGCACGAAATTATCTGCAAACGGATTTTGTTTTAGAAATGATTAATACATCCAAGGAAATATTAAGTAAGAGTTCCCCCCAAAAAGCTGAAATATTTACTAATAAAGCAATCAAGATGATTGAAGCTATGGAAATAGAAGCAGCTATCAATGGCGAATTATTCCCCCAAACAAAGGAATTATTCACCTGTCTTAAATTATCTGGAATTTCTACCGGAGTAATAACCAGAAACTGTGACAAGGCCATAAAAACTGTATTCCCCGATATCTTATCTTATTGCGAGGTGGTTGTCTGTCGCGATATGGTAAAAAACGTGAAACCTAATCCTGAACATTTAAATAAAGCCCTGCAGATGCTAAACACTTCGGCCAATACTACTTTGATGATTGGTGATCACCCTTTAGATATTCAAACCGGTCGTAACGCGGGAACTTACACAGCGGGAGTGCTCACCGGACACTTTCGGAAGTCTGATTTTTTAAATGCCGGAGCCGATCTATTGCTCTATAAGGCCAGCGATCTATTAAATATGATAAATTAATTTTCGCCTAAACCCGGGTGACTTGAGCCGTTTATATCCGACCTCCATTGGTATTATTTATTACCTATTTACCGTTATTTTTTGTATTATCTTTACTTGACAGAATGCGCTATTTAAACTTATTATTTAAATGTGTGATTTTTATCGGCAAGACTGCCGGAGAATCTCTGAAGTATGAACTTAATTTTATTTTTTAATCTAAATACTTATTGTGAATTGTGTCGCACATTGTAATTTAATTAAATAGTTGAAACAATTTTATGAAATTAGAAGACTCTCAAAAATATCTCGCCGCCTATAAGAAAGCTTACCCTGAAAAATTCGCTGCGGAAAATGAAATTTTTAATCACATTCGCCGCGGTGACCATATTTTTGTCGCCTCCGGTTGCGGAGAACCGCAATACCTTGTTCAAGCAATGACCAGTTATGTCGAATCTCATCCCAAAGCCTTTTTTGATGCTGAAATTATCCATGTCTACTCTTTAGGCATTGCTCCCTATACTGACGCCAAATATAAAGCAAACTTTCGCCATAATTCTTTTTTTATCGGTAATAATACTCGCGATCCCATCAACAAAGGAATGGCTGATTATACGCCTATTTCTCTTTCGCATGTTCCTTCATTATTGTATAGTGGTGTAATTCGCATTGACGTAGCTCTTATACAAACTTCTCTGCCCGATGATCATGGCTACTTTAGCCTTGGCGTCAGCGTGGACATAGTAAAAGCCGCTACAGAAAAGGCGGCAATTGTTATTGCTCAAGTAAACGCTAACATGCCCCGAATTCACGGTGATAGTTTTCTTCATATTAAAGATGTAGATTTTATTATTCCCTATGATGAGCCGCTCTTGGAACTAACAGGCGCAAAAACAAATGAAACCATTCAAAGAATCGGTAAAAACGTAGCGCGTTTAGTGCAGGATGGCGACACCATTCAAGTGGGATTCGGCAGCCTGCCCAATGCCATAATGGTCAATTTGTATAATAAAAAAAATCTGGGGGTTCATACAGAACTTTTAAGTGACGGTCTGGTGGATTTAATCAAAGCCGGTGTTATCGACAATTCCAGAAAAACCATCGACCGCGGAAAAACGACTGCCGCTTTCAGCATGGGGGAAAAATCCACTTATGATTTCCTCAATGACAATCCTTCCATAGCATTTAGGACAATAGACTACACGAATAATCCGTTAGTTATTGCTCGAATTGAAAATATGGTCGCGATTAATAGTGCTTTGGAAATAGACCTCACCGGGCAGGCCACTTCGGAATCGATTGGCAGCATTTTTTATAGCGGCGTCGGCGGGCATCAAGATTTCATGAGAGGAGCCCTGCTTTCCAAAAACGGCAAGACTGTTCTCGCTATGAAAGCTACTTCTCGTGACGACACTATTTCCCGCATCGTTCCGGCTCTGAAAGAACAGGCGGGAGTAACTCTCAACCGCAGTGATGTTCGCTATATAGTAACGGAATACGGCATTGCGTACTTGCATGGAAAAAACATCCGGGAACGCGCTATGGAATTAATTTCTATAGCTCACCCTAAGTTCCAGCCATGGTTGATTGAAGAAGCAAAAAAACGTGGCCTGATTTTTAGAGATCAAGCTTTTATTCCCGGAAAACGCGGTGAATATCCCGAAGAGTTGGAAACGTTCCGCACTACAAAAACGGGATTACAAATATTTATGAGACCTGTTAAAATTAGCGACGAAACCCTCTTGCAGGATTTTTTTTATTCTCTGTCCGATACGAGTTTGCACAGACGGTTCCTCTCTTTGCGCAAAGACATGCCGCATGAAAGACTACAGGATTTTGTAGTTATTGATTACACAAAAGAAGTTCTCCTGGTAGTTATCACCGGAGATCAAAGCAACCAGATCATTGCCGCTGTCGGGCAATATGGGATAGACGAAAGCACCCATACAGCTGAAGTTGCGTTTGCTGTGCGCGACGATCAGCAAAACCGCGGTATCGGCTTTGAATTGTTAAAATACCTCACTTATCTTGCCAAAAGACAGGGATTACTTGGTTTCACTGCGGAAGTTCTTGTCGATAATAAGCCTATGCTTCATGTTTTCGAAAAAGGCGGATTTGACTTGAAAAAAAGATTTGACAGCGGCGTTTACGATTTAATGCTTAAGTTTAAAATATAACTTATCTTAGAAAGATTTATATTTGATGAATCCCAATGTATTTCGGGAATATGATATAAGAGGTGTAGTTGACAAAGACTTAAACGAAGAATTCGTTTTCACCCTTGGACGGGCTATCGGCACTTATGCCGCCCGGCACAAAATAAAAAACATGACTGTCGGGCGAGATTGCCGCCTGAGCTCTGAAGCTTATGCCAATTTTTTAATTCAAGGTCTTAATCACTCCGGTATTGATACAATTGATATCGGTCTTTGCGCTACTCCCATGCTCTACTTTTCCATCCGCCAGCTCAACACCGGCGGAGGAGTAATGATCACGGGCAGCCATAATCCACCGGAATTTAACGGCTTTAAGATTTGCATCGGCCCTGACACTATTTACGGCCATGAGATTCAAGAATTAAGAAAAATTATGGAAAGTGGTGAATATTTTATCGGCAGTGCATACTCTCAATCGCAGGACGTTTCTTCAGTTTACGAAAATTATATTTATGATCATGCAAAAATAACCAGGAAGATTAAGATTGTAATTGACGGCGGCAATGGTGTCGGCGGTTATTTTGCCCTTCCGCTTTTGCAACGTTTTGGCTGCGAAGTTATTCCCATTAATTGTGAGCCTGACGGCCGTTTCCCTCATCATTTTCCCGATCCCACTGTAGAAGAAAATTTAGCCCAACTGATTAAATTAGTTGGTAAAGAAAAGGCGGATTTAGGGATAGCCTTTGATGGCGATGCCGATCGTCTCGGCGTTATCAGCGACAAAGGTGAAATCATCTGGGGAGATAAACTCCTGCTTCTTTTTTCCCGTTATATTCTCAAGGAAAAACCAAATTCCACAATAATTGGCGAAGTTAAGTGCTCTCAGGTTTTATTCGATGATATTAAAAAACATTCCGGCCGGGCGATCATGTGGAAAGCAGGACATTCATTGATTAAGGCTAAAATGAAAGAAGAGAAGGCCGTATTAGGTGGAGAAATGAGCGGGCATTTCTTTTTTGCCGACCGCTATTTCGGATATGACGACGCTATTTACGCGGCAATCAGATTATTGGAAATTCTCTCTAAGACAGGGGGAAAAATCAGCACTCTGCTTTCCGATATACCGCAAACTTATGCCACTCCGGAAATCAGAATTGATTGTGCCGACAATAAAAAAGCGGAAGTTGTGGAAAAAATCAAAAGACATTTCCAGAACAGGCCCGGCATTGTTGATATTGATGGAGTACGTATCCCTTTTAAGGACGGATGGGCGCTTGTGCGTTCTTCCAACACCCAGCCGGTAATTGTTATGCGTTTTGAAGCCTCTTCCGCGAAAAGTTTGCAAAGAATCCGCAAAGAAGTGGAAGCTGTCCTAACGATTCAATAAATTCAGGCTAACCCGGTTTATCTAATTATTTTTTTATTGAATATTTTTCATTAATGTGTAATCTATTAGGTAAATTGTTTGGACAAACAACCTAAGGTATTGTTGGAAGCAACTGTAGAATAAGGAGGTTTATTTATGAAGATTGTGCATCGCTTGTTACTCGTTTTGTTGATTAGTGTGTTTTTATTTGGTTGCAGTGGCAAGAAAGGTAGCACTACTGAAGGAAAACTGGTTGACGGACAAGGGCAACCACTTTCAGGAATAAGTGTTACTTTTAAACAAGTTCGACCTGTAGCAGGCAATGAGCAACTCGAGGCAAGAACAGGCATCGATGGTATATTCCGCATATCCGGCCTAATGCCTGATTCTGAATACATTATTACACCGGTATCCGATAAATGGACTACAAAGGTAACCATGAAATTTACCACCGGCAAAGAGGGACAACCGTTAGTTTTAAGTAGCCCTATTGTCATCCGTTTTACTATATTGGCAAACGGAACTATTATAGATACAAAAACCGGCTTACAATGGCTAATTTATACGGCCACAGATATTAATGCCGGCAACGTATTAAATACGGTAAAAAACATCGGAGAAGGCGGCTTCAATGATTGGAGGCTTCCCACAAAAGCGGAGCTTTCCAGTTTACAGGATAAAACAACCTCTCCCACAGAACAATCGGAATCCTCGTCTGCTAATGAAGCCTGCTGCGTTTGGACAGCCGAGCGCAGTTCAGAAAAAATTGAATGGGAATTCTATATTGATGATGGTAATGATCTTTGGACCTCCAGTAAAATGCCTCCAAACGACAGGATCGTTATCGTCAGGAATTACAGCGGAACTCCTGCAACGGCCCAGGCTCCAACTGTGGTAGTGCCATCTCCTGTTGTCGTCCCTCAACCGCAAGCGGCGGCTTCTCCCGCCCCAGCAGCCGTCACAACACCGGCTGTATCAGAAAAGAAGGACGCAGTTGGTGCAGCGCAAACCGGCGATACTGTAATTGTTCGCTTCGATCCAAAGAAGGCAACAATAAATACCGAAGATTTAGCCGCATTAAAAGTCTTCTATACTAAAGTTAAAGATACGTCCGGCAAAATACTTATTGAAGGTCATTCTGATGCTGGAGGAGGTGCAATTAGCACCATGAAAAATTCTGTTGATCTTGCCCTTTCTACGTTGTCCCTCTTAAAGAAAATGGGTCTGAGCGACAAAGCAAAAGTGGAATTAAAGGGTATGGGGGATACAAAGCCAGTGGCTGATAATAAGACGCCTGAAGGCCGCCAGCAAAATCGCCGTGTGGAATTGACCTTTATTCCCGAATAATAAATATTTAACTTCTTATAAACAAAAGCCCGCTGATTCAAGTTTCAGCGGGCTTTTTTATTAATAATCTATTAATACATTTTCCCGAGGGAACGCAATATTATCCCAATATTTATTACCTTTTAGAAAAACAAGAAGAAACCATTCGCAAAATAAACCAATCCGGCGGCACCCGCAGCTAGTCCGATTATCCAGATAGATTTTCTCTTCATTAAGGCGGCGATAGATGAAAGCAAGATGGCTATTTGTAAAAATATTACGGCCAGCCCGAAAATTCCGGCGTGCTTCTGGGCATCATCTCTTATGGTTTCCATTTTTTTCGCTTCTTTGGATATTTCGGCCTTTTCTTCATCGTACTTTTTTATTTTTTGTAAATAGAGTACGATTTTCTTTTCATACTCGTTGTTCAGTGACTTAGCTGAGTTAGCTTTATTCTTTTTAAATTCCAGTTCCAACGTCTCTTTTTGAATCTCGTACAAATAACCTTTAATGCCTTTTGCCTGATAATACGCCCACTGGTTAGCGGCTTGCGTTTGAGAAAGCACCGAACGCGTGGAAAAGGCGGCCCCTTTAAAAGTGGAAAGAGTTGCGCAAACGGCAAGAATAACGGTTGTTAAGGCCAGGTAATTAAGCCATTTTTCTTTTGATTCTTCTGCCATAAAAAATTATACCTCTGAAAATATTTTTTTTACCAAAAAGTCGGATCGAAAAAAATGCCAACGACTGTTTAACTTGGTCGGGGCGGCAGGATTTGAACCTGCGACATCCTGCTCCCAAAGCAGGCGCGCTACCAGGCTGCGCTACGCCCCGATTTTTAAATTTTTTGATTTTTCCCGTAGACTTTTTTTAAGTTGGGCAAAAGCCTGCCCGCGATGGCTTACTTTATTTTTGATTTCCGCAGGCAATTCGGCTGCGGTCATTTTTAACTCCGGTACCATAAAAACGGGATCATAACCAAAACCGTTATTTCCCCGCGGTTGATCGATAATTTGTCCGCGCCATTTACCTTCAAAACAATCATAACTGCCATCTGTTCTGTAGAGAACCAGAACACATAAAAAAGAAGCCCCTCTCTTTTCCTGTGGAATTCCTTTTAATCCGGCAATAAGTTTGGCAATGTTTCCCTCATCAGTGGCGTTTTCTCCGGCGTAACGCGAAGAATAAATTCCCGGTGCACCTCCCAATACATCCACTTGCAATCCGGAATCGTCCGCCAAAACTATTTCACCGGTAAATTCGGAAACTATCTTTGCTTTTTTCAGCGCATTTTCCAAAAAACTTTCCCCGTCTTCAACAATCTCCGGCGCATTGTCATAATTATTTAAGGAAACTAATTTTACATCTATTTCTTCAAGCATAGCCCTAATTTCTTTTACTTTTCCTTCATTACGGGAAGCAAACACTATTTTCATTGCTCCAGATCACCTACAATTTCTTTTTGCCGGGCAATGATCTTTTGAATACCTCTTGACGCCAGATCAGTCATCTTGTTTAATTGTTCTTTATTAAAAGGAACATGCTCTGCTGTGCCCTGCACCTCAATAAAGAGGCCCGACCCGGTCATGACAAAATTCATATCGACATCCGCTTTCAAATCTTCTGCATATTCCAAATCGAGAAGAATTTGATTATCGACTATTCCGACACTGATTGCTGATACAAAATCACTGATGGGAATTTCTCTTACAAGGCTATCTTGCTTTAATCTTTTAAATAAATCTACCAGGGCTACAAAACCGCCCGTAATTGACGCGGTTCTGGTTCCACCATCAGCCTGAATGACATCACAATCTACATAAACAGTTTTTTCACCAAAATCAGTTAACTTGGTTACTGCCCTCAATGATCTGCCGATCAGCCTTTGGATTTCGTGCGTTCGGCCTCCCAAACGTCCACGGGAAGATTCCCTCACGGTTCTAGTTTGAGTGGACATGGGCAGCATGGAATATTCGGCTGTTAGCCATCCCTTCCCGGTGTTTTTCAAGAAAGGTGCGGGTTTGTCCTCCAAATATGCGGTGCAAATTATCTTGGTATTGCCGAACTCCACCAAAACAGAACCGGCAATATTTTTTAGATAATTATTCGTAATCCTTATGGGTCTTAGTTCATCAAATTTTCTACCTGAGTTTCTTTTGTTCACGAATCACCTGAAAAACGATTTAATACTCTTGGCCAATGCTCTAGCAATTTCAACTTGCGTATCAGGGGAAAGCAATTTCTTTTTGTCTTCGGAATTAGTGGCAAAACCTATTTCCACAACTAAAGCCGGTACTGATAAGCCGTCGATTATCGGCAGATCAGATTCTCTTAATCCTCTGCTTTTTCGCGGGAATAGAGCATCTAAGTTTTTTTGAATAAGATGGGACATTCTAACAGAATCATTGAGATATTTATTTTTTGCCTGCCGCGTACTAACATTAACCGCCGTTTTTCTTTCCGTCATATCCTTAAAACCCGGATAATAAAGCTCAAATCCGGACGCATTTTTACCAAATCCGGAGTTAATATGAATACTTAAAAAAAAGTCCGGTTTGATTTTTGCAACATTTTTTTTTCGCTCTTCCAGACTAAGCTCTCTATCAGAATCGCGGGTTAAGATTATCTGTAAATTACTTTCTTGGGCGAGTTCTTTCTGCAGGGCTAAAGCAATGATAAGGGTAATATCTTTTTCGTCAACCCTATCTTTTATTTTAACGCCCGTGTCTTCACCTCCATGTGACGGATCAATGACAATAATGCGCTTTCCACCTGCCGCTAATAGCGGTAAAGCTCCTCCCATAAAAAATACCAATGCCAAAATACCCATCAAGCATATTTTTTTTATCTTATAAGACATAATTTCACCTTATTTATTTTGCGCTTGCTTATAGCAGAGTAACTGTGTTTGTCAACAACCAATATGGCTAAATTTATTCGATTTCATTATGGCGCATCCGTTCAATGGATTTAACAAATTTTAGTTGTCTAATTGTCGAAAAAATTTGATTAAGCTGATGTAAATCATTTACATCAATTACAAAATTGCACGTAGCGATCATATCGATTGTCTCCACTTGCGCATAGCTGATATTTATATCAAAGGATGAAATAATTGAGCTGACTTCTGTCAGAACACCCTTGCGATCACTACAAACTACCCTAATATGAACAGGATAAGCATGCTTCTCCTTTATGTTCCATTCCACATCCACAATTCTATCCGCATCTAATTTTTTAATATGAGGGCAATTTTGTGTATGAACTGTAATACCTCGTCCGCGCGAAATATAGCCTGAAATTTCATCCCCCGGAATCGGGTTACAGCACTTAGCAAACTTAACCATTACATCATCAATACCAGGCAGTGATATGCCCAGTGACGGTGAAACCGTCGTTGTTTTTTTCTTTACCTGCTCTTTGATCTGTTCGGGACCATTGGCTGATTCTTCTGCCAGAAAATGATTGACCACCTGCCTAGGCGAAACCTGCCCAAAACCGACTTGAGAGATTAAATCGTCCAGAGAATTTACAGCGTATTCTGTAAACATTTTTTTAATTTCCTCTGATTTAACATAATTGCCGAATTTTAAATTATGCCTTTTAAATTCCTTTTCTAATAAATCGCGCCCCAGGGCCAAGCTGCTCTTTTTTTCTTCCGCGTTAATCCAATTTCTGATTTTAGAAATGGCTCTGGTTGTTACTACATTCTTTAACCAATCTTTACTGGGATGGTGCCCCGCTTGCGTTATGATTTCCACCCGGTCACCATTTTGCAGTTCATACTTCAGAGGAACAATGTTCCTATTAACTTTAGCGCCGATACACTGATTCCCAACATCGGTATGAATGCTATATGCAAAATCAATGGGGGTCGCCCCTTTGGGAAAAGATTTAACATCGCCATTAGGCGTAAAAACGTAAACTTCTTCCGGGAACAATGCCAGTTTCAAATTGGACATAAATTCTTTTGGGTTTTTTATCTCCTGCTGAATTTCCAGCACTTCTCTGAGCTTTTTAATTTGGTTTTCTTCATTATCTTTATAGGCACGGCCTTCTTTGTAACGCCAATGAGCCGCGATACCCTTCTCCGCCCATTCGTGCATCGCCTTTGTGCGTATTTGTATTTCCAGTCTTTCCCCGTAAGGTCCGATAACCGTAGTGTGTAGTGATTGATAATTATTTGCTTTCGGCATAGCGATGTAATCTTTAAATCGGCCGGGTACTGGCTTCCACAAAGCATGCACGATACTTAGAGTCTCATAACAGGATTTTTCTTTATCCGAATCAAGTATTATGCGAAAAGCGATCAGATCATAAACTTCGTCAAAATTTATGTGCTGTTCATGCATTTTTTTATAAATGCCGTAAAGATGTTTTGCCCTTCCTTCCACTTCCCCTTTAATGTTAAATTTTTCCAGTTCAGCGTAAATGATATTTTTCACTTCCTCCGTATATCTATTGCGCGATTCATTTGATTTAACCAGCCGCATAGATAATTCATTATACGCCTCGGGAGAAAGGTGCTGAAAAGATAAATCTTCCAACTCTGTTTTCATCCAATTGATTCCCAGACGATTGGCCAGAGGCGCATATACATCTATGGTTTCCCTGGCGATATAAATCCTTTTATCCGGTGTTTGATATTGCAATGTCCTCATGTTATGAATACGGTCGGCCAGACGTACCAGCAAAATGCGAATATCGGAAGACATGGCTAAAATCATCTTGCGGAAATTTTCCGCTTGTCTTTCCTCTTGAGACCCGAAAGAAATAAGACTGAGTTTTGTTAATCCGCTGACTAGGAAAGCTACATCTTTACCGAATTCATTTTCTACTTGCGCCGATGTGGTTAAAGTATCTTCAACGGTATCGTGCAATAATCCGCTAATGATCGTCGCGGCATCCATTTTCATGTCCGCCAGAATACCCGCTACTTCCATTGGATGGGTGAGATATGGCTCGCCGGATAATCTTACCTGTCCCTGATGCACCGTAGCAGAGTAGATGTAAGCTTTCTTGATCATCTCCAAGTCTTCCAGAGGCAAGTACGATTGGGTTTTATCGAGAATATCAGTGATGCGTAACATTAAAGTTCCCAGCTAATTTGACTTGCGGCTATTGTGCGCCAGTCCTTAATTATTTAGCGATAAATGTTTTCACTTCCTGAATAATCTTGGGCAGCGGATAAAGCTTATTTTCACCGGTTTTTCTGATTTTCAATTCAACATTTCCATCAGCAAGATTTTTCTGTCCGATAGTAATTCTCAGCGGAATTCCGATCAAATCGGCATCCTTGAACTTCACGCCGGCTCTTTCATCCCGGTCATCGAAAATAACCTCAATTCCTTCAACCAGCATTGAAATATAAAGATTTTCTGCAGCTTCGAAGATATTTTTTTCGTTCACATTCACCGGAGTGATAATTACCTGATATGGCGCCAGAGGCACAGGCCAGATAATTCCGTCTTTATCGTAGTTTTGCTCAATACAGGCGGCAACTGTTCTGCCAATGCCAATTCCATAACAGCCCATAATCATAATTTTTTCCTGCCCGTCTTTATCTAAATATGCAGCCTTCATCGCCTGACTGTATTTTGTGCCCAGCTTAAAGACATGGCCTACTTCAATTCCGCGCGCAAATTGAATTTTACCGCCACAGCGGGAACAGGTATCCTTCTCTTCGATAACGCGCAAATCGGCAAACGAGGCAACATCAAAATCACGGCCGAGGTTAACATTCTTCAAATGGTAATCTTCCTTATTGGCGCCGGTGACAAAATTGATCATGTTCATTATAGAATAATCGGCAATCACCCGCGTCTTAATTTTGACGGCTCCGGCAAATCCCCGTGGCGCACCGGTCGCCTTTTTAATCATCTCATCATCAGCAAGTTCCAGCTCGGCCGCACCAAGATAATTTTTTACCTTGATTTCATTTACTTCCTGATCGCCGCGGATAAGCACAGCGCAAGGCATGCCATCGGCACTAAAAATCAATGTTTTTACAATATCTTGAGGCCTAACATTTAAAAATGAGCTGACTTCTTCGATTGTCCGCACTTTTGGTGTATGAACTTTTTTCAAAGGTAACCATTCTTTCTGGGTCGTACTCTTTTTTTTTGGCTGTGCTACTTCAGCTTTTTCCAGGTTGGCCGCATACGCGCATTTTTCACAAAATACCATGGCATCCTCACCGGATTCGGCTATAACCATAAATTCATGCGAATATTTACCGCCGATACTACCGGAATCCGCTTCCACCGGACGAAATATCAACCCGCAGCGGCGGAAAATATTATTATAAGCTGCAAACATCTTTTCGTAACTTATTTGGGCGCCTGCTTCATCGGCATCAAAACTGTAGGCGTCCTTCATGCCGAATTCCCGGCACCGCATTACACCAAAACGCGGACGCACTTCATCACGGAATTTTGTCTGAATTTGATAAAGATTACAGGGTAATTGACGATACGTTTTGACGTCATTACGGACTAAATCAGTGATTACTTCTTCGTGAGTTGGCCCCAGACAATACTCCCGTTCATGACGGTCGCGAAATCTTAAAAGCTCCTTACCGTAATGTATCCACCTGCCTGATTCCTGCCAAAGCTCCGCCGGTTGCACCATAGGCAAATGAACTTCCTGCGCTCCGGCCTTATTCATTTCCTCCCGTACAATCTGCTCTACCTTGCGAATAACACGGTAGCCCAGAGGCAAATATGAATATATACCGCTGGTTAATTTCCTGATCATCCCGGCCCTAATCATCAGTTGGTGGCTGATAACTTCAGCATCGGAAGGAACTTCCCTTCCCGTGGGCAAGTGCATTTCCGAATAGCGCATTAAACCTCCTTTTTCCCCTTAAGCATCGAATTTATCTCTTCCAATAAAACCGGCACAAAGTTTTTTTCGGCGATTTTTTTTGTGGCTTTACCCTTTTTAAAAAGCATTCCGAAACCACGGCCTCCGGCAATGCCGATATCCGCATCGGCAGCCTCACCCGGACCATTGACAACACAGCCCATCAAGGCTACTTTCAAATAGTCTTTTCTACCGATAAGCGCATTTTCTATCTTTTGAGTCAACGCCAAAAGATCAATTTGACAACGTCCGCAAGTAGGACAGGAAACAATCTCCGGCCCGACCATTCTAATTTTCAACGCCCGCAAAATGCTATAGGCCAGGGGAATCTCGTGAACAGGATTACCGGTAACGGAAACTCGAATTGTATCGCCAATGCCTTCATAAAGAAGCATCCCGATACCCAGCGCTGATTTTATCGCGGCATCAACCAATGTTCCAGCTTCCGTCACACCCAAATGCAGCGGATAATCAGTTTTGGCGGCAATTAGACGGTATGCTTCAATCATAGTCGGTACATCTGATGATTTAAGCGATAATTTAATTAAGTCAAATCCTTCGTCTTCAAAAATCTCAATCG
>DLME01000099.1:13177-37435 GCA_002479215.1 Syntrophaceae bacterium UBA7544
AAGCGCTGACGACGAGGGCTTCCGCCGTCGGGCCTCCATATTCCTGCGCTAAATCTTTCTGCAGAGAACCGGCGTTGACACCTATGCGAATAACCACTCGCCGTTCTTTTGCCGTTTTTACAATCTCGCGGATTTTTTCTTTATCTATATTGCCGGGATTAATTCTTATACCATCCACCCCCTGCTTTATGGCATCAATCGCTAACTGATAATGGAAGTGGATATCAGCAACCAGGGGGAGATGTATTCTTTTTTTAATTTCCGGAATCGCCTGCACAGCATCATTATCGGGCACGGCAATACGGACAATTTCACAACCGGCTTCATCGAGCGCGTTTATTTGGGCGGAAGTGGCTTCCACATCACGGGTATCCGTATTGGTCATGGATTGCACTGCCACAGGTGCGTCCCCGCCTACTTGCACACTGCCAAGATTGATTTTCTTTGCTTTTCTTCTTCTGACAAATCGTGAATCTTCCAAATGCACCAGCTTTCTATCGATTTTTTATAGATAAATTTATAACATGCGAATTGATCTTCGGCAATGGGTAATTTGATCGGAAAACTGCCAAGGCAATAATATCGCTAAAATAATAAATGTTTTAACCGACGCACAATGAAATATTATATTCGAGAATGGCGATGGAAGCTTACTTACCCTGCCAGCAATGCAGACATAATCGATCGGCCGGAAGGGCCGATCACAGAAATTTTTTTCCTCTATCACCTAGTCCAGCTTAGCAACGGCATTCTTAATACGTTTCATGCCTTCTTCAATATTCGCCAAAGAAGTGGCATAAGATAAGCGAATATGGTCGTCGCTACCGAAAGCAGCTCCGGGAACTGCGGCTACGTTGGCCTCATCAAGCAGGTAATCAATCAATTCGGCAGAATTGGTTATTTTTTTCCCTTTGTAAGAGCGGCCATAAATATTGGACACATTGGGAAAAACATAAAACGCGCCTTCGGGAGAAAAGCATCTTATGCCGGGAATGACGTTGAGAGCGTCAACAATAACATTTCTTCGTTTTTGGAATTCGCGGACCATTTTCTCCACAACACTCTGGTCGCCGGAAAGCGCTTCCAGTGCCGCTTTCTGCGAAATGGAAGTGGGATTGGAAGTGTTTTGACTTTGAATCTTATTTATTGCCGCCACTATTTCTTCCGGCCCCGCAGCATATCCGATTCTCCAGCCGGTCATAGCGTACGTTTTGGATACACCGTTCACCACTATGGTCTTATCTTTCATTTTGCTTTCCGCCGAAGCAATATCAGCGAAAGGGAATTTAGCATAAAATATTTTTTCGTAAATATCATCCGAAATGACCAATATGTCTTTGTCCATCAAAACAGCAGCAATGGCTTTTAACTCTTCGGGGGAATAAGCCGCTCCTGTGGGATTGGAAGGACTATTAATGATTACGGCACGGGTACGTTTAGTTATGGCGGCTTTTAATTGCTCGGGCTTCATTTTAAAACCGTCTTTTTCCTTAGTGTTAACGATCACCGGCAGGCCGCCGGCTAAAACGACGATATCCGGATAGGAAACCCAATAGGGAGCTGGAATAATGACTTCATCGCCTTCATCAAAAAGAGCCTGAGCCAAATTATATAATGTATGCTTCGCGCCGCAGGAAACGACTATTTGTGAACGCTTATATTCCAGATCGCTATCACGTTTCAATTTAGCGACAATAGCGTCTTTCAATTCATCAGTACCGCCTACCGGCGTGTATTTGGTAAAACCGGATTCAATGGCTTTAATTGCCGCATTCTTAATATTAACCGGTGTATCAAAATCCGGTTCACCCGCGCCAAAGCCGATTACATCCCTTCCCTGTGCTCTCAAGAAATTCGTTTTAGCGGTGATGGCTAAAGTTTCCGATGGTTTGATTTTTGCTATCCTTGCCGCTAATCGCACAAACTACCTCCGATTATTATTGTTGTTATGATTTATTTTGAATTTTTCCAATAGCTTCTGATGAACATTATCCGGCACCAAAGCCTTTACCGATCCCCCCAAACTAACCACTTCTTTGATTATCTTGGAGCTCGTATAAAACCATTTAAAGCCGCTCATAAGAAACACCGTTTCAATTTCTCTTGTTTGACGGCGGTTCATTAGGGCCATCTGGAATTCATACTCAAAATCGGAAAGGGCACGCATCCCGCGTAATATTATGCTGGCACCGGAACTTTTCAAATAATCGACAAGCAACCCGGAATGACAATCAACTCTGACACCTTTAATTTCCCTGCACACTTCCCTGATCATATCCATTCTTTCTTCTACCGTGAAAAGAGTGGCTTTATCGGCATTGTAAGCAACGAGAACGATAATTTCATCAAATATTCTAATTCCTCTTTTGATAATATCCACGTGGCCATTAGTAATGGGATCGAATGTGCCGGGATATATGGCAATGCTGTTGGGGAATTTGTCCTGTGTCATTTTCACTCCATTTTAAAAAAAGTTAAGGCATTATCGCCATATTTTCTCTGGTTTGTTTGGTGAATATTCTCATCTAAAAACTCTCTAAATTTTTTTCTTGTCGAATGTTGAATTACAACTACACCGCCTTCTCTGAGGACACGATACTTATTCAAAGTCTTCAGCGTAGTACCTGCTAAATTTCGGTTATAAGGTGGATCGGCAAATACAACATCAACTTCATATTTTTTTTTAAAAAGATCACGTAACCCTATTGCTACATCGGCACCAATTACCCGGCACTTTTGTTCTAAAGAACACGTTTGGATATTTTTTTTAATAACCTCAATAAGGTTTTTATTTTTTTCTATCAAATAAACTTCTTGAGCTCCGCGGCTGGCAGCCTCCAAACCAACACTGCCTGATCCGGCAAAGAGATCAAGAAATATTTTGCCTTGCAGGGGGCCCAATAAATTAAAAAGAGTTTCACGTAAAAAATCAGAAGTCGGCCTTTCTTTCGATCTCGCGGGAAAAGACAATATCCTTCCCTTAACCTCGCCTCCGATAATACGCATAATTTTTCACAATCACGGGTATGAACCCCAAAGCAAGTTTTGGAAACCCATTCCACAGTCCGCCGCAGGCGGATTCAACTTACCAATTTCCCTACACTTCGTTATGAAAATTGGAGTTTCACAAATAAATCAAACCTGAATTATTTATTGGGCTCCATATATTGCACTGACGAATTTTTTTTCTCTTTAGCTTTTCTGCGCGTTCGCTGGCCAAACTTTGCCAGCCACCATATCGGCCCGGAAATAGCGTAACCTAACATAGCCACAAAAGTCACAATTACCGGTATAGCCACTACTATTATTAAAAGAAGAATTAATGAAAAAAAAGTCATGAACGGCTTGCGGGCTAGGAGTTTCAAGTCTTTGAAGCTATAATACTTGATATTGCTGACCATTAGAATAGAGAGAACCGTGACAAAAAAAATCATGGAAGGATCATGGAATTTACCCTCAACTCCCGCGTAATCGAAAAAAATGACTGTAGTGGCCACAACCGAAGCGGCAGCCGGAATGGGCAAACCATTAAATACTTTGCTTTCAATTATGCCGATTTGGATATTATAACGAGCTAAACGCAAAGCGCCGCAAAGAACAAATAAGAATGCGGCGAGCCAGCCCCATTTACCGTAAAAAGACATCGCCCAATTATACGCAAGAAAAGACGGGGCCACGCCAAAGGCAATCACGTCGGAAAGTGAATCATATTCCGCTCCAAATTTACTGGTCGTGTTAGTAAAACGGGCAATCCGGCCATCCAATCCGTCAAAAACAACGGCCGCCAAAATAGTGATGGCCGCGACAACAAAATTTTCTTTCAAGGAAGCGATAATGGAATAAAATCCGCAAAATAAACTGGCTGTTGTAAAAAGGTTGGGCAATACATAAATACCTTTTTTAATGCGGCTCTTTTTAAAGGGAGTTTCTTTATTCATGATAAGAAGCCCAAAGGTGTCTGACCTGCTTTTACCTTGTCCCGAAGTTTTACTGAAATGCGGGAATCTTCGGGTAAATAAACATCCACGCGTGAACCAAAACGAATTATGCCGAAACGCTCACCTTTTTTAATTGTCATCCCGACATTCATCCAGCAAATAATCCTGCGGGCGATAAGACCGGCTATTTGCACCACCCAAATCGACCGACCGTCTTTGATGTTTATCATAACTTCATTGCGTTCGTTATCCAGAGAAGCTTTGTCTAAATTGGCGGAAAAAAATTTACCCTCATGATAATTCATCGCTTCTATTTTTCCGTTATAAGGGGCGCGGTTAACATGAACATTAAAAACATTCATGAAAATACTTATTTTTTTAAATCTCCCGGAAATGCTGCCATTCAGCGCAACATCTTCTATTTTTATTACTTTGCCGTCAGCGGGAGAAATTAAAACTTTTTCTTCTTCTTGAAAATATCTATCCGGATTACGGAAAAACCAAATAATAAAAAAAGTGATGAGAGCGAATAAAATTGTCAGCCAAATGATGCCAAAGAAAGCCACAAAAACAGCGATGACGAGTGAAAAGATTATAAAGGGATAACCTTCATGAGCGATTATGCTATCGTGTTTCATAAAGTATATTATCTTTCCTTAAAAATTGAGCTTTTTTTGATATATCAATTGGGTGCACTTGTCAATAAATCTTTGAATTTATTCCTGCGGCATTTCCAGGTAGAAGCCGGCTGTCAGATTAAATGGTTCTATACTCATGGTTGACTCTTACCTGCCCCAACTATATAATAATCGACAAGCTGGTTATTAGCTTCTCGCAGGTTAAAATTTATGTTTAAAATCAGAGGGTATTTCGCCTGGGGTATTTTTATTACTCTTGTTTTCCTCACCCTTTTAACAATTCGTCTAGAATTCTTTCAAAAAAGTCCGGAGACTGTCGCCATTGAGCAAACACCGGTAACACCCAAAACGCAAGACACTTGGATGAATATCTACCAAAACGGCAGGAAGATCGGTGTTGCGCATCGGCTTTTCACTGCCGGGGAAAAAGGCTTTAACTTCAGCGAAACCGTATTTATGCAAATCAATACCATGGGAGTAACACAAGTGCTCAATATTCTGACAGAAGGCGATCTTAATCCCGATATGACCATCTCTTCATTTAATTTTAATTTGAATTCCAGCCTCTTTCGTTTTCAGGCGCGCGGCTTTATTGTAAAAAACAAACTGATTTTATTCGCCGGCCTGCCCGACGCTCAGGAAAGAAGTGAAATCAAGCTCAAAGATATCCCTTATATGAGCGGAAGCATTTATGAAGCCGCGTTCCGGACTAACATGGAAAAAGATGCCTCTCGCAGTTTCAGCATTTTTGATCCTTCCACATTGGGAAAACGCTTTATCAAAGTTACCAGAAATGCAGATGAAGTTATTCCCCTAATGGGGAAACGGATTTTAACACAGAAATACTGTGCTGATTTCATGGGCGCGAAAAATTACGCCTGGCTGGATAAAAACGGAGATGTTTTAAAAGAAACAAGTATTTTAGGCTTTTCTATGGAAAAGGTCAGCCCCCAGAAAGCGCAGGAAGGAATATCAGCCAGCTCAACAATTGACCTAACCCAAATTGCATCTGTTCCTTTTAATGTCAAAATCACTGAACCGGAGAAGCTAAACGAAATTAAAATCAAAATTACCGGTATCAGCCAAACGTCATTATTCCTTAATGGAGACAGACAAAGTTTGCGCCATGATGTTCTGACCATCACCAAAGAACAACTACCCGCGCCGCAGACCTCCGGCAATATTCCACCTGAAAAAATTGCCGTCTTTTTAACACCGTCACCTCTTATACAATCCAATCATGCGCAAATAAAAGCACAAGTGGAAAGAATCATTAAACCAACCGATACTGCCGTGCAAAAAGCAAAGAAAATTGTCAACTGGGTTTATCGCCATGTGGAGAAAAAACCCGTCTTATCGGTGCCTAACGCCTTGGAAGTCTTGAAAAATAAAGTCGGCGATTGCAATGAGCATGCTGTATTGACGACTGCACTGCTTCGCGCCGCCGGAATTCCGGCACAAACGGAGGCGGGCTTGGTTTATCAGCGCGGGCGGTTTTACTATCATGCCTGGAACATTATTTACTTAGGCCAGTGGATAACCGCTGATGCTGTTTTCAATCAGTTCCCCGCCGATGTAACTCATATCCGACTTGTCCGGGGTGAAGGAAACGAACAACTGGATTTACTGGGTGTGATTGGCAAAATAAAACTGGAGGCATTAGAACAGGAAAAATGATTAACCTAAATGAACTGACCAAGCATTACGGCGCCACAATAGCCGTAAATAAGTTATGCTTACATGCTGCTGCCGGCGAAATTTATGGTTTTATCGGGCCGAACGGCGCCGGCAAAACCACAACCATTCGCCTGATGGGTGGTATTCTTGCACCTACCTCCGGCAATATTATCATCGGCGGAATGGATATAGCCCAAAATCCAATAGCTGTAAAAAAATTGATCGGTTTTGTTCCCGACAGGCCTTTTCTTTATGAAAAGCTTACCGGTATGGAGTTCCTCCGTTTTTCAGCCGATTTATATGAAGTCAATACCGCCGAATTCTCGCCAAAAGCCGAACAACTACTGCATCAGTTTGCTCTCCGGGATTGGGCCGATGAAATAATTGAAGCTTACTCCCATGGCATGAAACAAAGGCTCATTATTGCCTCCGCTCTGCTGCATGATCCGAAAATACTGATAATCGATGAACCAATGGTCGGCCTTGATCCCGCCGCCGTGCGCATGGTGAAGGATATTTTTAAAGAACTTGCCCAAAAACAAACAACTATTTTTATATCCACTCATACCTTGAGTATAGCTGAAGATTTATGCCATCGCATCGGTGTAATTCACAAGGGCACTTTGTTGGCAGAGGGCTCCGTTGATGAATTAAAACATATTGCGAAACTTGGCGAAGCCAGGCTCGAAGAAGTTTTCTTAACTATAATTAAGGAAAACGCCTTTTTATGAATATAATTCTTTCCTTATTAAAACCGCGAGTATTTTCCACAATCAATAACTTGCGCACCGATAATAAAAGAAACCACTGGATGCGTATTTTTATGTTCAGTATGGTCGGTATTGTTTTTTGGGCGGGCACTTTCATTATTCTCTACCGGGTTTTATATTATTTTCAAAGCGTGCAGGACTTCGGCGATATACTGGCAATGAAACTTCTCTCGATGATCATCATGACTTTTTTTGTACTTTTGCTGTTCAGCAGTATCATTAATTGTCTTTCCCATCTATATTTAAGCCAGGATTTACAGCTTTTACACTCTTTGCCGGTTTCGGCCAAAGATATATTTCTTTCCCGGTGGCTCATAAGTACATTTGACAGTTCTTGGATGGTCGTTGCTTTCAGTCTTCCTGCATTTTTATCTTACGGCCTCATATACAAAGCAGGTATCATTTTTTATACGATTGTTTTAGTCGCCATAATTTTCATATGCCTGATCGCTTCGGCTCTGGCCGCCATTTTAGTTTTATTTGGAGCTACGATACTGCCCGCCGGAAGAATCAGGACGATTCTTATAATCCTTGGGTTTATTCTGGTGTTGCTGTTTGTTTTCGTTTTGCGTTTAACAAGACCGGAACAACTGGTCAATCCGGATAGCTTTGCTTCCGTTGTGCTTTATTTGAATTCCCTGCAAACCCCCAACTCTTCTTTCCTGCCTACAACCTGGATTACCGCTGCCGTTAAAGCCGCTCTCCGAGGTGAAATAAATAGTTCCCTGTTTGATATCGCCCTTACCGGAAGCTGTGCCTTCATGCTTATTTTCATCGGCGACGTTATTGCCCGAGCCACGTACTTTATGGGTTTTTCTAAATCGCAAACAACGTCGCCACGCCTGTTTAAGCCTTTAAAATATAAAGATCTAAGCTGGGAAAGTTTATTGAATTTTCTTCCGCGCGAATCAAGAGCTTTTGCCGTCAAAGAAATTAGAATATTCTTTCGCGATTCGACACAATGGCCGCAATTATTTCTGATGGCCGCATTAATCGCAATTTATCTTTATAATTTTTCCGTTTTGCCCCTGGACAAATCACCGATTAAAACGATTTATCTGCAAAACCTATTTTCTTTCTTAAACATGGGGCTATCGGCTTTTGTGCTTTCGGCCCTTGCTGCCCGCTTTGTTTTTCCGGCAGTGAGCATGGAAGGGAATGCCTTCTGGATTGTTCAAGCGGCTCCGGTATCAATAAAAAGATTTCTTTGGATTAAGTTTTTTTTGTACTATTTACCTCTGTTAATTATCACGGAAATTCTGATAATTGTTTCCAACCTGCTGTTGCAAGTTTCTCTATTCATGATGATTCTATCGGCGGTAACAATGTTTTTTCTTGTTCCCGCGATAGTCGCTTTGGCCATTGGATTAGGCGCTGTTTATCCTGACTTTAAATCGGAAAATCCGGCACAAGTTGTGACCAGTTTTGGCGGTCTTATGTTAATGATTATCTGCTTTTTTTTAATTGCGTTGGTCATAACGCTGGAAGCCGGTCCCGTGTATTACGCGTTTATGGCTGATGTCCAGGGAAAGCAGCTTTCTTTACTACCAGTAACATGGCTGATTGTTTCCTTTGGTCTAGCTATTTTTCTTTGCTTCTTATCCGTATTTTACCCCATGCGTCTTGGCGAAAAAAATCTCCGAATCAGATGAACATTTTTTATTGCAATATTAAGCTGATCGGGCGTTCAAGGCGGCAGCGGTTTCAAAGCTTAAAGACGAAAATTGTCTTGATTTTACTTGCCGGATAAGCTAAACAAGCGCGCATTCTAATGAAATTGCTTTTTTTAAGATAGCACTGAGATATTGAAAGGAGCTTTCATGGCAAAGTACGAATCCAAATCCCTTAGGAATTTAGCGGTAGTCGGACACGGCGGAACGGGCAAAACCTCTTTATGCGAATCTTTTTTATTTGTTTCCGGAAAAAACGAGCGATTAGGAAGAGTCGATGATTCAACATCGTCCATGGATTTTGAGCCGGAAGAGCAAAAACGGCGCGTATCGATTAGTTCAGCGGCAAATTTTATCGAATGGGAAAAACATAAGATCAACGTTATTGACACGCCTGGCGATTCCAATTTTGCTTATGACATAAAATGTTCAATGAGCGTCGTTGAAAATGCGGTCATTATCATTGACGCTGTCGGCGGCGTCGAATTTCAAACACAAAAAGTTTGGGAATTGGCCGATGAATTCAAACTGCCCCGTATTTTTTTCATCAACAGAATGGATCGTGAACGCGCCAACTTTGTGAAGGCGCTCGAAAGCATTAAAAGCAAATTTACCAAAAAAGTAACTCCGGTTTGCCTGCCTATCGGCGCTGAAGATAAATTCAACGGCATTGTTGATTTAATGAGCTTTAAAGCTTATTTATTCAGCGATAACAAAGGAATAGGTAAAGCCATAGATATCCCTACGGAAATGATGGATGAAGTAAAAAGCTTACGCTCAGCAATGGTGGAAGATATTGCTGAAGCTGATGACGAACTGATGAATAAGTATTTGGAAGCAGGAGAGCTCTCGCCGGAAGAACTCAAAACCGGATTGAAAAAGGGCGTTACGTCGGGCAGCCTGATTCCTGTAGTCTGCGGATCGGCAATGAAAGGTATCGGTGTCACCTTGCTGATGGATTTAATTGTCAGCTCTTTTGCTTCCCCAATTGACCGCGGCGCCGTAAAAGGCAAAAAACCGGGAACAGACAATATTGAAGAAAGAAAGCCTTTAGAAGACGCTCCTTTCTCGGCGATAGTTTTCAAAACAATTGCCGATCCTTACGCCGGCAGACTTACACTATTTCGTGTTTATTCCGGCAAACTTACGCCTGACTCCAGCATTTATAACTCCACAAGAAAAATAACAGAAAAATTCGGACACGTCTTTTTCTTAGAAGGAAAGAATCAAAAACAGGCAGATGGTCTTATCCCCGGTGATATTGCCGGTGTGGCCAAACTCAAGGAAACTATCACTGGCGACACTCTCTGCAACGAAAAAACACCGATAATTTTCAACAGGGTAGCAGTTCCGCCGCCGATTATGTCTTTTGCCATTGAACCAAAAACGAGAGGCGACGAAGACAAGATTGCTTCATCCATTCATCGGCTTACTGAAGAAGACCCGACCATCGTCTTTTCCCGCAATGTCCAGACCAAGGAAATGATTCTCTCGGGCATGGGCCAGGTACATATTGAAGTGAATATCGATAAGATGAAAAGAAAATTCGGCGTCGAAGTTAATTTGAATACGCCTAAGGTTCCTTACAAAGAAACGATCAAAGGAAAAACCAATATTCAGGGCAAGTATAAAAAGCAATCCGGTGGGCGCGGTCAGTTCGGCGATTGCTGGATTGATATTGAACCGCTGCCGCGCGGCACCGGTTTCCAGTTTGCCGACAAAATTGTGGGCGGGGTTATTCCTAATAACTATAGGCCAGCAGTAGAAAAAGGCATTGTGGAAGCGGCCGCGAAAGGCGTTCTGGCCGGTTATCCGGTTGTTGATTTCAAAATATCGCTGGTTGACGGCTCTTACCATACAGTCGACTCATCGGAAATGGCTTTTAAAATAGCCGGTTCCATGGCCTTTCAAAAGGGCGTGATGGACTGTCAGCCGATACTGTTGGAACCGATAGTGAATATCGATATAGAAATTCCTGAAGAATATATGGGCGATGTGATCGGCGATTTAAACAGCAGGCGCGGCCGGGTTCAGGGAATGGATGCCAATGGTTCCAACCAAATAATTAAAGGGCAGGTACCGCTGGCGGAAATATTAAAATACGCGCCCGATTTACGTTCTATGACCAGCGGCAGGGGAAATTTCACTTACACTGATTCCCATTACGAAGAAGTTCCCGCATATATTGCGGAAAAAATTATTGCCGAGTCGAAAAAAGAAAAAGAAGAATAAGACCATGATCCGCACCGGAATTATAACGGTAAGCGACCGCAGTTCCCAGGGTATCCGTGAAGATTCCAGCGGTCCCGCCCTTGCCGCCATGCTGGCAGATGCGGAAATCGAAGTTTGTAAATCTCTCGTCATTCCTGATGAAAAGGATCAAATAAAAGAAGCAATAAAAAAATATGCGGATGTTGAAAATTTTGATCTTATTCTGACCACCGGCGGCACCGGTGTCAGTCCCCGCGATGTAACTCCTGATGCGACACTGGAAGTAATCGACAAACAAATCCCCGGTATGGCCGAAGCCATGCGGCATCAAAGTATGCAGATCACTCCCTATGCCATGATTTCCCGGGCTATAGCGGGAATTCGCGGACGCTGTCTGATAGTTAATCTCCCCGGAAGCCCGAAAGGTGCCCAAGAGAATCTGGCCATAATTTTACCGGCGTTAAAACACTCCATTGAAAAAATTAAAGGAGACGATGCTGAATGCGGCAGCTCCGTCTAATTTAATTTTGTGCCGCGGAATTTGCCGGTAACTCTTACGTAAATTATCAAAGATTTCTTTATAACCTGCCATGAAAATTGGCCAGGTGTTTTTCCATGAACTGCAGAGCATTGCGCTGATGTGTCCCCGTCCAATAAACATTGTGACAGGAAGGGCATTGATTGTACCGGGTGCAATTTTCAAAGACATAGGAAGGCACTAAATTACGCACTTTTTCAGCAGGAACCGAACGAAGCTTTTTATTGCATCTAAGGCATATTGTAAACATCTTTTGCTTGTCTATCTTCAGAGAAAATTTACCGATGATATCATTTAGTTGATGGCCGATATCACTGTCTTTAACCAAGTATAAGCATCCGGAAAACTGACGCTCCAACATGTCCCTTCTTTTCGTAAGCACTATCCTTCCTTCGGCAGCGGCTAAACGCAGCATTTCCCTTCCGGCTTCTTTGGGGAAAACTACGGCATCATAACCTAAAAGCCGCAACCATTTGGCCAGCTTTCCCAAGGTAGCATCAGCAATGAATTGAGGATTGTCCAACATTACCCGGAAAAATTATTGTTGCATTCTGGATTCATCAACGATCGGCGGCGGTTCATTGACGCGGAGTTCCTTACGCAAATCGCGAATAGTCCTGTTCAAGCGACTAATCGTACGGTTCAAACGAAAACGTTCCACTATCCCCCATAAACTCGCAATTATTATTCCGGCCAGAAGAGAGGCAAAAATCAGCAGATAAGCCGGCACAACAACATCCAAATATTTATAATATTGCAGACGTACGGGTGCCGAATTTAATTGGGAAAAAGTCACACTAAAAATAATAAATACTATAGTTAAAATTAAATAAATTATTCTCATCGCATCATACCTCCTGATGATATTTTTTAAAGAGAGGAGCAAGTTTAGCCGCTGTCGTAGCCACATCCTCCGGTATTATACGTACATTGCCAATTACGCTCATAAAATTAGTATCGCCTTCCCAACGCGGGATTACATGAAGGTGAAGATGTTCCGCAATACCGGCTCCGGCCGCCTTGCCTAAATTCATGCCGACATTGAATCCGGCCGGATTCATCGTTTCCCGCAGAGCTTTTAGTGCTATTTCCACAAGATCGAAAATTTCTTTTCTTTCTTCCTGCAACAAATCTGAATATTCACCTGTATGCCGCCGGGGAATAATCATCAAATGACCGCTTATGTAAGGATATCTGTTCATCATAACAAAGCTGTATTTATCTTCATAAATGATATGCTCATCGCACCTGACTAAGCATTTACAGAAAACACACTCGTCAGTCTTTTTGCCTTTAATATATTCCATGCGCCAGGGAGCAAAAATAGTTTCCATATTTTTAAAAACCACCAACTAGATGTTAATTATCCTACCTGTTACTTCTTTGTCAATTTCTAATATGCCGATAGTCTTGGAAGACGCAAAATGTCTATCTACCGCCGAGCCGGGATTAAAGAACAGCACTTTACCCTTTTTATAATTTGCCGGCTTATGCGTATGTCCATAAACAATACAATCGACATCATCAAATCTAGCTAATATTTTTTCTTCAATACCCCGGGGAGATCCCCAGCCATGAATCAGGACGAATTTAAATCCTTTTATTTCAAAAAGTAAATGCTCAGGAAATTTTTCTTTTACTGCAGGATTATCCATGTTACCGCATACCGCTTTGACTTCTTTTCCTCCGAAAATTTCCAAAACACGCAGATCAACCAAATCTCCTGCATGAAGAATCATATCTACATCGTTGAAATGCTCAATGATACGCCTTTTCAATTTATCGTCATAACCAGTCAGGTGAGTATCGGAAAGGACCCCAACTTTTACCTTCTTCTCTTCCATAATCAACTGCGAAAGTATTAGCGGCAAGACACAAAAAAAACAAGTTTTATTTATAATGAAACTCACCTTTCAGGAACGAAGTGAACTGAAAGGTGTTAGTTGAATTATCCCGATCACGCCGTGTATCGGGATAAATGACACCATATTCAGGAACGAACTGAAACGACACTATCTTCAGGAATAAATGCTTGGATTGATATTTTAGAGGGAAAGCTTTTAATTTGACTTTAGTATTAAGTAAAGTTAATATTTTAATATGGAAAAAGGTGCTGCCGCAAAAAAAATTGCCGAACTTCGAAAAACAATAGAATATCACAACAAGCGCTACTACCAGCAGGACGATCCGGAAATATCCGATAGCGAATACGACCGCTTAATGCGGGAACTCCAAGAGTTGGAACTCCAATATCCTGATGAAAATATTGTTTCATCGCCCACGCAACGGGTAGGAGCCGCTCCGCTCAATAAATTTGCCGCTTTTAGCCATCCTTCAGCAATGCTGAGTTTAGCCAACGCTTTCTCTAATGAGGAAATCATTGAATTCGACAATCGGATCAAGCGTCTGGCCGGAGTGGATAAAATTTCCTATGTCGCTGAACCAAAACTAGATGGTCTGGCCGTAAATCTTATTTATGAAAACGGCCTTTTTACTCGCGGCGCGACGCGCGGCGACGGCGGGACAGGAGAAGATGTTACGCAAAATCTCAAGACTATTTCTTCCCTGCCCTTAAAAATGAAAAATAATGGAGGCAAACCGATTCCTTCCTTTATCGAAATACGCGGCGAGGTTTACATAGAAAGAGAACCGTTTCAAAAATTAAACCGCCGCCGTATGGAAGAAGGAGAAGAGCCTTTTGCCAATCCGCGCAATGCCGCCGCCGGTTCCCTGCGCCAGCTTGATTCCAGAATAACAGCCCGCCGTCCCCTTAATATTTTTTTCTATGGCATCGGCAATATCCGCGGCATTAATTTTTCGACTCACTGGGAAGTATTGCAGGCTCTTTCCCGCTGGGATTTTCCGGTTAATAAACTCATTGAGCAGGCACAGGATATTAATGCCTGTATTCAATATTTTGAACACATAGGTGCGATCAGAAAAAGCCTGACGTACGAAATTGACGGCATTGTTCTGAAAGTCAACGATCTGGCGCTGCAAAATGTTCTCGGTAACGTATCGCATAATCCCCGCTGGGCGCTGGCCTGCAAATTTCCGGCGGCACAGGAAACGACTGTAATCAAAGATATCATTGTCGGCGTGGGACGCATGGGCACTTTGACGCCGGTAGCCATCATGGAGCCGATTAACGTCGGCGGCGTCATGGTCAGCCGGGCGACTCTGCATAATGAAGATGAAATTATTAAAAAAGATATCCGTATCGGCGATACCGTAGTTATTCAGCGCGCCGGAGATGTTATTCCTGAAGTTGTCAAGGTTATTCCGGAAAAAAGACCCGTTGGGGCGAAAAAATTTAAAATGCCCAAGCATTGCCCGGAATGCAATTCCGAAATAGTGCGTCTGGAAGGCGAAGTCGCGCACCGCTGTGTCAACATGTCCTGCCCAGCGCAACTGAAGGAACACATCCGCCACTTTGCCTCGCGTGGCGCAATGGATATCGAAGGCCTGGGGGAAAAAGTTTCCGCGCAGCTTTTTGATGCCAAATTAATTGCCGATCCAGCCGATCTTTATTTTTTGACCAGAGAAAAATTATTGGAACTCGATCGTCAGGCGGAAAAATCCGTTCAGAATTTAATTGACGCGATACAGAGCTCCAAAAACCCGTTGCTGGATAAATTCATCTACGCTCTGGGGATCAGGCATGTCGGTGAACGCACTGCCAAACTTTTGGCTGAACATTTCGGCAGTATGGAAAACCTTGTGAACGCAAAGGTTGAGGACTTAACTGCGATCAATGAAATCGGTCCGGAAATCGCCGCGAGCATAGTGGAATTTTTTCATGAACGTAAAAATATCAATGTCATGGCTAAATTTAGCAAAGCGGGTGTAATACCGCAAAAGAAAGAAACAGCGGGTAAAGCTCCTCTGCGGGGAAGATCATTCGTTTTCACGGGTACAATGGAGAGCATGAGCAGAAATGAAGCCAAAGCTTTTGTCGAAAATTTAGGCGGCACGGTTCTTTCCAATGTAACCAAAAACACAACTTATGTTGTGGCCGGAAGCGAACCCGGCTCTAAGCTGGAAAAGGCAAAGTCTTCAGACACTCAGATTCTCACCGAGAACGAATTTTTAAAGCTCATCGACAGGTAATTTTATGAAAAGAGTTCATGTTTTTGTGAGCGGCAGAGTGCAGGGAGTATTTTTCCGTGCGGCAACTGAGCGCGCGGCCATGGGTTTTAACCTGACCGGCTGGGTTAAAAATACGCCCGACGGCCGGGTGGAAGCTGTTTTTGAAGGCGAGGACGATAACGTGGATAAGATGCTTGCCTGGTGCCATGTGGGCCCACCCGCCGCGAGAGTTCAAGAAGTTATCACTAACGAACAACCATATACGGGCGAGTTTAGAGATTTTAATATTAAGTATTGATAAATACTGTTCTGTCATTGCTCGGATAGCTTGATTTGACAGGCAGTGTTCAATTAAATCTTATCTCCGTTATTGTTAACACCTGCAACTGTTCAGCAGTCGGCATTCATCAAAATTGAGGATTACGGATTGAAAGAGTGTACGAGAAAGAACGATAATGTTAATCTTGAATATTTTTAAGGGGAGAAGTATATTTATTGGAGTTGGTAAGTTGGTTGCGCGGCAACGAGAGTTAAGGTAAAATTAAATGGAATTATGGAATTTAAGACAAGTATAAAAAATGAGTAAGGAGAACGAGCATTATGTTAAATCTTTTCCGTAAGAAAGGACAAAAAGGTTTTACATTGGTTGAAGTGATGATCATTATCATGGTTATAATTCTTGGGGTAATCCTCATCATGCCCAGATACTTATTTTTAAGGACAAGAGTATACGACCGCCAAGCTAAAGCAGAATTGAAAAGCTACTACACAGCATGTCAGGCTTATCTGGCGGCTAACCCGACATTACAAAATGCCTGTACGCTTGCCCAAATATCAGGCAAATTTGTAAAATCGCCTCAAGTTAATATCGTACCCGCGGGTGATTCAACCTGTCGGGGCACTACATCACAGTATTCAGCCCCAAATACACAACTGTTCACAATTCAGCGGGGCGGCGACATTACTCCAGAGCGTTATTAGATCTAATGTCCCCAGTTTCTGGTGCTAGAGGACGGTAATCTAAAGAGTTGTGTGGATTGAACGTGTTGTAGCCAAGATGCGATCTTTCAATCAGGACGTGAGCTTTTTTATTTGTAAAGTCTTCAAGGAATACGTTTGAAAGAAAGCATGTGTGCCAAAATTGCTAAATGTTTGAGGACAGGAAGAAGTGCTTGCTGAAAACACCTGTGTATCAATGTTTTGCGGTCAACTAAAATTTAAGGATTACCGATAAAACATCAACATAATGAAATTTAGATATTATTTGTTTCAGATGATTACCGGTAAAATTATGAAGCCAAAACATTTTCATTCAGAAAGGAGGACATCTGCAATGAGAAATTTCTACAAAATTATATTAGCCGTTTTTACAGCTATGGCAATGTTTGCGGCTCCGTCCATTGCCGAAACGATCAAATGGCGGTTGGTTTCTTGCTGGCCGGCGCAATCGACCATCTTTTACAGCGACCAACGCTTTGCTAAAAATATTTATGAACTCAGCGGCGGCCGCCTGCAAATTTCTGTACATCCAGCAGGAGAACTTGTTCCGGCCACGGCGGTTTTCGATACAGTAGCTAGAGGTTCCGCAGAAATGGGCGGGGATTGGGCTACTTATTGGGCAAATAAAAATTCTGCATTTGAACTTTTAGGATCATTTCCTATGGGGCTTTCCCAATATGACATAACGAACTGGTATTTCTTTTTCGGTGGACAAGATATCTATAATTATATGTACGGAAAATTCAATCTTATCTATTTTCTTACTCAACCTGCTTCTATCGGATCGGGCATCCGTACGCGTATACCTATTAGAGGCTTGGCCGATTTTAAGGGCAAAAGACTGAGAATGGGCGGTAAAGCGCAATCTTACATCTTGCAGAAGCTTGGCGCTGTCCAAATTATGATGTCGGCGGGCGAAATTGGTGCCGCATTATCAGCGGGTACCATTGACGGCGCCACGTTTGGTAGCCCTCTTACTGACTGGAGCGTTGGAATGGGTGAAACTGCCAAGTACAACTTTGCCCCCGGATGGAATCAGCCATCAAGTGCTACCGGGGTGATGATTAATAAAGATGCCTGGGACAGCCTACCTCCTGATTTGAAGAAAATAATTGAAGTTGCCGCCAATGACAATATGATTTATATGAGCGCTCGTACTGAGAGTACTGCCGGTGACGGTATCCGTAAGTTTAAAGAAACAGGGACCCAGGTTACAAAAATTTCTCCGAAAGAGTTAAAGCAGATAGAAGAATGGATGTGGGAATATGTTGTGGAGGAAGCAAAGAAAAACCCTGATTACAATAAAGTTGCTACCTCCCAGTTTCAATACTTAAAAGATTTTAGCGTCACCCGCGATTATGAGTATCCATACTCCCAGGGACGCAATCCAACAACGATGCCTAAATTGCCTGATCTAAAGTAAGGTATTTGTCGCAGATCCGGTTTGCAGTAAACAATTGAGTAAACTACTATCAGCTGGAACCTATTTTTGTGAGAGCCGTTTCCATTTATTTCCAATTGAAGTCTTGTATCTCTGCGATTAAATCGAATCTCACACTTACAGGAAGAAATGCTTAAAAGCAATCTTTATACCTACTGTCAATCCCGACAAGCTACATTATCGGCATTCATTTATCGCTTCCGCAAAACCAGGCAGGGAATTGGTAATTGTTGCGTCGTCAACACAGAAGGCGATGCGGAAGTAGCCGGGGCCGCCGAAGCCGCTGCCGGGAACGACAAGAATATTTTTCTTCAAGAGCATTTTGACAAATTCCACATCATCGGGAATCGGGCTTTGGACAAATAAATAAAACGCCCCCTGCGGTTTTTCGAATTTGTAGCCTGCTTTGGCTAATCCCTCGCAAAGAATATCGCGTTTCTTTTGATACACTTTCACATCGACTGCCGCGTCCTGCAACTTGGCTACAATTCTCTGCATCAATGCCGGAGCATTGACAAAACCCAATATTCGCGTGCAGAGAACTAAAGCGTTAAGCAAATCAGTGCCATGCTCAATTTCCGGATTAACGGCGATGTAACCGATTCTTTCTCCCGGCAGTGATAGCGTCTTGGAATAAGAATAAGCAACAATACTGTTTTTATAAGCCTTCAAAATGCTGGGCACGGTAATACCATCGTAAACGATTTCGACATACGGTTCATCGGAGACGAGATAAATGGTTTTATTCAGCTCTTTGCCTTTCTCCGTCAACAATCGGGCAAGGTCGTCAATATTTTGCTGGCTATAAACTTTTCCGGTAGGATTATTGGGCGAATTGATCAAAACGGCTTTTGTGTTATCGCCGATAGCCGCAGCAATCGCCTTTATATCCAGGGAAAAATCGGCGTTGGTCTTGACGAATTTGACGACACCCCTGTAATTATCAACGTAAAAAGGGTATTCGACAAAATAAGGCGTCGGCACTATTACCTCATCTTCCGGATCAAGCAGAGACTTGAAAATAACGTTTAAGGCCCCGGCAGCTCCGCAGGACATAATCACATGATCCAGGTCGAGTTTTAGGCCATGAGCCTTATTTATTTTTTCGGCAATCGCCTGCCGCGTCTGTGTAAAACCGGCAACAGGCGTATAACCGTGCTTCAGCGGAATTATTTCTGCGGCAAGGTTTATTAATTCTTTCTTAAATTCATCCGGTGGCTCTATATTAGGATTGCCCAAACTGAAATCAAACACTTTATCGGCGCCATATTTCTTTTTCATAACGGCGCCTTCTTCAAACATTTTTCTGATCATCGATGATTTCGAAATGGATGATTTGATCTTTCGGGCAACAGACATAAATGCTAAGCTCCTTGGAAACAGCTGTGAGAATATTAAGAGTCGTGTTTACGGCGTCTCACCAAAATATAAACACCAATTAAAACCAGAACGGCCGGTAATACATATTGGGAAAGCTTATAAAGCTCAAAACCGTAAAATTCGGTAATTAAGAATAACACGCCGACAATTGTGATAAACCAGCCGCCAACATCTTTGACTCTCTGAATCAGCGTGCAGATACCGACGACAATGAGCAATATCGGCCAGGTCTGCCTGAAGGGATAAATTTCCGCTTTGGACAAATAAATCAAAACGCCTAAAGTAATTAAAATCATGCCGCCGGTAAGCACATTATGTTTTTGCTTCGCCATAAAAGAATCTCCTTATTTACGTATTATCTTTAAGCGGCCGGATTTTACTCCGGCCGCATTGGTTGTTGAAACTCCAATTTCAAAAACGTAGTGCATAACCTAAAGGTCACACGTTGAAATTCGTAAGTTGAACAATCCCGCAAAGCGGAGGGAATGAACTACAAGAGCGTACTTTGTGGTTCATTCCCGTGGCTTATAATTTCTCCGCTAACTTCAGAAAGGGCTTAAACAAATCAATGGGTATTGGAAATACCGTCGTGGAATTGTTTTCTGCAGCAATTTGATTCAATGTCTGCAGGTAACGCAATTGCAGCGACATCGGCTGTGTTTCCATCAAAGCTGCTGCATCGACAAGCTTTTGTGCGGCCTGGAATTCGCCTGCAGCATTGATGACCTTGGCGCGCCGTTCTCTCTCCGCTTCTGCCTGTTTAGCAATGGCCCTTTTCATCTCCTCAGGCAGATCTATCTGTTTCACTTCGACCCTGTCGACTTTAATCCCCCAGGGTTCGGTACTGCGATCCAGGATTTCCTGCAAGGTTAAATTAATCTTCTCCCTTTCTGACAAAATCTCGTCCAGTTCCACCTGACCACAGACACTTCTCAGACTGGTCTGAGCCTGTTGATCTGTCGCAAAGCGATAATTCTCCACCTTGATAATGGCCGCGGTCGCATCTAAAACCGTGTAGAATACTACGGCGTTGACTTTAATGGACACATTGTCACGGGTAATGACATCCTGCGCAGGAACCTCCCACGTAATTGTCCGCATATCCACCTTGACCATTTTATCCACAACGGGTATCAAAATAATAAGGCCAGGTCCCTTTGTATCAAGCACCCTCCCCAGACGAAAGATGACGCCTCTTTCATACTCGTTTAAGATACGAATCGCGGATGCCAAAAACATAAATACCAGCACGATAACAACTATTGTCGGTAAAGAAAAAGCACCAAACATTTTAAATATCCTCCTTTTTATTTTTTATAAATTATTGTTCATTTTTTATTTCATCTACTATCAAGCTCAGACCTTCAACTTTGAGAATTTTTACTTTTGCTCCTTTTTTTATTGGTTTTTCACTCGTCGCTTTCCAGTATTGTCCTTTTAAAAATACTTTCCCTTCATTGGCAATATCGGTCAGCACTTCAGCTTCCGCGCCAATCATTGCTTCGGTGCCGGTAAAGTGTTTCCGCCTTTGCGCTTTAATCGCCATCCAAATAACCGCAATAAAAAAGCCGGAGACTAATAATACCGCAGGAATTAAAACGTGCAAAGAAATACGCAATGCCGGCTCCGGCGAATCAAACAAAAGCAATGACCCAAATACCAATGAAATTACACCACCAACAGTAAGTATGCCATGACTCATAACTTTTATCTCCGCAATAAATAAAATAACGCCGAAAATTATCAGTAAAATTCCCGTATAATTTACCGGCAATGTAGATAATCCGAAAAAAGCCAAGAGCAACGATATCCCGCCGATTACTCCGGGTAAAATTGCACCCGGCGTAGAGAGTTCAAAATACAAACCCGCCAGGCCGATCAATAAAAGAATATAAGAAATATTGGGATCGGAAATGGCTGCCAGTATTCCCTGCCGTGTCCCCATCTCTTTATTATTGATTACCGCATCTTTTGTCGATATTTTCTTTTTACCGCTGGCCAGAGTTATTTCTTTCTTATCGATTGCCGCCAAAAGCTTATCTACATCCGGCGCAACAAAATCGATGACATTTAGCTTGAGAGCTTCGTCGGCGGTTATGGATTCGCTTTTGCGTACGGCTTTTTCCACCCACTCTTCAGAACGACCTCTTGTTTTGGCTATGCTTCGGGCGTAGGCGGCGGCGTCATTTTCCACTTTTTTGGACATGGTTTTATCCATACCGCCGCTGCCGCCAAGGCCGATTGCCACGGGATGAGCGGCGCCGATATTCGTGCCGGGAGCCATGGCCGCTATATGGGCGGCTTCCGTGATAATAACTCCCGCCGATGCGGCGCGTGCACCCGGAGGATAAACAAAAACAATCACCGGCAAAGGAGCATTAAGAATGCTCTTGGCAATATCCCGCATCGCCGTATCCATTCCCCCCGGCGTATCCAGCAAAATAATTATTCCTTCAGCGCCAGCTTTTTGCGCCTCTTCAATGCTGTTGGCTATATATTTTGCCGTTGGTGACGTGATAACACCTTCAACCTTAATCACGTTAAATACCGGTTTTTTCTCCTGACCCCAAACCCCGCCGCTCAGTAATATTAATATTGCTGCCGATGTATAAATTATTTTTTTGTACATTTTCTTCACCTTTTGTTTTATTCCTGTGGACCTAAACCGGAACTTCTCTTATTATCATTTGGACATCTTCCCAGACAAGTTTTTTTGCCGAGGGATTTCTTAGGAGATACGCCGGATGATACGTCGGCATTAATTTTATGCCTTCGTAAGAATGAAAACGGCCCCGCAGCATAGTTATCGGAATATCGGTTTTTAAAAGTGTTTGCGCGGCAAAAGTCCCCAAAGCGCAAATTACCTGGGGCGAAATAATCTGGAGTTGCTTTTTTAAAAACGGTTCGCATAACCCGATCTCATTGGGCAAGGGGTTGCGATTACCGGGTGGACGGCATTTAAGTATATTGCAGATATAGACATCTTTGCGTTTCAAGCCCATAGCCTCTATAATTTTCGTTAAAAGCTGACCGGCTCTCCCGACAAAGGGCAAACCTTGTTCATCTTCATCGGCCCCGGGAGCTTCACCCACAAAAACAATACGCGCGGATGGATTTCCAGCGCCAAATACTAAATTGCGTCTTGTCTTGCCCAATGGACAAAGATGACAAGTTTTCATCTCCTGATATACTTTTTCTAACTCTACCTCTTTATTCCCGGTAAGATTTTCAATGGGGGGGGAGAGCGGCGATTTTTTCCCCCATTCCAGCCCGACGGCTAAACTTTCCTGATTTAGAACATATCCCTTGATCGCCTTAACAACAGAGAGCAATTCTTCCTGTAGTTGACTGTTGGATGATAACAAAAATAATTCCGCCATTACTTCTTACCGCCGCCTTTCTTCTGAACTAAGTTTTTGACGCGATTAAGAATTTCTTCCGCCGCTTCGATTTTGGTCATTTTGCTGAAAGATTCGGCCTTGCCTTTGTTATCAATTATCGTAATTACATTCGTATCGGTTTGAAAACCGGCACCATCTTGGCGCAAGTCATTGGCGACAATCAAATCCATATTTTTCTTTTCCAGTTTTGCCTTAGCATTGGCCAAAAGATTTTGCGTTTCCATGGCAAATCCGACCAATATGCGTTTGCCCTTATTTTTTCCAATTTCCGCAATTATATCCGGATTTTTTTCCAACTCCAAAGAAAGAGATTTTTTATCTTTTTTTATTTTATTCCTGGAGAAAACATTCGGTCTATAATCAGCTACAGCGGCAGCTTTGATAATAATTGTGGCGTTTTTGTAATTTTCCGACACTGCTTTATGCATCTGGCGCGCCGTGCGCACCTCGATAATTTTTTCTGCTTTGGGAAAAGGCAAAGAGGTTCGTCCGGTAATCAAAGTTACTTGAGCGCCGCGCCTGCTGGCAACTCTGGCCAAGGCGTAACCCATTTTCCCCGATGACATATTGGTAATAAACCGCACCGGATCCAGCGGTTCTTCCGTCGGTCCCGCAGTGATTAAAACTCTTTCCCCGGCAAAATCTTGGGGAGTCAATAGCGCCTCAATTTCTTCGACAATTCCCGGAACATCGGGCAGACGGCCGGCGCCTTCGGTTTTGCAGGCCAATTCTCCCTTGCCGCTGTCCATAATGACATAACCATGATTTTTCAGTTTGCTGATATTTTCCTGCACAATGGGATTTTCCAGCATCTTGTCGTTCATTGCCGGACAAATCAAAGTCGGTTTGGCGGCAGCCATAATTGTTGTCGAGAGCAGATCATCGGCGATGCCTGAGGCGATTTTTCCGATTATGTTGCCCGTTGCCGGCGCTATAACAAACGCATCGGCAAATTGTGCCAGAGCGATATGAGCCATGTCGTACTGCGCGGTCGGCGCAAACATTTCCGTGTAAACCATGCCGCCGGAAAGAGTTTGCAGGGTCAAGGAAGAAATAAACGCTGTCGCGCTTTTCGTCATGATGACTTTTACCTGCGCTCCTTCCTTAACCAGCGCGCGTGTTAATTCCGCCGATTTATAAGCGGCAATTCCACCCGTAATTCCCAAAACAATTTTCTTTCCTTTAAGCATAATCTTACCTCTGTGGTTGATTATTTGGAGAATATAACAGCGTTTTATCACAAGATCAAGGCATAACTGCCTTGAAAATGGCGCTGTGCGCAAAGTTTTATCTTTTGATTTTACTTTAAATATCAACTGGTTTAACTTACAAAAAGAAAGAAGCGGCGCCAGATTACCACGTATTTCTGCCCAGAAACCTTCCTGTAATATTCCGGCTGTTAAAAAGGGAAAATTGCCTTGCAAAAGAAGCTAAAAGCTATTATTAAAACCGCGCACATTGAATCCCCGGATTAATTAGGAACAATTATGAAAAGGTTTGGTTTCT
>DLME01000099.1:37489-53592 GCA_002479215.1 Syntrophaceae bacterium UBA7544
ATTGGTTTCTATCTGGCAATTTTTTTGGCTGTATTAATTATCGGCTCTCTTTGCTGGCTTTATTTTGCTGATTATCTGGAAAGAGAAAAACCGGCAATTACATTAAATCAGGAAATC
Organism: Syntrophaceae bacterium UBA7544; assembly: GCA_002479215.1. GTDB lineage: Bacteria > Desulfobacterota > Syntrophia > Syntrophales > Smithellaceae > UBA4810. Next base: position 37,607 of record DLME01000099.1, read on the forward strand.
ATCGCCATCGGCAAGCAAAAGAACATCGGCATCACCTTTTCCGACCGAAAAAGTGGCCTTTCCAATTTAAAGGTAGAAATTGTTCAGGATAACAAAAACCAAATCCTGGCCGACGATAATATTCCTTCCCGAGGAACCAAAGAAAAGGTTTTGCAGTTGACCATAGACACAGCCGCGCTCAAACTTCACGATGGTCCGGCAATGATCACTATTACGGCCAAAGATTTCGCCCTTTTTAAAAATCAAACGACTCTATCTATCGCGGTAAAAATCGATACCGTACCTCCGCAGATATCGATACTCAATCCGGCCAATTACATAAATCAGGGCGGTACAGGTTTCATTGCCTATCGGATTTCCAAACCCGCTTCCGTCAACGGTATCTATGTCAATGACTACTTTACTCCCGGCTATGCATTAATGATTGACAACAAGCCGACCTATGTTGCCTACTTTGCAGTGCCGCTGGACGCATCAAAAGCAAAAACAAGTTTCACGATATTTGCCCAGGACGATGCTGGAAACGAAGCAAAGGCAGCGCTTCCCTGTGTAATTAGGGAAAAGACATTTCGCGTGGATAAAATGTCTTTGAATGAAAACTTTCTGCAGCAAAAAATGCCGGAATTTCAAACAGCGGTTCCCGCGCTGAAAGAGAAGACACTTCCCGAAGTCTTTATTTATGTCAATTCTCAAATGCGCAATGATAATTTTCAGACAATTCAAACTATTTGCCAAAAATCAGTATCTCCAAGACTTTGGCGGGGCGCTTTCTTACGTATGCGCAATGCCTCTACCATGTCTCTTTTTGGCGACAAGAGATATTATATGGCTGGCGGTAAAGTTGTTGCCGAATCTCTGCATATTGGAGTCGATCTAGCCTCCAGTGCTAACGCTGCTATTGAAGCGGCTAATAACGGAATTGTTGTTTTCACGGGAACTTTAGGCATTTACGGAAACACCGTTATTATCGATCATGGTTTAGGGCTATTCAGCCTGTATGGGCATTTATCTTACATTGAAACCGCCGTCGGCAAAAACGTGAAAAGGGAAGAACTAATCGGTCATTCCGGCTTATCGGGACTAGCGGGGGGAGACCATTTACATTTCAGCATTATTGTCGGCGGACAATTTGTTAATCCCCTGGAATGGTGGGATCCGCACTGGATCGAAGATAATATCAATAGAAAAATGCGCTTCTAAGTCAGCTTTTATTGATATCGCGATGATTTAAATTGACCATATACTTCATCGCGGAAAAGTAAGAACTCAATTCATTGGCCATAACTACAGAGCGGTGTTTTCCGCCCGTGCAGCCCAGGGCAACATTTAAACGAGCTTTTCCTTCTTTTTCATATAGAGGAATCAATAAGGCCATTAAGTCCAATATTTTTTTCAAAAATTCCTTGCTTTCTTTGTTTTTCAAAACATAGTCTTTCACGGCGGCATGGTGGCCGTCGAAGTTTTTTAAATTTTCAACAAAGTAAGGATTAGGCAAAAACCTTACGTCAAAAACAAGATCGGCATCGGCGGGCAATCCATAACGATAGCCGAAGGAAGTAACATTAACGACCATTTTATGATACCCGGAAGATGGACGAAAATGCCTCTGTACTATATCTTTTAGTTGGTGAACGTTAATGGAAGTTGTATCGATAATTTCATCCGCCATTTGTTTCAATGATAATAATTTTTCTCTCTCCAACAGGATGCCCTCCATGATGGGACCTTTTTCAGAAAGAGGATGAATACGTCTTGTTTCGCTAAACCGATGCAAAAGAGAATCGTCACTTGATTCGAGAAAGAGAATGTCGATTTTGTAACCCTTGTCTTTCAAGCGCGTAAATATTCGCGGGTACTTATCGAGGAAACTTCTTTCGCGCAGATCCATGACCATTGCTACTCGATCTATTTCCGGTGATGAAAGAGTGGTTATATCAAGGAATTTCGGAAGCAGAACAACCGGCAGGTTATCCACACAGAAAAAACCGATATCTTCCAATGCCCGCAGGGCTGTACTTTTACCGGAACCGGAAAGGCCTGTGATAATTACAACTCGCAGATTTTTCATTCAACTGTCCTTTTTAAACTGCTGAATAACTTTTTTTAGCAGATTTTTATCTAAATAGCCAGAAGATGGAATTTTTACCTGTACACACGGTAATTTAGTTCCCAGGATTTCCATCTCTCTGCTATTTAAAGAGAATCGGGATACGCCGGCCTTTCTAACTTCTATAATTCCCGCAAGAGTTGTCTGCTTTTTAATTCTATTGGAATCTAATATTTTTTTTACAGGAACAATTCCTGTTTCTTTTGTATGCAACAGGTTTTTGATTTTCGTATGGCCGCTGGCAATCAATTTTCCCCTTTGCTTTCTTTTGATAACAACAATATCATCGGCAATCCAGTAATTACCTTCTTTAACCAACACCAAGGCTGATGTTGTTTTTCCGATTCCACTGGCCCCTGTAATTAATATGCCTCTACCCTGACATTCAAAAACAACGCCATGAAAATTCGCAATTTCTTGCATTTTTTGGCTAACTAAACCTTTCTACAAGTTTTACAAACAATGCTCATTAAAAGCGGATAATTCCTAAGCGCTGTTATTATCTAAGGCGAAATATATCAGATTAAAGGAGACAGGATTCATCCTGATCAATAATTATTTTATACAAGTCGCCTCGTGACTTTGCTTCCAATAGCTTTTTACGAAAATTAGGCGCTTTCAACATTTTGGAGATTTTAGCCAAAGCTTTTAAATGCTGACCGGCCGAATTTTCCGGTGCCAAAAGCAGGAAAAAAAGATGGACGGGCTTGCCGTCTATGGAATCAAAGGCAATGCCTTCGTTGCTGCGTCCGAAAGCGACAACAAGTTCTTCCAGGGTGGGTACTTTACCGTGAGGAATGGCAACACCGTCACCTATTCCCGTGGAACCAAGCTTTTCTCTCTGTTTTAAAACTTCTATAACCGCGGAAGAATCGAGTTTAAGTCCTCCCTGGATTATTGTATCAACCAACTCTTGCAAGACTTCGGTTTTGTTTTTAGCCGACAAGTTATCATTAATAAATCCACTATTGAAAATCTGATCCAGCTGCATTTTACACACCTCAGCTGTTTGTCTCGATCAGGGTATAATTCCCATCATCGCGACGGTAGACCAAACTTACTTTTTCCGAAGAAGAATCTCGATAGATTATAAAATGGGCGTTGGTTTCTTCTATTTCCATCACCGCTTCATCAAGCGACATTGGTTTTAATATTATTTTACGCGTTTCCGCAATTCTGTTTGTTGCTGATTCTTCGATTTCCGCTCTTTCATTTACTTTCTCCATGCCGCGGCGAATACTTTTAGGCTTATGTTCTCTGATTTTATCTTTTTGTTTTTTCAGTTGCTTTTCAATTTTTTCTATACAGTTATCAATGGCCAAATGCATGTCTTTGGCTTCTTCCTTCGCATTTACATTCCACCCATTGGCGCTCAGATTTATTTCCACAAAATTCCTGAATTTTTCCATAGAAAGGATGATATGAGCTTCGGCTGGCGCATCTACATATTTATTTAACTTCCGAATTCTTTCTTCCGCGTAAACTTTTTGCCATTTCTCACCTTCACTGCTTCTGAAAGTCACCGAAATTTTCATTATTTTTCCTCCCTCCTTCTACTCATCTCCCCGGCATTACATTACGAAAGCTTAACACCGGCATGACAATAAAGGCCAGTCATATATTGATGTAAAAGCCAGAAGTCAATTGTTTTTTTATTTTTTCTTTTATAAAAATAATTACTTATAATAATTCTAAAAATATTTTTTCCTTTTCGAAGAAGGTAAAATACCCATCATCTCCCTGTACTTAGCGACAGTGCGGCGGGCGATATCGATGCCGTTTTCTTTCAGCAAATCCACTATTTCGCAATCACTATATGGTTTTTTGGGCTTTTCTTTGCCAATTATCTTCTTAATTTCTTCTTTAACGCTTTTCGAGGCAATATTTTCCCCGGATACTCTTTGAATGGAACTGCCGAAGAAGTACTTCATTTCAAAGATTCCCCGAGGCGTATGCATGTATTTATTAGTCACTACGCGGCTAATAGTGGATTCGTGCATTTCCACATCATCGGCAATATCACGCAACACCAGCGGTTTGAGAAAATTGATGCCCTTGTCAAAAAAATCTCTTTGATATTTAACGATGCTTTCCGCTACCTTATAGATTGTTTTTTGCCGCTGTTGGATGCTTTTAATCAACCACGTGGCCGACTGCACCTTTTCTCGGATATATTTTTTCCCGTTTTCTTCCTCATTGTGGCCATGAGAGCCAAGTCCGGCCATAATTTCGCGGTAAAAATTACTAATGCGCAAATGAGGCAAACCATCATCATTAAGAATTATTTTATATTCATCTCCGGATTTGACAATATAAACATCGGGAATGATTGCTTGAATTTTTTCTTCGGAATAAACGCTGCCCGGGCGGGGGTCCATACTGCTGATCAATAATACAGCCTTCTCCACTTCACGCAAAGGCACTTTTAATTTGCGGGCAATATGGACATAATTTTTCAGTTCCAAATCCTTAAGGCAGTCCCTAATAATAACTTCGACAAGCGGATTTTTTTTCACACCCGGCATTTGCGCTTGAATTAACAAACATTCCTGCAAACTGCGGGCGGCTATTCCGGGCGGATCAAATTCGTGAATCTTTTTCAGAACAGCTTCCACGAATTCTTCACTAATATTTTCCAGAAGGGCAATTTCCGGCACAGTCGCGCATAAATAACCATTTTGGTCAAGATTGCCGATAATTTGGGTGCCAATACGCATTTCATCTTCAGTCAAAGGTGAAAGCTTCATTTGCCACATCAAATATTTTGTCAGCGATTGGCTTTCGGTAAGAACATTATCCCAGGAAGGCGCTTCCGTATCTCTGCGGCCATATGTTACCCCAACCGGTCCATAATCTTCCAGATAGTTATTCCAGTCAAATTCTGAGCGGCCGTCGCCTTCTCCGGTGAGTTCAACGGTACGTTCAACAGCTTTAGTTGTGTCTTCGCGTTCAATCGATTGAATATCTTCTTCGCTTTTGGCGTGAACTTCCTCATCATTTCCTTCATCCGGGGAAACTTCTTCCAAGAGGGGATTTTCTTCCATTTCCTGATTGATTGTATCGACAAGTTCCAATCTGGATAACTGCAACAATTTTATGGCCTGCTGCAGTTGCGGTGTCATAATTAACTGTTGGGAAAGTTTTAAACTCTGTTTTAACTCAAACGCCATAAAAAATAATCATAATTCACGGATTTTTTATAAATTGAAATTTTCCCCAAAATAGAATTTTCGGGCAAGTTCACTGTGAGCTATTTTTTCCGGTTCGCCTTCAACAAGTATCTCCCCTTCGTTGACAATATAAGCCCGATCACAACAGGCAAGTGTTTCGCGCACATTATGGTCGGAAACGATGATACCGATTCCTTTATTTTTTAACTTTTGGATAATTTTTTGGATGTCGGCAACAGCGAGCGGATCAATGCCGGCAAAAGGTTCGTCCAGAAGGATATACTTGGGAGATGTAACCAATGCCCGCGTTATTTCCACCCTTCTTCTTTCGCCTCCGGACAGAGAATAGGCATAGTTTTTCGCCAAGGAGGTCAAATCAAGTTCTCCCAGAAGCTCCTGAAGTTTTTCCTTTCTCTCCTCCTCCTGCATATCAAGGGTTTCCAATATGGCCAAAATATTTTCTTCGACAGTAAGCTTGCGGAAAACAGATGGTTCCTGCGGCAGATAATTTAAACCTTTGCGCGCCCTCTGATACATAGGATACAAGCTAATGTCTTCACCGTCTAAAAATATTTTCCCGCCATCCGGCTTAATCAAGCCGACTATCATATAAAAAGTGGTTGTTTTCCCTGCGCCATTGGGGCCGAGTAAACCTACTACTTCACCCGGAGAAATCGATAAATCAATTCGATTGACTACTCTCCGCTTGTTATAAATTTTGGTTAGTCCTTCTGCCGATAATTTACTCATAATTTTCCGTTGCTAAATAATTACTGTTTATTTTTTTCCGTCTTTTTTTCTTGCGGATAGATTACAGCCTTAACCCTCTCCTTATTCTCAGGACCACATACTTCGGCGCTGCCTCGTTTTTCATTGACGTAAACGATTACTCTGCATCCTTTTATAGTATTTTTCCCTTCACGTAGTAAGGCGTTGCCGGTCAAAATAATCTGACCGGTATCATTATAATATACTGCCTCATTACCGGTGGCGAGTCTTTCTCCCTGCGTTACCGAAACATTTCCTTTTGCTTCAATTTTGTCCAGATCACCCGTTCCTTCGATCTCCATCTTCCCGATTTTGTCTTTTTTAGCGGGATCTTTTTTATAATATAAAAGCAGCTGGTCCGCTTTCAATACCCGGTCTCCCTGTTTGGCTACGGCGTTACCGGTAAACATTATCAGCTTCTTTTCATTAAAAGCTTCCAGGCGATCGGAAACTATTTCAATAGGTTCATTCTTTTTAATTATATCTGCTTTAACGATGCTATTATTATCCTGAGCATACAGACTGGCAGGCATCAGCAGGACAACAAATAAGACGACAAACAGATATATTTTCCTATCAATCATTTCATTTCTCAACTATTTTATTTTTGCTTTTACCATGGAGGAAAGGTTTAATTGTCCTTTATTAATGAAGAGGGTAAGCCCCACACCTTTTATTTTTATGCGCTTATTTTCCATGGTTACCGGCGCGTCGGTAAAAAATTTCCTTTCGACATCACTATAATTCAAATGATCAGTATAAAACTTGTCACCGGCATCGGACGTGATTACCACATTACCTTTTATTTCAACGTCCTTTTTATCCGTAACCATCTGGCCTTTATCCGCCGTCATTAAGAAAGATTTACCGTCAGGCATATTCAATTTTATTTGCACCCGGTCAAATAAAGCAAGATTTTGTTTTCTGTAATACGTGGCGGTATCGGCTTTCATTTCCCATTGGGAATTGCCTTCGCCTACTTCCGTATAAACGAAACCTTTAATTTGCAAATCGATTTGTTCCGGTAATGCTTTTAACAAATCCATGGATCTGGTATTTTTAATTTTAAATATCACCGCGACAATAATCACCACGACCACACAGGCGATTACTATTGACGATATAATTATTGTTTTTTTATTTAATTTCATTTTTTGTCCAAACTCCATTCTCCCCTTCATTGGAAAACGTATTGTTTGTTATATCACTCAGGATGTCGCCTGTAAAGATATAAGGATGATTAGCGGAAATACCGAAGAAATGCTGTTATCTTTTTATATAAAATATTCTAATGTTAGTGCCTCTTCAATCATGTTGGGCAAACTCATACTTGGCGGCGATTTCCGCCCATTTGCCCTGGGCTTGCAAAATCATCTCACAAATCTCGCGCACCGCGCCATGTCCGCCCCTGTTGTTCGTTATATAGTCAACCGATTTTTTCACGACATCGAGGGCGTCAGCCACCGCCGCGGAAAATCCTACCCGTCTTAATACCGGTATATCCACTATGTCGTCGCCTAAAAAGGCCACTGCGGTTGCCGGCAAATTGTGTTTTAGTAAAATTTTTTCGAAGACATCCTTTTTATTTAACGCTCCCTGGTAAACTTCTTTAATTTCTAAGTCGCGCGCCCGATGCTGGACAACTTCCGATTCCCGCCCTGTCAACAACGCCACTTTAACTCCATAACGCTGGATTATCTTCAAGCCATGTCCGTCACGGACATCAAAATTCTTCATTTCGCGTCCGTCATCATCCATTATTATCCGGCCGTCAGTCATGACGCCGTCCACATCCAAAATAAGCAGTTTTATGTCTTTGAGCTTTTCTTTAATATTTTTTTTCATTTTCCGTAGTTCCCTTCACCAAACTATCTATCTTTTTCAGAACTGTCAGCAGTTCTTTCAACGAATCCAGATAAAGCGAATTAGCGCCATCGCAAAGCGCTTTTTCAGGGTCCCGGTGCACTTCCAAAAATATGCCGTCCACGCCAGCGGCTACCGCTGCCCGAGCCAGATAGGGCACCATATCCCGCTCGCCGCCTGACGCTATGCCTTCTCCTCCGGGCAATTGCACGGCGTGGGTCGCATCAAAAATTACCGGATATCCCATATTTCTTATAATGGGCAAGGAACGCACATCAAAAATAAGATTATTGTAGCCAAACGACGCGCCCCGTTCGGTAATCATGATATTTTCATTGCCAGCCGCTTTGGCCTTGGCTATTATGTTGGCGACATCCCAGGGTGCCAGAAACTGCCCTTTCTTAACATTGATTACCCGCGCTTTTTTGGCAATTTCCGTCACAAAATCAGTCTGGCGGCACAGAAATGCCGGTACCTGCAGGACATCCAACACTTGCACGGCGGCATCAATTTCTTCAAAACGATGCACATCGGAAAGAAGCGGCACACCCAGCTTCTCTTTAATTCTTTGGAGAATCGCCAATCCTTCTTTTATTCCCGGGCCGCGGTAAGATTTAATCGAAGTTCTATTGGCCTTATCGTAAGAAGCTTTGAAAATAAAAGGAATCTTCAATTTTGCCGTAAGTTTTTGCAGATACTGAGCAACATCCAAAGCCGCTTTTTCATTTTCCAGAACGCAAGGACCCGCGATTAAAACAAATCCGGCTTTATCTCCTATAACAAAATCCCCCATCTTAATTTGCTTCATGATTTATCACTCTCCTTGGTTTGTTTCTGTCTCTTCTTCTGCAAAAGTAGAATTTTAATCTTGGGAATTCTTCTGCCGGCTTTTGCCGATTCGGGATTGAGCTCATAGGCGTTGATGTACGCTTTCAACGCCTCCTGATACAGTCCTTTTTTCTCGTAAGCTTCTCCCAAGTTAGCGTAAAGCTCATCATCCTCCCGGTCATATTTCAGCGCAATCAAATAATTTTCAATAGCCTTATCCCAATTGCCGCGAGCGGCATAAGCATAACCTAAACTGGAATAAGACGCAGCTTTTTTCGGCTCCAGAGCAACTATTTTCTGGTAATATTTTATTGCCGTTTCGTACTTTTTTTCTTTCAAATAAAACTGGGCAATAATACTTAATACCTCCTTGGTCGGGGGAGACATCTTTTCATACCGGGCAATTGCTTCTTTTTCCTTGCCCAGTTTGCCATATGTATAGGCCAAATTATAGTTCACATTTGAACTTTTAGCGCCCTGTTTAATTGCCTTTTCGTAATTTTCGGCTGATGCCGCATATTTCTTCAATTCGCCGTAGGCGAAACCTAAACTGACATAAATCGAGGCTTTTTGGGGAAATTTTGCCGCTAATTTTTCGTAGTGCTTTACGGCCTGGTCGAATTTCTTGTTTCTAAATGCCAGATCAGCAAGCCGCTCCAGAGCGTCCGTATCTTCCGGATTAATTTTCAAGACCTGTTCGTACTCTTTAACTGCTTCCGCGTCCATTTTTCTTTTTTCGTAAGCCGCTCCCAGGTTGAAGCGGATTACGGGCTCATCAGGACTAAGTGAAACCGCCTTCTTTAAATTTTCCAGCTCTTCCTGCAATTTTCCGCGTCCGGCATAGGCCGAAGCAAGATTGGCGTACGCGGCGGCCAGCTTGGGCTGATTTTTGATAATTTCCTTATAATACTTAATGGCCTCATCATATTTTTTGAGCTTCAGATAAACATCCCCCAAAGCAATTAAGGCCAAATCCGCTTCTTTTTCCTTCGAATGCTCGACAATATATTTGTATTGTTCGACGGCTAAATTTATCATTTTCTTTTTTGTGTAAGCCTCGCCCAATTTAAATCTTAGCGGATAATTTTCCGGTTCCAGCCGCACCGCTTCCCGATAATTTTCTATAGCTTTATCCCACAGCCCTTTTCCCGCCAGAGCAAGGCCGAGACTGATATAAGCCTGCGCTTCTTGCGGACTTATTGTGACAAGTTTTTTCGATACCTCAATGGCGCGGTCAAATTCATCTTTCTTAAGATAGCACTTAGCCAATTCGGCCAGCACCGTGGTATCGTCGGGCTTAATCTCCAATATATCTTTGTATTGACTTATGGCATCATCCAGCCTGACCTGCCGCAAGTAAACACCCGCCAGAATCTTGCGCACTCCGATATCCTGCTTATTCAAGGCTATAGCTTTTTTCAAATATTCGATTTGCTCTTTAACATTGCCCGAATCTTTGGCAAATCTGAGCCAGTCTTGCGGCATGATTTCAACCTTAAGCCCAACAGCGGCGATCATTTCATTTTGATAATTTACACGAATTTTATAATCGGTTATGGCACTTGATCCTTGAGGCACAGAGCTGCTTTTCATTATTTTATTGACCAGATCGACCCCCCGCAGGAGGACGCCGATATCATTATTGCTCTTGCTTAATCCTTCGACAATAACCCCCGTGTATTTGCCCATTAAATCGTCACTCGCCACTGCCTTCACCACAAATTCGTCCCGGTAAGTCAATTCCAGCATTTCATGCTCAGTCACGCGGATATTTTGGCCGTTTTTTTCCATTTCCAGATAATAGAAATGCGGCTTTTCCTTCAATACGTAATAAGAAAAAGTATTTTTTACTCTCATCGCGTTGTAACTGAAGGCGCGAATGGTCTGGGAATAGAAATAATATAGAAAGGCAAAAGCCGCGATAAGGATAACTGAAAAAATCAATATTTTCCCGATGGGAATCCGCTTTTTCTTTTTCTCACCTCTGTCATCTATACGCTGAATAATCATTTATCCCTCAACAGGTAAATTTTCTTTTCCCCGCAAAGCAGCGACTGAAATTTACCGGCAGTCAGCTCCGGGGATGATATTTATGGTGTATTTCTCTTAACCTCTCCCGTGTTATGTGCGTGTAAATTTGCGTCGTGGAAATATCGGCATGTCCCAGCATTACCTGCACGATACGCAAATCCGCGCCGCCTTCCAACAGATGCGAAGCAAAAGAATGGCGAAAAGTGTGCGGATGAACCTTCTTTTGCATTCCGGCTTTTTTAGCATAACGGACGACTATTTTCCAAAAACCCTGCCGGGTAAATTTTCCTCCAAAGCGGTTTAAAAACAATACATCCGTTCTTTTTTTTTGCATCAATTGCGGCCTGGCCTTATCTATATAAACTCTTACGCAATCGTAAGCGGTTTTGCCGATAGGAACTATTCGTTCCTTATTGCCTTTCCCCATAACAGTCACGAAGCCCACCTGCCAATTAATGCTGTTCATTGTCAAATTAATCAACTCCGAAACGCGAATTCCCGTCGCGTAGAGAAGCTCCAGCATGGCACTATCCCGCATTGCAAAGGCCGTCTGGTCTCCCGGCTGGGCTAAAATAACGTTCATTTCTTCTTTACTTATCGTATCGGGCAGCCGCATCCATACTTTGGCCAGTTCTATATTGGCCAGCGGCGTTTGTTCAATTTTCTTTTCCTGCAGGAGGAATTTATAAAACCCTCTCATAGCCGCGAGTGACCGGTTCATGGAATTGGCCGATAATCCCTCTCTTTTAATCTGCGTTAAATATTCAATAATTACCTCTGGCGTAACTTCCGGCAACTGGGTTAAGCCTTTTTGCTCCTGGACAAATAAAAGAAACCGGCGCAAATCACGACCGTAGGCTTCCAGCGTATTTTGGGCGACGCCCCGTTCAATTAAAAGATAATTGAAATATTTCGCCAGTAATTCCTGCATGGAACTTTTTAACGCAAATACGCTTATGAAGCAAAGTTTTTTTATTGACTTATTTCGCAATCTCGTAAAAATAGGGACTGAAGAATTTACAAAATCACCTCTGGGGGAAATAACCAATGAAAAAAGTCGTCATTGCCTCCGATCATGGCGCTGTAGCCCTGAAAAACGAAATTGTATCCTTTTTAAAAGCAAAAAATTGCACGGTAAAAGATTTGGGGGTAAACAGCGAGGATTCGGTGGATTATCCCGATATCGCCGTGGCCGCCTGTAAGGAATTTAAGAGGGGCGCGTATGATTTCGGCATTTTGCTTTGCGGCTCGGGAATAGGAATGTCCATCGTCGCCAACAAAATCAAGGGTATCCGGTGCGCTCAGGTTTTCGACCTTTTTACCGCCGAGATGGCCAAAGCCCACAATAACGCCAATTTTATCGCTTTTGGCGGCAGAGTGAAATATTCAGTGTCGGTTACGCAGATGATCGAAAAATTCATGAACACAGATTTTGCGGGCGACCGGCATGAAAGAAGAGTTGCCAAAATTATGGATGTAGAAAAGAAATGCTAAAGCCCCGCTGTTAACTCAGGTATTGGATATGGCGGAAGTTTTCGACAAAAAAAAGATTCGCCAGGTATTTCGCGATGTACAAAAACATCTGCTTATCGGGCAATTGATCCGCCGCTTTTCCACCAACAAAGATGATATCAGACAAACTGCCCTCGGACAGATTGATTTATCGAACTGCCGAAATGTCCTGGAATTAGGCTGCGCTTTCGGCGCTTTTACCGAGGCCCTGAAAGACAAACTTCATCCCGCGGCAAAAATCACCGGCCTGGACATTGTCCCCGAATATAAGCCTTTCTTTCTGGAAGCATGCGGACGCGCCGGATACGCGGGAACCTTTTCTTCTTCCGGCATCAATCAAATAAAAAAATATTCCGCTGCTTCTTTCGATTTGATTATTTGCAGTTATGCTTTATACTTTTTCGCCGGTATGATTCCGGAGATTGCCCGCATTCTAAAAAGAGACGGAATTTTCATTACCATCACCCATTCCCAATGCGACATGCAGGAGCTCGTGAGCGTTATCAAAAAAATTATGAAGCAAAATGATTTGCTCAATGATAAACAATCCCTGCCGATAGAAATTCTTGTCGGCCAATTTTCCGCCGAAAACGGCGAGAGGCTTCTGACTCCATTCTTTGGCCGGATAAAGGCAATCGATTACAAAAATAAGCTGATTTTTCAGCCCTCGGAAATTGATCATTTTCTGGAATACTTTCAGTTTAAAGAATCTTTTTTCCTGACGGAAACCGCCCCACGCAAAAAAACCATCGTTGATCAGCTTGTGCGCAAGCTGAAAGATGCAGTGATAGAGGGAAAGAATATCAGTATGTGCAAGGATGATAAGATTTTCATTGCTTCTCAACCCCTGATTCCTAAGGAAACATGATGAAAAGACAGCGCAAGCATTGCCTTTATTGCGGCCGCGCCACTATCAAGAAATACGAAGACAACGTCCGGCGGGATTTTTGCCCCTCCTGTAATTCGTTTTTTTATGAAAATCCACTGCCGGTAGTTTCCGCGATTCTCGATTCTTCACGCCGGATACTTTTAGTTAAGCGCAGCCGGCCCCCTTTCAAGGGTATGTGGTGCTTACCGACAGGCTTTGCCGAAGCCGGGGAAAGCATTGAAGACGCAACTTTGCGAGAACTGGAAGAAGAAACTGGCATCAATGGCCGGATAGTAAAACTGCTGGATGTTGATTCTTACAAGAGCCGTTTTTACGGCGATTTGCTTTTTTTGACCTTTGTCGTGGAACAAAATGGCGGGAAACTTGCCGCCGGGGGTGATTGCGCGCAAGCCCGGTTTTGGCCGGTGAACAAACTGCCACCCCTGGCCTTCCCTCCCAATAAACGCGCTCTGGATGCCTATATAAAAAGCAAAAGGGATTACTGGGCGATATTCGATTCCATCGAACGCGCGGATGAAAAAACGCCTTCGCCCAAGATAACAAAAAATCCATTAACAAGGAGGCTCGTCAATTTCATCCTTAAGAATAAGGAAGACATCATCAATCAATGGATGGAAGACGTGGCGGCAAACCCATCGACTGCCGAATACCACACTGTGGAAAGCCGTACACTGTATAATATTTGCGACAGGATACTTTCCCAAATAACTCTCTGGCTGGGCGGCCTGCACGATGTTGACAGGGTTAAAAGTTTTTACACGAAGCTCGGCCACGAAAGAAAAGCGTCAGGTTTTAAAATCAGCGGAGCACTGAGTGCGCTCAGCCTCATCCGCAAGCACATCTGGACCTTTGCCCTCGCGCAGGATGCCTTGCAGAAGAATCTGGAGCTTTACATGACTTTTGAACTGCAAAGGCAAATGACTATCTTCTTCGATCTGGCGACTTTTTATTTAACGCGCGGATATGAGGACTTTTAATATTTTATGTTTAGTAACAGCCAACAATATTTTTAGGAGGTTTGTTATGGAATTCAAAGAAGCGATGAAACAAAGACGAGCCGTAAACTATTTTGATCCAACCAAAGACGTAACTGATGCCCAGATTAAGGATATAATAGAAACCGCGTCGCTGGCACCTTCAGGATTTAACCTTCAGCCGTGGAATGTAATTGTTGTCAAGGATAAGGCAAAAAAAGAAATTCTGAGAAAAGTCGCCTGGGATCAGCCCAAGATTACTGAAGCGCCGGTCGTCCTGATTGTTCTGGGAGATCGTGATGGCTGGAAAAATGGTCACAGCACTTTTGAGAAGGATTTCGTGGAAATGGTTAAAATCGGCGCAATGAAAAAGGATCAGCATGACTGGTTTGCCGGCGCGGCAAAATCTATTTATGGAACTTCCCCTGATCAGAAAATGGCGTTTGCCTGTAAGAACGCTGGTTTCTTCGGAATGGCATTGATGCTTGCCGCCAAGAATGCCGGACTCGACTCTCATCCGATGGACGGATTGGATGTTGAAGGCGTGAAGAAGGCTTTTAATATACCCGATCAATACTGGGTTCCTCTTTTACTGGCAATCGGTCATTTTGATAAAAGTAAAACTCTTCTTCCGCCGAAATGGAGAAAAAGCTACAATGAGATAGTCGTGAGTTTTAATGACACTCGCTGAAAACGAGCATCGCGAAGATTGAAGCGCAAGTGGAACTATCCCAGGAGCGTAGCGGGATTAATGACACCTTAGTCAGAAGCGAAGCGCATAGGAATTGGTTAGCCGAATTATCCCACACGCGAAGCGTGTAGGGCTTAAATACACCTTAATCGGAAAAAGCGAAGTTCTTATCAATTTAACATTATTGACAAATAAAGGAGGGTTGATATGAATGTGTATCTTAGAACTTTTGCTCGTGTGATCTTGATTGGTCATGGTTTAATACTTTTATCCTTGATAGTGGGCTGTGCCTATCTGGAAAGTCCTTATACCTACCACGAGTTTGATGGCCTGTTTGTCTACTATAGAACACAGGACATTTCCACTTATCGCGAGTTGCTCCCCAAAGTATTCGATATGCCGGATGAACCACTGGTGATGGCTTTTGTCATGGACTATTATAAGATGAACAAAACGACTGAACCTTACAAGGAAGCGGCGGTTTTTCTTCTGGCCAAATATCAGCAAAGAATGGGTTGGCACTGTGTGACCATGCCCGTCACGAGCGATGAGGCGCGAATCGGCGGCATCAAATATCTTGGCTATCCAAAAATCATGGGAGATGTCAGATTGCAGCGCGAACCGTCATCCTATACCGGGACACTGATGCTGAACAACAAAACTGTTATGACCATTCAATTTGATCCAAAGAAGGATAATGATGTTTCTAAATCTGAAGAGGAATGGTTTGACAAGTTCCGGGGATTAACCAGCTTCAACTTGTTGAACGGAGAAATCTACGAGCCAGAATTTGGCCGAAGAACCAATTTATTGCAAACTTCGCGGTTGTATCCTGATAAACTCATCGTCAAAACCGGCACCGCTAACCTGACTCAGGATTCGGAAGCCGCTGGCACATCCTCAGCGCGTCTTGCCAAGGTCTTCAGCATTAGACCGACTGAAATTGTTTTGGCTTATTATTTAAAAAACTCTTTCACGCAGTCATTTGGAACTGGAAAGTATACTGGGAGGTGAAATATGTATTTTACCAGAAGAGAACTTATAAGAAATGGCTCTTTGTTTTGTCTGGCAACGATGCTGGGATGCACAAAAAATTTAAACGTTCCGGGGAAAATAAGTGAAAAAGAATTTGAAATTTTCCCCGCATTGTATG
>DLME01000243.1 GCA_002479215.1 Syntrophaceae bacterium UBA7544
TAACCTAAAATAAGGTTCAGACTGAGAGCCCCGATGGAAAAAAGGCAACACGTAATAATGACCTGAAAAAAATACCTGTTAGGAATAATGAAGGGCACAGCAAGTGCAATTAACAGTATAACAATATAAAACCATTTTTCTTTCAAAAACTTTATCACCGACCCTGGACCTCCTTACCGAATAAACCAGTAGGCTTGATGGCCAGGATCAGCACCAGAGCTCCAAAGCCAAAAACATCTTTATACGCTGCCGACAGATAACCGCCACCCAGGGCTTCGATCAATCCCAGAATAAGACCGCCAACTATCGCGCCGGGAACACTTCCCAGACCTCCAAGGATGACGATAACGAACGCCTTCATTCCCAAGAGAGAACCCATGCTCGGAGACAGTATGAATATAGGAGCTACCAGGCAGGCGGCGAGTGCCGCCAGTCCCGTGGATATGGCAAAGGTCAGCGAAGAAACCAATTTGATATTGATTCCCACCAGCTTTGCCCCTTCCGGGTTTTGCGCCACAGCTTCAATTGTGCTGCCCAATGTAGTTTTTTTGATAAAAAGCTGCACCAGCACGATTAAGAGAAAGGCAATACCGATAACCAAAAGCCTCTGCACGGACATCGTTATACCGAACACCTCAACAATGTCGGGATACGGATTGCCAATACGCTGGCCCTGTGGACCCCAGATGGCAATTACACTGTTTTCCAGGACGAACAGGGCGCCCAAAGCGGAAATAAATGAGGCCATGGGGCTCTGGTTACGTAAAGGGGAGTAGGCCAATCGCTCTAAAATAACGCCGGCCACCGCCATAATAAGAGCCACGACAATAAGCGCCGGCCAGTAGCCAAGCCCGAGCACGCCCATCAAAAAAAGACAAACATATGCTCCCAGCATATACATATGACCGTGCGCGAAATTGGGAATCTGCAATATGCCGTAGACTAAAGTCAGTCCCAACGCCACGAGCGCATATGTGCTGCCCAGCATAACTCCGTTAAACAATTGCTGTAAGAATAGATCCATTAAACCTCAATACTCTCTGAACGATACCCATTCCGTAAAATTTGTGATTATCGTAGATAATGAATCGTGAAAAACGGGTTAAAACTTATCATTATTTATGATTATTACATAGAAGATATCGACTCACTAAAAGTAGAATATCCGAATCTATTTGTCAAGAAAAAATCCGGTGCGGCGTATTCTCTACCCAAATATAACTCCTCCATGCTTATACCATGAATAATACTGCTTCGCGTTCCAATCCATGTGTTCCGTTCGGAAATGCCCAAATACCGACATGACCTTTATCGGAGCACGACGGCAAAACGCTTGTTTCAGATTACGTGTAACAATGCAGGACCGTTTACTTGTTTCCGACAGATGGTCAACTTTCGTTTGACATTTCCATTTAATGCTGGCAAGCTATTATTAATCGTGATCATTTGTTATCTTAATAGTGTTAGACGGACACAAGTTTACACCGGATATTTTTTCTTCGCTCACACGATCAAAAGGAAAATAACAAAAAAGGGGGAAACAAAGAAATGAATTATTTGAAAGTAATTATTTGCATGATTGCCGCTGTTTTTGTGGTTTCTTGGACAGGGAGTAGTAGAGCTGAGGAAATTGTCTTGGGCTATACCGGACCGCTCAGTGGCCCGGCTGCCGAATATGGCCAGGACATTTTTAACGGTATTGAAATGGCTGTCAAAGAAATTAACGACGCTGGAGGTATAAAGGTAAACGAGAAGAATTACACTTTTAGACTGGAAAAACTCGATGATCGCGTTGATCCTACTCAGGCCGTCAATAATGCCAGGCGTTTCAAGGCTGATAAAGCCATCGCCGTTTTCAACGGAGTTTTCAATACGATCGCTCCCATGATGAAGATAAACGAGGAGAAGGACAACGAATTCATCATGATGGCCTATACCAGCACTCCCAAAGTCGACACTTTGGGCAATAAATTGACGGTGACTACCACAGTTAGTTTTACTACCTACGTAAAAGTTTTTGCCGACTGGGCTCTTAAGAAAGGCTGGAAAAAATGCGCTATGGTCGTAACTTTCGGAGCCTATGGTGACGAGTGGAGAAGTACATTCAAAGAATATTGGGTAAAGAAAGGCGGCACCATCACGACTGATAAACCCGCAAACTACTATACAGAAACCGATTTTTCCTCGCCGCTTACCGCAGCCCTGGCAACTAAGCCGGACGTTATGCTCATCGGTGGCCCTTCGGCTACCACGGCTTTAGTGATTGAGCAGGCTCGCGGGATGGGCTTTAAAGGCGGTTTCATCATGATTGACCAGGCCAAACAGGATTACATAGCCAAACTGCTCAAAGGCACCGAAGTGATGGGTAACCTGGTCGGAACAGCGGGTGTTCTGAGTATTCCCGTCGTAGGCAACAATTTCGATGAAAGGTATACAAAGACTTATAATAGAATGGTCACCTGGGAATGCGCCCTGAATTATACGGGTATGCATGCACTAGCCAGAGCCATCGTGGCGGCAGGGACCGTTGATGATGTCTATAAAATCAGAGCCGCTTTCCCCAAGGCGCTGTCAGTACCGTTGCTGGGTGATAAATTCCCCAATGAAGTATTTGGCATCACCCCGACCGGACGTATGCATATTCTGGCCTCAGTCCAAACAATTACCAGTGGCAAATCCAATCCATCAGTTCTTTACTGCTGGTGGCCTAATACAAAAAAGGAATTTAAAGCTATAAAAAAGAAATCCGCCGTAAAAAAGAATCCAATTTACTGGTTAAAAGAAAAGTAAGAAACAGACTTATTTTTGAAGTGTAACGAAAGGACAGGGTTTGCCTGTCCTTTCGTTTTATCAACTTTTTGAAATAGTCCGGGACGTTAATGTCATGTGCCGGCGATAAGAACGATCCCTTCTTTTTGGAGCGTTTCAATCTCCTCGTCTGACCTGCCCCCCGAAAAATGGTCCAGTTTTTAAGTTAGGATATTGGATCGAATCTTTTCGGCTGGTCTAGAAAATATAAAAGAATAGTCCATAATAAAATAATAGAATATTATTCCCACACAAGTATTTATAATATCATGGCATATAATGCTTTTTGGTTCGTTAGAAATTTGTTGACATAGATGAGCGGTTTCCCCTATACTCAAACTTAAAGCAAGTACAGCATAATCAAATAGATAGTTAACATCTATTACAAGGGGGTCAGAATGAAATTTTTAGTCGCGTATGCCGGAGGGACTGAAATGGATAAAGCTGTTTTAGCTTTGGCCAAGAAAAATGCTAAACTTTTTAACGCCACCCTTTATATTGTCAACTCAATGGAAGGTGCATCGGAAAAGGAAGTTGATGATTTAGCCAAGATTGAACGTATTTTGGAGACCTTAAAAGCTTCTATTACAAAGGAAGGCATTCTCTGCGAAACCCACCTGCTGATTCGCGGTCTTTCCCCGGGAGAAGATATAGTCGAGTTTGCCAGGGATAAAAATGTAGACCAGATTTTCATCGGAATTGAAAAAAAATCCAAGGTCGGGAAACTGTTTTTCGGTTCCAACGCCCAACATATTATTTTGGAGGCTCCTTGTCCGGTAGTCTCCGTCAATAAAAATAGTTTTACGATGAAATCTGTCTGATGGTGAGACAGATCAGGCATAAGCTCGGAATAGTCCGGCCAGAGACAAAAGAACCAGATTAGACTGTCCATCTCCCTTCAAAGTATCCCTAAGTATGTTGAGGTTCCACCAAATGTTGAGGCCAAACGAATCATTTCATACTTTTCTGCTGCTCTCTCTATTAATTTAACTACCTATTATTAAGGTACGATTCCACACTTCTGATTTTTCTTTCGCTTGTTGGCAAGCCACTTGCAACTGCTATTTGTATGATGCTGGTCATTATACGAATGAAGGTCCTTTTTGGAAAGCGTATAGAGTTGTCACAGACGTTTACTTCACTGTCCGGTTCCACAAGAATGGAGAAGGGATGCCAGCCCAGCAGTTAAATCAAAATCCTAAAGGAGGAATACCATGAAATCGAGCATTAGGGACAAAGCGGAAGGCAAGTTTCACAAAGTAAAGGGTAAGCTCAAAGAGATCGCCGGGAAACTAAGCGATAGTCCAAAGTTGAAAGCCGAAGGTACTGGCGAAAAGATAGCCGGATACGTTCAGGAAAAGGTCGGTCAGGTCAAGAAGTTTTTTGGGAAGTAGTGAAAGCGGCGTATCCTGCACCGGTGTGCCCTTGGCTGCAGTTGCATGATACACCACAAACAGGACTCCGAAAGGCATGAACTCTTCGGAGTAAAAGAGTTCGAAAAACAATAGTAACAACAAATTAATAAAGGAGGAGGTAACAGATCATGAAAAAGACATTAGGAAAAATGGTAGCGGCAACTGTGGTGGTTCTCTCGATAGTAATTTTTACTTGTTGTAGCAAGCCCTATACAGCAGAGCGTGCTACAACCGCCAGGGACAGCCGTTTCATCGTCTATGACAACGGGACGGTTTTGGACACGAAGACGAACTTGATGTGGGCAGATAGGGACAATGGAAGGATTATAAATTGGGCAGAGGCCAAGTACTATTGTGAAAACTATCGCGGGGGCGGATATACGGACTGGCGGATGCCGACGCAGGATGAGCTGGCGGGGTTGTATGATGAGACTAAAACTTATAAGTCTGACTGTGGAGATGTATATGATGTTCATTTAACAGAATTGATTCATCTTAGGTGTGGATGGGTTTGGGCTTCAGAAACACGCGGTTCCCAAGCCGCCTACTTCCTTTTCTACGATGGCAAACGGAAATGGTCTTCCCAGTCGGACATCAGCTACAACCTCCGCGCACTTCCGGTGCGTTCTGGCAAATAGGTTATTTGGTCATTTGGTTCTTTGATTATTTTCTTTCGGGTACAGGGCAGGCGCCCTGTACCCGACTAAAGAAAATATGTATCCTGATCTGTGCCAGGCGTGACTTATGGTCCAGCATGAGCATATTACCTTCCGTTGATTGCCAGAAAAAGGGATGGGATACAGGCACGTAAAACTAATGACTATAAGTGGTAATCCTCACTTCAATTCTAAACCGAAAAACATTGATAAGTGGATGCAGTATTTACTTCTTCCTGAACTCACTGTTTGACTGATTTCGAGAACCATGCGAGAGTACAAACGGTAATGCCTGAAGTATCGCGACATCGCAGGAAGTCAGACGGTAAACGGAGAAAGCGAACGTCCCAAGTTTGCTAAAATATTTTTAGGAGAATCAAAATAAAATGCAATCCATTTGGAAATCAAGAGGAGAAAAGTTACATACACGAAATATAGAAATAACGACATACGATTATGACGGGCAAAGAATAATTGTAGAAGGCTTCCTCAAAGATGATCGTTTCCAGGAATCTCGTGTAATAACCGGAGAAAAGTTTCCGAGTGGTGTCATTCATCACATGGCCATACGACTGCTGGTTAATTGTTCTAATCTTTTGATTGAAGATATTGATGTTGATCTGATAGCTGTTCCGAGGGAAGCGTGCCGTGAAACTATCCGGTGCCTTGCCTCCATTAATGGTCTGACCATTACCAAAGGTTTTACGGCAAAAGTAAAAAAATTGGCCGGAGGCGATAAGGGCTGCACCCACCTGGTGGAGCTCCTCCTGGCAATGGCCCCGGCTGCCATCCAGGGATATGCAGCATACCAATCAAAGAAGCCGGCAGTATTCGATCCTGATCGTGCCAAGATGATTTTAGAATTTCTTATCAATACATGCCGCGCCTGGCGCGAGGATGGCCCTCTTGTCGAAATGTTCAAAACGAAACTCAATATGAAATAAACAAATATTAGACACAAGATTGAGAAAAGCTGTTGGCATGCTAACTTCTTCCTTTATTCCTCAGTTGATAAAATTTAAGAAATATGCAATATTACAAACGATAATATTGAAAATATTTAGGCACCGCCGGGGAACCAGGCGGCGTTGTTTTTTTTGCTATGATGGTAATGTTGTTGGGTTAAGGAGAAAAAGTTGCAAAGATGATGAGATATTCAGCCCTCGTGTTACTGTGCGTTGTAGTTTTCTTTTCCTCTTCCTGTTCACATTTGTCGACACCGCCGAGGGAAACATATTCTTTACCCGAGATTCAACGGGCAATGGACGCTGAACCACAAGTTAAGCAACAGACCGCTACGCCCATTGTCGGCGGCGCCCGTATAGATAAGTCCGGCAACCACACTCGGAAAGCGTATTTGCTGGAGGGAGCCGAAGAATTAAATTTAGAGAACTACTATTTCGATATCCCGGTCGTTTACAATGCCGCTGTCAAAAAGTGGATTCATTATTATTCAAACAGAGCCCGGGATTATTTTGAGACTTACAGTGCGCGCGGCGGCAGTTACGCGCCCCTGCTCGGCAAAACGCTCGAAGATAACGGTTTGCCCCGCGACCTCATCTATCTCGCCATGGCCGAATCCGGATTTCAGACGAAAGCGAAATCCTATGCCCGGGCTGTAGGACTGTGGCAATTTATTCCGTCGACAGGCCGCAATTACGGATTGAAGATCGACTGGTATATCGACGAGCGGCGCGACCCCATTAAATCGACGATTGCTGCAAGCAACTACTTAAAGAAACTCTACGAAGAATTTGGCGATTGGGAAATAGCCGCAGCAGCTTATAACGCCGGTGAGGCTAAGCTGAACCGGGCTATGGTGCGCTATAAAACGGACAATTTCTGGGATTTAACGAAAAAGCGTTACCTCAAGTCCGAAACCAGAAATTATGTTCCGAAAATTATGGCCCTGGCAATTTTGGGCAAAAATCTAAACTCCTTTGGTTTCAAGGATATTGAGTTTCACGGGCCGCTAGATTTTGCCGAGATAGATGTGCCGGCCAAAACCGACCTCGTGGTCTTAGCGCATGAATTGAAGATAGATGTGGAAGATATTTATTTCCTCAATCCCGAACTGTTGCGCTGGTATATTCCTCACTATGTTGAAAAATACCGCTTAAAAGTTCCTGTCGGAGCAGAAGTTGTTTATGAGCAGTGCCGTGAGAATAAAAATTTCACAGCGAGTGCCTTTCAGAAATACAGACCGAAGTCGGCAACAACCGTCGCCCAGGTAGCCAAAAAGTTCCGGATACAACCCTCTGTGCTCGAAGATCTTAATTCTTGTCCGGCCAGCACGCGCATCGCTAAAAATCAAGAAGTGGTTTTGCCTTTCCGAGAGGGGCAGAACATCAAGGAGGCCATGTATGCGGATTTGTACGAGCGGCCCCGCCGACATGTACTCGCTCGAAGGACTTACAAAGGGCAAATAAAACTGGCCAAAGCGAGCGGTCAGAAACTTAACAATCCCCAAGAGTACTACACCGTTCAAAAGGGCGATACGCTCTGGACGGTATCCAAGAAAACCGGAACGCCACTCAATGTTTTAATCAATTCAAATATCGGTATTGTCGAGGGCCGGATGATTCGACAAGGCGATAAAATCGCCGTTCGGTAGCTATAAATGGCCTGAAACAAATAATTAATTACTTCCTGAAATGTTGTTTTTCTTATTTTCTCAATTCACGCAACATTTCAATCGGAAATAATTAAAAAATTGCTGAACTCTAACTTAACATGTGGTACAAATATCGAGGGTAGGTAACCCATGAACAGGACTAATTGCGAAAAATTTCAAACAGCATAAAATTAAGGAGCTACTCCAATGCAAATCAATCGGTATTCTAATGTCCTTTTGATCTCCATTCTAGCACTTTTTTTTATTTCGACTATAGGTTGTGTGCATCTGGATTTCAAACTAGCACACAATGAATGGACAGCAATCCAACCCATTTACAAAATGAAATTAGGAGTACTGAACTTTGAAGATAAAAGAGCGGATGATGAAAAAAACTTTGATGATTATCTTAATACCAAAGAATTGGCAAAGCAATATACTCAGTATCTAGCGGAAGATTTGCAAAGAAGCAATATTTTCACAGAGATTATTTATATTGATAATAAAGATAGTAATATTCAAAATATTTATGGTGTTGATGCCATCATGGCGGGAGAAATCAAGAGATTATATTTCAAAAGTAGCTTCTCTGCATGGAATTTGTGTTACATCGTTGGGGGAGAATGGTGGGTTTTTTTCAATCTTCTTGGATTGCCTATACCTCCCTTTGTCGGTTTGTATCAAACAGAATCCACAATATCCGTAAAAATATATGTTCCATCTGAGAAAACTGATTTACTTGAAGATGTAGCCTACCTAGGTGATGAATTTTATAGTCCTACGACATTTTGGTATCATCTCGCGACTGAAGGAAAGTTGAATGAATTAATGCAGGCATTACGCGAATCGACTAGGAGATTAGGTACACAAATATCAAAAAATTATAGACTCAGGGAAATAACAAGCAAAACGAAATTTGATTCTAATAATAAGTCGGCTAAGTCAACCAAATCACCAACTGAAATACAAACACCAACAAGTGACACCGGCAAATAATGTAAGGGCAACTCCAATAAGGAAATTGTCTTCTTTCAATTTCATCACCTGATTAAAATTGGCAAATATTCTCCTGTAATGTTGTTTTTCCGATTCAGCGCTGCTGCTTTTTACGTTACTCTTTTTTGATCCGTAATCCTTAATTCTGACAACTGCTCACTTCTGAACAGTAGTAGATGTTTTCAGCAAACATTTCTTCCTGTAAGGTTGTTTTTCTTATTTTCCCAATTCACACAACATTTCACTCGGAAATAAATGACTATCACCTTTATCAAGGCCTTGAATACTCTTGGGATGAATACATCCAGACATAAAATCCACTTTGAACGGTTCATAAATCCAAGCCCCCTGCTTTGTAAGAGGTAATGATTTTTCTCTTGACAAATTTCAGAATGTGTGTTTAACATACTTAGTAATACATACATAAAGGAGGTTCTCAACATGAAAAGAATCGATGAACTTGAAAGAGAAATCGGCCTGCAAATTAAATTTGCTCAGGAAGGAAAGGATTGGGCGAAGGTAACTAATCTTGGTATTCTGGGTCAGGAACTGAAAAAAGCAAAAGAGGAGATAGAACGCATTGAAAAAGTTATTTCTGCGCCTCAAGTCCTTCCTTTGGAAGGCAAATCAGTGGAAGTGGAAATAACCAAAGGTGCTCTAAGCCAAAATTATTTACCACTGACCAAAATGAAAAAAAATAATCTCCTTCCCACCGACGGGAAATCATTCTTTGTCGAAACTTCGGTGGGGTTCTCTTTCTCAACCGAGATAACAGGTAATATGTTATCAGCAAGAGGAAAAACTCGTGAATTTTATGAAAAAATAGGTATAAGGGCAGGAGATAAAATCATTTGGAGGCAGATTGACCCTTACAAATATCATCTTTCAAAATTATAGGGTTCATCCAATGGGGGTAATAAAAAATGACGAAGAAAACGAAGAAAATGTTACGTTTTGGTCTTGACTTCCGCGCAATGCCAAAGGAGACTCTTGCTGGCCCTTCCTGTGCATGGTTATATCTTAAGAAACGCGACCCTGGCCCCATGAAGGGGGATTTTCCTTTACAGCCCGAACGTATTTATTTAACGCCATACTGCGATTCCATCATTGAGTTTGAATATCAGATTAACTGTCTCAAGAAAGATATCGATGCCATCCTCAAGGAGGCTAAGAGAAAATTCGACAAGGTGGAAGAATCACGGTAGGGTAAAAAAAGTCCGGGTCGCCTTCGAGAGGCTGAGGGGTGCACCATTGACACGAGACAGGTAATAAAGATCAATTTATTGTTCAGCAAGGCAATGCAGCCGACTCGTTATACTCGCGGTTGATTTTAATGTTACTCTCTTTCAATTGGTAATGCTCAGTTTTCCCCGTTTCATGAATCTATTGACTCGTAGGTGTATTCAGCAAGAATAAATAGAGATCAAATCTTTATTCTTGACAAT
This sequence comes from Syntrophaceae bacterium UBA7544, assembly GCA_002479215.1. Taxonomy (GTDB): domain Bacteria; phylum Desulfobacterota; class Syntrophia; order Syntrophales; family Smithellaceae; genus UBA4810. The sequence continues at coordinate 9,935 of DLME01000243.1, forward strand.
TGATAATTGAATGCACGTCAAATTTTCGCCATCTTGAACTTTCCCTGCTGTTGTTTATTTTTTACGTAGTTTTCCCGCACACAAAGTATTACCTTTGTGGTTAGTATTTCATTGACACACAAGACCATTCTTCATAATATATACTCCCACTTCAAAAACTGGAGGAGAACATGGCAGAAATAGAACTACCCAATCCTGAAGAACTCGAAGAAAAAAGTCGCAATTCTTTCGGCAAAAAGGTCGCTCTTTTCACAGCAATCTATGCTGTTATTCTCGCAATATGCGCCCTGGGCGGTAACAACTCCATGAAGGCAATGCTGCTCGCCCAGCAGGAGGCCAGCAATCAATGGGCATATTATCAGGCAAAGAATATCAGGGAATATCTGAACAAAATAGAAAAGGACCGGCTGGAGACACAGATAGTGGAACGCGGTAATACCATGAAACCGGCGGCGCTCAAATACTACAAGGTGGAAATACAAAAGGTATCGGCTGAAGAGGCCAGGCTATCGAAAGACAAACAGGCAATATTGGTAGAGGCAAAAAAGCAGGAACACGAACGCGACGTAAACAGGGCCAAGGACCCTTATTTTGATTTCGGTGAAGCGCTGCTGCAGATAGCTATAGTAATGTCATCTGTCGCGATCATAGCCAACTCGCGGCAGACATTCTTTTTTTCGATTGGTGCAGCCGTGCTCGGTTCCCTCATTACACTCAACGGCTTTCTGCTGCTGTTCCGAGTGCCGTTTCTGCATTAACAAAAAGTGATGCCCTGTTGCTTCCTTTTGGATAAAGGAGGAATGGGAACGTCCCTTCGCCGACAACATTTCATTGATACGCAAAGGTCGCCCAGCATATGCTTCCGACTTGCAAATCATCAAAACATTTTATTCAGTTAACTTGTAGGCGGCAACAAGAGCATTAATGTCTTTCCTGAAATTGTTTTTTTCTATCCAGCACCTTCGCACATTATTTCAATCTGAAATAATCAAGAACACCCGGAATTTCCACTTAAGATGTGGTACAAGTATCCGGGATAGATCAGTTTTAAGATATCTCTGATTTAGGTTTTTATCGGGTCTTTACGAATAAACTTCTGGAAAAAAATGTGAATCAGCAGTATAATAAAATGCATTTCAGCTGGGAAACAAATCCGGGGATTGCCGAAAATATCAATCAAGTAATCACCAGCGTCTGAAGCCCAATTGTTTTTTTCTAATGCATCGGCTGTTGGCAAAAGACCTGATTTATTTCAGGTAGGCAATGGTTTTCTTATGATCGAAACCGATATTCAGAAGCGCGAAACGAGAAACCTGTGGGTGGCGCTTGCTATTACCATTTCCATAGGTGTATATCACCTGCTCTTCAATATTATTTTGTCCTTACAGTATATCTCAGATCAATACGCTCAATGGGTGAGCAACCTGATGTTCTTATGGATACTTGCTCTGTTATGGATTACTTACCGGCGCTGGCGCAATGCAGTCCAGCGGCAAAGAGAATTACGCAATATTCTGACAAGCATCAGCACGGAAGTTATCATGGTCGTTGATTCCTACCGCCGGATTCAGATGGTCAATGAAAGTGTAAATATTTTTGGTTTTTCTCCAGAGGAGGTAGTGAAAAAGACGACGGATTTACTCTACCTCGACCGCCGGGTGGATAAAGACCGTCCCACCGAGATACGCGATTCTATTGATAAGGTTGGCTTTCACATCGGACGGGCAACTGGCCAGAAACGCACTGGCGAAACTTTCCCCTTGGAGATTATGACCGCAGCGCTCAAGGGGCGCGAGGGTGTTGTTGTCGTGATCAGGGATATCACCGAGAGAAAGCGTGCGGAGGAAGCAATTCTTCAGGCAAAACAGACTTCAGAATTCGCCAATGAAGAGAAAAGCAAACTGCTTGTACAATTGAACAAAAACCTCCAAGAATTGAAAAGCCTGGAGGCGCTACGGGATAACCTGACGAACATGATCGTTCATGATATGCGCAACCCGTTGCAGGCTATCCTTTCTTCTGCTCAACTCCTTGAAATGTTCAACAAACCGACGATGAGTGAAAAAAATAAGGCGAAAATAAAAGATATTGTGAGCCAGTCCAAGCTATTGGCGACCATGATCAATTCGCTGTTGGATGTAAGCCGGCTGGAGGCCGGGGTGTTACCTCTCGACAAGAAGGTTCATGATTTGGTGCTTTTGGGCAAAGAGGCAGTGGAAGAAATTGGCTCATTGGCGGCTAATGACCAAATTTTTTTAGATGAGCCTGGATATGATTCTTTTGTTGAATGCGACCATGATATAATAAAACGTGTGGTTGTTAATCTCTTGGCCAATGCGATAAAGTTTTCGGCCAAAGGAAAACAAATTCACGTTGCTTTCTCCCGCGATGATTCATTCGGTCGGCTGATGATAACGGATTCCGGTCCGGGTATCGCACCGGAGTATCATGAGAAAATATTCGAGAAGTTCTGGCAGGTCGACAGCAATAAGCACAAACAAATGCACTCCAGCGGCCTCGGCTTGACGTTCTGTAAACTGGCGATAGAGGCGCATGGCGGTACCATCGGTGTGGAAAGCGAACTGGGCAAAGGAGCCAAATTCTGGTTTAAAGTTCCTGTTGCAGCGCTTCCTTCTGTAACCGGAACTCCGGTAACGGCGAAATCAGTTTACACGATGCCTGCAATAAAAACAAATCGTAAAAAACAGTCCAACCTTCCAAAGATGAAACAAAAAAGAGATGTGAAGAAGTTTAAATAGTGGCAAATATTTGAAGGAGATTTTTTATGAAAGACGTTTATCAAAACCTTGCCCGGCATCTGGATAACCTTCCGGCGGGCTTTCCGGCGACAGAAACCGGCGTGGAAATTCGGATCCTCAAACGATTGTTTACCCCCAAAGAAGCGGAGATTGCCGCGAGTCTCGGGATGATGCCGGAGACGGCTGCGGCCATTGCCGAGCGTTTGAAAATGGATGAAAAAGAGCTTGAGACTATTCTGAAAGATATGTCCCTGAAGGGGCTCATTTTCAGAGCCGGCAAACCCGGCCAGCCACTTTACATGAATGCTCAGTTTGTGGTGGGAATCTGGGAATTTCAGGTGAAGAGATTGAATCTGGATCTGATCAAGGATTTCAACGAATATGTCCCTTACATGCTGAACAAAATCTGGGTTGAACCAAAAACCAAACAGCTGCGGGTAATTCCGATTTCGCAGAGTCTTTCCTCAGATGTTGCCACCATGCCTTATGAAGAAGCCGAACAAATTATCAAAAACCAATCCAAAATTGTGGTCGCACCTTGTATCTGTCGAACCGAACACAAAATGGCTGGTAAAGGCTGTGATCGGCCGGTTGAAGTCTGTCTGTCATTCGGTACTCAGGCTTATTATTACGAAGGAAACGGCTTGGGAAGAAATATTAGCCAGGAAGAAGCGCTCGAAATTCTGGCAAAGGGCAGGGAGGCAGGTCTAGTTCTCCAACCCGCAAATTCTCAGAGACCGGCCGCCATCTGCATGTGCTGCGGATGCTGCTGCCAGGTCTTGAAAAATCTGAACAACCTTGAGGAGCCTGCTAAAGCGGTGAACAGTAATTTTTACGGCGAAGTATCCGCTGACGATTGCACCGGATGCGGGGTTTGTCTGGATTGCTGTCAGATGAAAGCCATCGTGGTCGATGATATTGCGCAGATAAAAAAAGAACGCTGCATCGGCTGCGGTCTTTGTGTAACTTCGTGCGCCTTTGAAGCCATACACCTTGTAGAAAAAGCGCCCGCAGATCGCTGGACGCCCCCGGCCAATGTCGTGGAAACCTACATGAATATCGCCAGAGAACGCGGAAAAATGTAAGGATAAGTAAAATTAAATCGGAACAAAATCCGCCGCTCTAACTTCTTTGAGCTTTATTGCTTCCGTGGGGCACGAAACAGTGCAGACGCCGCAGCCGAGACACTTTTCCACATTGACAAAGGCCAGATCGTCATTCACGGAAAGGGCGTCGAAAAAGCAACGCTCCAGGCAGGCTTCACAGCCCGAACACAAATCAGGATCAACTACGGCCTCAAAGCGGCTGGGAGCAACCCATTTTTTTGGCCCCTTCATGACAGACCAGTTCAAACAGCAGTCCTTACAACAATTGCAAATAACGTGGCCGACAACCTGGCGATTATCGGCGACATGAACGAGTCCCTCTTCCTCGCACCTTTTCATTATTTTCATGGCCTCGCTCTTGGATATAGCTCTCCCCGTACCACGCTCTATATTGTATTCGGCGGCGCGATCCACCTGCATACAGACTTCCAGAGGTTTCCCGCAAGCGCCATCGATAACGCGGCATGAACACCTGGTAACGGACAGGGTTTTGGCATTCTCGATGATTTTCACCACATCATCATAGGCAAGAATCCGTGATTCCGGCTCGATGCCTTCGTTGACGGGGACGACCCGCATGATGGAACCGGGCACAAATTCCATGACTGTCCGTCCATATTCCGGCCATTCCTTCTCCATATACTCTTTCCAGATATTAAGGATGTCCCTCGATATTCCGGGGGTAAGAGACGTGGAATCGTGCATTTGGGGAATGTTCTTAACACGATAGAACTTTAACTCCCCGCCTTTTTTCGCTTTGAATATAAGCCCTTTGTTAAATAATGTTTCCATCATGGTTGTAATCGTGCCTGCAGAGAGCCCAGTTTTCTGGGCGAGTTCTTCGGCTGTTGCCGACGGTGCGGCGACAAGCAATACTCTGGCCTCATCATCGTTGACCAGCGCCTCAAATATCTTCGGGATCAAGGGAGATTTCCCTGCTCCGACCGCTTCCGCCAGTTGCCGGCAAAGTTTCGTGTCTGTCATTTAGTTATCCTCCTACTCAATATTTAATACCAATTCTAACTCAAAGCGCTATCTTTGTTGGCAGCGTCGTCGGCTTCCTCGACGTATGTACAACGCGTGACCTTTAGGTTATACACTCTGTTTCTGAAACTTGGGTCTCATTACCCTCCGCTGCGCGGGATAATTCGATCAGCAAACTTCGGTGCACTTCATTTCTGAAGTTTGGGTCTCATTACAATATAGCCCCACTTAGCTTCGCACGTGGGATAATTCGACCAGCAAGTTTTAGCGCGCTTCGCTTCTGAAACTTGGGACTCATTACAACTTACAGATATTACTGCACTGCGTTTGTAATATCTGAGTTTCATTAGAATTGGAGTTTTACAAATAAAGGCCTTCGTGTCAAGAGCCAAGCAGGCAATATTGCGCAAAGCCATACACTTCCATTGTTTATGCTTGGAAATAAATATCTCTTGACTTGTAGACGACCGGTCTATTATATTGTGCGTTAAGTCAAAAGTTAAGGGGGAAACTCATGGAGATTTATGAACAATTAAGGGAAATTCTGAATGCCCATCCGGCAACGGCGCCAAAAGCAAAATCGATTGATGAGATACTGCGCACACTTTTCACGCCGGAGGAAGCGGCTCTTGCCGTCAATATGAGCTATAAAACTAAAAGTGTCTCCAGTATTGCGAAGGCGGCCGGAGTTGCGGACAGCAAGGCAAAGAAAAATCTGGAATCAATGGCGGACAAAGGCATTATTTATTCCAAGAATAAAGAGGGAGAGAAATTCTATGGTCTGCTGCCGCTGATTCCCGGTGTGTTTGAGTTTCCCTTTATGAAAGGCGGTGGAACACCCATGCACAAGCGTTTGGGCCAGCTATGGGAAGAGTATCATCATGACGCGCTGGGTGTTTCATTTGCCGGTCAACCGACGCCGCTCATGAGAGTAGTTGCTGTGGAAAAAGCGATTACAGCCCAAGACCGAGTGCATCCCTATGAAGAGGTCAAAAATTTCATCAGTGATGCCAATTACATCGCGCTCACCAAATGCGCCTGCAGAGTCAGCTTGGCCGGTTGCGATAAACCCAAAGAAGTATGTCTTATCTTCGGTGAAATAGCTGAATTCCTTGTGGAGCGGGGTTTTGCTCGCAAGATCAGCAAAGAAGAAGGAATGAAGGTGCTGAATCAAGCAGAAGAGGCAGGATTGGTTCATACAAGCAATAACAGCGCTGACCGCGCTAATATGATCTGCAACTGCTGCCCTTGCTGCTGTACGGTTCTGCGGGGAAGAACACAGTTAAAGCATCCTCACGCCTTTGAACCCAGCCGTTTTGAAGCACACGTCGAAAGTGATGAATGCACCGGCTGTGCTATTTGTGCCGATGAACGCTGCCCGATGAAGGCTATTGAGATCAAGGATGATGTAGCCGTTGTCAATACATTAGAGTGCATCGGCTGCGGCTTGTGTGTGACCGGCTGCCCAGCCGAAGCTATTAAACTAATGGAGAGGAAACAGTTGCCCTCAGTGCCGGCTTCGATCAAGGAAATGGCGGCCCAGGTCCTTCAGGAAAAAGGAAGGCTTGACGCTTTCCTGAAGGTTATGCAAAGTTGATATGTCCTTATATTAAGGAGAATTAACAATGGCGCGAACCAATACCCATGAAGAGATCATCCGCAAAGGCGCTGAACTTATTCATGCGCAAGGATTTAACGCCACGGGTATCCAGCAGATTCTTCAGGCTGTGGGCGTTCCCAAGGGTTCGTTCTATTTTTATTTTAAAAGCAAAGAAGATTTTGGGCTGGAGATTATCGATTATTTCAATGCAATGATCAGCGGAATCTTCACGCGCTATTTGGCTGACAAAAAAATACCGCCAATGAGACGGTTGGAAAAACTATTTGAATATTACGAAACCGCTTTTCAAAAAAACGGCGCTGCCCTGGGCTGCCCTATTGGGAACCTTTCGCTGGAGCTTGCCGACACTAATGAACGATTACGCGTACATCTGGGAATAGTTATCGAAACGCTCATTGCTCAAATCGAGTTATGCCTGAAGGAAGCCAAGCGTGACAAGTCCCTACCGGCCAGTCTGAATGCAGCTGATACGGCACGCTTCATTTTTCATGGATTCGAAGGAGCTGTCCTGCATATGAAGGTTGTAAAAAGCATCGAACCTTTCCGGGCATTCCGAAATTACTTTTCCGGATACTTAAAAAATGTTAAATCATCGAGAAAAAATTGATGAAAGCATAATGATCCGGAATATTTTTTAATGAACAAAGGATAAAGTATCGACATGCATGAGCTGCCGATTACCGAAAGTATTTTGAAGATTGTGCTGAAGCACGCCGAGACAAACAACGTCCGGCAGGTGATGGCTATTCATCTGCAGGTAGGCAAGCTCAGCGATCTTGAAGATGAGTGGATTCAGCGCTATTTTGATTACCTGAGCAAAGGCACAGTGGCCCAAGGGGCAAAACTCAAAATCGAGCGGACGCCGATCATGGTGCAGTGTAACACTTGTTCCGCTTCTTATGAAGCGGAGATGGCAAAATTGGGCGATCTTGTCTGCCCCGCCTGCGGGGGGAGGGCCGGCACGCTTCTTTCCGGAAGGGAGTACTACATCAAAGAGATGGAGGTGCAGTAGTGGAGAATATCAGACTCATCGAGGTCAAGGAGGAAATTCTGGCCGATAATATCAAACAAGCGGCAGAGATTCGGGAACGCCTGCGCAAGACAAAAACAATGCTTTTGAACCTGATGTCTTCACCGGGTTCAGGTAAGACCAGCCTGATTATTCAAACGATCGCCAACCTAAAGGGCAGCCTGCGGCTAGGCGTGATCGAAGCAGATATTGATTCCACAGTTGATGCGGAAAAGGTTGCCGCCCAGGGCATTCCCGCCGTTCAGCTCAGGACGGGAGGTTTTTGTCATCTCGACGCCACTATGGTTACCCAGGGTATTGATGCCTTGGCTGTGAGTGATCTGGATCTCGTCATCATCGAAAACGTAGGGAATTTGGTCTGCCCCGCCGAGTTTGATACAGGCGCCCACAAAAACGTGATGATCCTGAGCGTTCCCGAGGGGGACGACAAACCCCTTAAGTATCCCCTGATGTTCTCTATCTGTGATTTACTGCTCATCAATAAAGTCGATTATCTGTCTCTCAGCGATTTTAACATTGCGGTCCTGCGCAAACGGGTTCTGGCTTTGAATCCAGACATCGCCATCATGGAAGTGTCCTGCAAAACAGGCTCAGGAATCGAAGGCTGGATCGACTGGTTGAAGAGAGAAGTTGAAATCTTCAGGGGGCTGAAATAGTTTTCATTGGGGAAATCGTCAACTTTGCCGTAAGTGCAGGATTTCCGTATCATAATTATTGATGGTATTTACTAAATAATTATGCTATGGAAGATACAAATGTGGTCATCTGTAGTCCTGTAGTAAATAATCAGCGGCAACGGATAAATGATGGAAATACTGCGGCATCGCCGGATAGTCGGGTGCTGAACAGTGTAATAAATAAACATACAATATTAGGAGAAACCGGCTTACTCGACTAAACAAAACATATGATGAAAATTAAGATAACAAACCCTTCTTCTGGCTGCCGATGGCTATCGATAGCCTTGATGATTTTACTGCTGACAATATTTCAGCATCAACCGGCCCTGGCCCTTCCTCTCTCGGACGGTTCCAGTCCTATCCCCAT